>CAMPIM010000033.1 GCA_946886365.1 uncultured Novosphingobium sp.
CAAGGTGGCATAATGAGATAGGTGACCGGCGCAAAACCGTTACATGTCCAGATCGACGAAGCCGTCACTGAGGTTCTCGATTATGTCCCGGCGCGCTTCCGGGTCATCCGCCATGTCCGGCCCAGGTTGGTGTGCCGATCCTGCGAGCAGATCCGCCAGGCACCCGCTGTCGATCTGCCGCTGCCCAAGGTGATGGCGAGCAGCGCCTTGCTGGCCAATCTCGTCGTCAGCCGCTTTGTCGATCATCAGCCCTGGCACCGGCAATCGGTGATCTTCCGCCGCGTGGGGCTCCACATCGATCGGGACGTGATGAGCCGCTGGGCCCGGAAACTGGCATGGCTGCTGGCGCCACTGGGCGAACGGCTGTTCGCCTATATCCGGGAAGCCGCGAAGATCCATGGTGATGACACGCCGGTGACGCTGCTGGGCAATGGCGATGGCAGCCGGACCGGGCACTTCTGGGTCTATCTGCGCGATGATCGTTCAAGCGGTGACATGAGCCCGCCCGCCGTAGCCTTCCGCTTCAGCGCAGATCGTGGCGGGGCGCATCCGGCGGAACATCTCGCCGATTATCAAGGCTATCTGCAGGCGGACGGCTTTGCCGGATACAACGCGCTTTACCGTGATCCCAAAACCAAGGCGCCCAGGGATATCGTCGAAGTGGGATGCTGGAGCCACGCGCGCCGGAAATTTACCGACATCCTGGATAAGAGCCCGTCGCCGATCGCGGCGGAGGCGGTGGTTCGGATCGCCGAACTCTTTGCCATCGAGCGCGACATCAAGGATGCGCCACGCGATGAGCGAAGACGTGTCCGCCAGATCAAGGCGGTGCCGAAACTGGAGGCTTTGCGCGTCTGGCTCGAAACCCAGAACCGTGGTCTGTCGTCCGACAGCAATCTGGCGCGTGCGTGTCGCTATCCGCTCAACCGCTGGCAGGCCATGATCCGCTACTGCGACGATGGCCGGCTCGAGATCAGCAACAATCTGGTGGAGAACGCCCTGCGCGGGGTTGCTCTTGGTCGCCGGAACTGGATGTTCGTTGGCTCCATGAAGGGTGGAGAAGCGGCGGCGCTCTTCTACTCTCTAGCCGGCACATGCCGCCTCAACGGCATCGAGCCCGAGGCGTGGTTCACCGACGTCATCGAGCGCATCGGTAACCACCCGATCAATCGGATCGATGACTTCCTCCCATGGAACTGGCAGACATCGAGGATGACCAACGATCTGGAGAAGGCTGCGTGAGCAACGGCACCGTGGTGCGGATGAGGATTACGCTGGACGATGTCACGCCGACCGTCAGCCGGACCCTGGAGGTGCCGCTCAATATCCGGCTCGATCGTCTGCACACCGTCTTCCAGACTGCCTTCTCCTGGACGGACTCTCACCTGTGGGAAATGAGCTTTGGGCAGACCGGCTTCGGCATCCCCGATCCCGACTATGGCTTCGACGGGCCGCTCGACGCCCGTAAAGCCACCCTCGCTCAGGTCCTGGCGGATACCAGGCGCAAGAGCTTCCGATATCTCTATGACTTTGGCGACGCCTGGGAACATAGCGTCAAGATCGAGCGCGTCAGCCCCGCCAGCCCGCACCTCACATATCCGCTCATCGTCGATGCAGTGGGCATGAGGCCGCCTGAGGACTGCGGCGGCCCGTGGGGTTATGCCGAAAAGCTCGAAGCGCTCGGCGACCCCCAACATGAGTATCATGAAGAGGCGCTGGAAACCCTCGGCGACGATCATGATCCCAACGCCAAGCCCGATATCCCCCTGATCGAGGAAAGGCTGGAAGCGCTCGCGAAAAAATGGGCGCCACGGACACGCCGGAAAGCCTGAAAGGCCGCGTCAACGCCACCTTCCGTCGGCGCTTACATTGAAGAAGCGGTAGAATGATTTGCTTGCAAGCTGGATCTGGTTCTGCGTTGCAGGAGCCAAGACCCTCGTTGCCTGCTTTCCCAGTACAACCGGGGACTCGGCAACGCGTCTTTTCGCGGGGCGAGCCGCCAAGCCAGAAAGCTATCATAAAGCGGCACCGCAGCCTGATGGAGTCCGGCGTCGTTCGCGCTCAGGAAATTCGCGAACTCGACAACATGGCGGACGTAGGCCCGAACGGTGTTGGGCGACGCGTGTGTCTGCTCAAGATGAACGATCCAGCGACGACAGCACTCGACGATATCGCCGCTGTCATCCAGCACCGTCCACGATCGACGGCCATCGGGCAACTCGATGCGCGCGGCCCGCCAAGGCGACGGTGAAGTCGCAGTCGACATGGTGGCAGATATTGGTGAAACATGCCGCGGACCGCAAGCTTTCCGCCCTCACAGTGGACACACTGGACATGGACAGTTATGGTGTTGCTATTAACATAATTCCTATTCACAAACCTTTCAGCTGGTGCCGGGTGCCCTCTGACCGTTAGTAAACCTACTTACGACCTTGTCCCGATCACATGACTGTTCAATAGAAAGCGCGTTCTACAGCGGTGGAACTCGGCTCCCGCAACCAACGGTGTACCACTTAAAGGCCCAGTTCCATGGAACTAGGCCTTTCGTGCGTTCTGAACCTTGACGCTTCCAGCAACAGCAGCCTCAGTAAGCGCGACCATTTGGAACAGGTCGCCGTGCAACTCTAGTCGGCGATGCTTGCTGCCCCGGCAGTTGCCCGCGTGGACAACCACACCCTCGATCAGTGCGCGGATCGCGCTACGCGAGACATTGGCCTCACGCGTGGCCAGATGCTGCTTGAGTTCGGCGATAGCGGTGCGGTAGATAGCTTCGTAATTGGTAGGGAGGCGGATCACCGTGCGCTCCGGCAGCTCCGCCAATTCGCGTTCCGGCTGTTCCTCTTCGGCCCCCAACTCCTTGAGCCGTGTGGTGAGTGAGCGCGGTGCAGCCTCGTCCTCCTCGATCCGGCGGAGAATTTTGGCGGCGCGTTGACGCGTCTCGACCAGCGCGTCTTCGAGTTCATCGCGGCGGCCATAGGCCGCACGCTGCTGCGCATCGAGCTCGCGCTGAAAATGCACAGCGAAGCGGCAGATGATGTCTGGAGTGAGCAGACGGTCCCGCAGGCCGGACAAAGCCCGCTCTTAAAGATGGTTGCTGGTGATCGAGCTGTTGCTACACGCCTGCCTATTGGCAGCCTTGCACCGCCGCCGACCGCCGACGCTGACGAAATCGTCGCCGCAGACGCCGCAGCGCACCAGACCGCTGAGAAAAATGGCTCGCTTGGCGCCAGCAAGTGGATTTCCGATGAGGCCGAAGTTCACGTCCCGAGCCGCGCGGGCTTCCGCCTGGCGAGCTTTGACGCGGTCCCAGAGCTGCTGATCGATGATGCGCAGGTCTGGTTCATAGCGCACAATCCATTCGCTTTCCGGATTGAGGCGCTGGCGGCGTGAGAAGCCGCGATTCTCGTTCGGAATCTCGACCCACTTGCGACGGTTGAAGACGCGCCGACCGATATAGATCACGTTGTTGAGAATGCCTTCACCCAGCTTCACTACCCCCGAGAGCCTGGATGGATTCCAGATGCCTGCACTATACTTTCCGCGCTCCCGTGCGCGGGGAGATGAGATCCCTTCCGTGTTCAGGATCTTGCAGATCTGCTTAAGACTATGGTCATCCGCGTATAGTTGGAAGATTCGGCGGACCAGCGCGACCTCCTCTTGTTGATGACGAGACGGTCGGCTTCGCGACCGGATGCGTTCAGACCGAGAACCTCCTTCCCATAGCCGAGGATCTTGCTGCCCGTAGCGCCACCCCGAGTGGCCTTGCCCTTGAGGCCGCGGCGCGTCGTGTAGGCGATGCGCGCCCGCTTCGCTCGAGGTAGCCGACATGACCCGGGAGCTGAAAGGAATGAAGGGTGCTGTAATGCACCGCCCGTTAGGATAGCGCTGCTAAGCAGGTTCCATTTGCATCATGGGTGCTTCATCGGTTGGCGGACGTCACGGACGACCCCAATCTTCACACGGATTGTTTTTTTCGCAAAAGTTCAGGAACTGCGGGATCCATTGCACGGCGGATGTTGCCGGGCCACCGGTCCTTATCGCAGGATCAACTGCCTTCACCGCCTTCGCTCCCGCCGCGTAAAGCGCGAAATATTCTTCCTGCCTGCCGGTCCAGAACCAGGACTTGAGGTTAGGCTCGTTCCACACCTCGAAATACAATTGCCGCACCTCAATTCTGCCGTAGCGCTGCATAATATGGCGGATGAACTTCTCGACGAGTTCTCCCCATTTTTCAGATGAGGTAGGCGGCGTCACATTGGCGCGATAAATTCCTTGGTTCCGCTCGCCAGTCCGCGCGGCATGAAGCTCAACTCCACGAATGGCTGAATGCCTCTGTCCAGAAGCCTGTCGTAGACTGCGTTTACATTTTGAAAATTGCCGCCCGCGCCAACGCCAAGTTCATCGTTGAATATGCCGTGAAATCGTATGCGCTCTAACCCCGCTTCATTCTTGAAACGCTATAGATCCTTGCGCCATGGCTCGCGCAAGGTGATCGCGGCGCGTCTACTCGCCACTGCTCATCACCGTTCCTCTCCCTATACGCTGCTATAACGAGACACCTATCCAAGCGGGGAGGATAATGCACTCAACCGTATACTTTTAGCACTGCTTGCGGCTGTCATCGAGCTCCTTCGAGTACTCAGAAAAGCTCGCCCTGTTAGGTTTCAGGCCCGCCGCGTTTGGCGACGCCAACCCCGGCGGGATCCGAAGCTGCAATCAAACAGCCGCAACGACTTTGCCCAATCGGACAATAGTGGCCGATGACCGCGCGATGTCGACAGTAGCAGCAGGGACGCTGCGGGAGGCGAGGTCCAGGCGGGCCTCGCGGCTGTCGAGGGACGGGCCGCTCAACGTGGCGACGCTCTGGTGGCGGGGCAGCGGCAGGCGGACGTCGGTGCCGACTTCCTTGTTAAGGATAGCAAGCAGCGTGCCCTGAGCCGTGTCGGCTGCATAGGCGACGACGTTGAGGCCCTGCGCGTCCAACTGGACGGTCCGCATGCGTGCGCCGCTGAACAGCCCGGCGAACTTCATGCCCCAATAGACCGGCTGCGGCTGCACTTCCCCGTCCATATTGCCGATCGGCGTGTAGAAGGGGCGCGGGCGGGGCTGCGCGTCGGGCAGCATTTTTTCGCCCGCAAGCCCGCCGACCGAGTTGGCAACCGCAGGGCCAGCGCCGCCATGCAGGTTCACGCTGGAATAGCCCAGCGACATGAGCTGGAGCATATAATCAGCGGCCCAGAGCGCGGCGACATAGCTATCCGACACGCCCGGCTTGCCACCGTGGTAGGCGGTGTTGCCTTCCGTCATGCGGTAGGCAACACCCATCTTGCGCGCGGCGTCGCTGGTCAGCTTGCCTTCCCGGGCTTCCCGGGTCGAGCGCAGGAGGAGGCGGTCGGGCTTGATCCGCGGATCGTTGGGACCGCCCTTGTAGAAATGATGCGACAGTGCCTCGATCCGCGGCGGATTCTTGATCGAGGCCCAGCGGTCGGCGAGGGCAGGCAGCCAATCGAGCTTGTAAGCGACGTCGGGCAGAATGAAGCGGGCATCCGGGCTGGCCGCCGTGATCGCATGGGCAGCGGCAAGCCACTCGGCAAGATAGGTGTCGGGACCCCAGGTCTTGGGATCGCGCAGGTGAGAACTAAACACGTCAACTTCATTGCCGATTACGAACGCGACCAGCTGCTTGCCAAGCCGCCGTTGGACATAGGCTGCCTCGCGCGCCAGGTCACGCGGCAGGCCATTGCCGAGATTAAGGCCGTAGATGCAGCGCCATCCGATCGCATCCAGGAAGCCCTTGAGCGCATCGATGGCTGCTGGCGTGACGGCGTAGCTGAGGTCCGGGCGCGGCTGGCCCGGCTTGATCGGCCGTTCGATGCGCGGCGGCTGCTTGTCGTCGGGGCGCTCCTTCCACCAGGAAAACTCGCTGGTGTTGCCGCCGATGCGCAGAATGCCAGCGGGCGTCAGGTCACGGAAAGCGCGGACCAGCGGGCGGTTATGCGCGTTAAAGAAATCGGGTGTTTCAAGCTGCTGCGTCTCGTAGGACAGGCCGACAAAGTCGCGGGGCACCAGCGGCCCTTGCGCCGATCCATTGAGCGAGAGCGACAGGGTCGCCGGGGTTTCCGCAGCGCGCGCAGGGACGATCAGCGCCCCGGCTGCCGTCAATATTCCCGCGTTCAGAAAATTACGGCGGTCTATCATTGCTCGAACCTCTTAGATGATAATTACCGGCGATCGTCATTTCTGCTGACTTTAAAAAAGCCAACGACCACCGGGCGGAGACGATGAAGGTGCTGGGCCCCATGACAGATTTAGGGTCAATGGTTTAAAACGTTAATCGCACGGCGTGATGCTCGCAGCTCCAAGGCAGGATCGCAAATTGGCTCTAAGTCTACAATGCTGGCCCCGATTGTGCGGGTCATCGGCTCTATATCCGAGAACCGCGTCGAGGTGGTTGTCAAGGTCCTACAAGCTACGAAGGCTTCGACGTTTAGGCGTCAGGACCGATATATCCTTTGAACTGTCAGACAGGATCGAGCCCTGCATCTACATTGAAACGTGATCCAGGCGTGGCCGCACACCCCGGCGAAAAATCAGTTCGCTACGAAAATGAAATTTCACAGAACCGCGGAGAGTTCGTGAAGTAACGGGGCAAAGCGGTAGTTGATCAGCGGCGGCAACACCGGACGCGCCAGGTTGCCTTCGCCACCTTGAATTGAACGGCTAAAATGAAGGCATATTTTTGCCGGTCTGCTCAACGAAACGTGAATGACGGGTTCCGGCAGCCGTCCCGACCGGAGTCCTGGAACGGCAAGAGTTTGATCGACAGTCGCCGGAACCGGACGTTCCCGCATTTAATGAGCGAAAGTTGACCGTCGAGCGGCCGAAAAGGGCTTTGTCACCCGAAGCGCTTTGCAGATAAGCCGTCGGAGGCAAATTACACGGGTTGGATTGCGCACCGCGCAATTCGGTGAGCGCCGATATCATCGCGCTGATCTCGGCATCTGCTCTTACCGCCCTGCCGTAAGCAGACCTACCATGGAGATGGCCGTAATCGTGACCAGCCGAATGCTGCCAAGGCGCCACACAGCATCTCGACCTGGCCACCGTACTCGGCCTGAATGAGCATGTGTCGTGCTGGGCGTTCTCAAGGCGATTTTCTCCCGAAAGCGCTATAAAGTTAGCGCTGCCGACCTTGCGGTCAGCAGCGCCGTTGCGAATTCAAGAGTTCTCGTAGAGCTTGCTATTAGAAGGCGAAGCGCACGCCAACGTTGACGTTGTGGCTCTGACCTCCACCAAATTCGCCTTGATAAGCGCCATAGAGGCTGAGTCCCGCAGCAAGGTCATAGCTAGCGCCAGCGCCAAGCGTTGCCATGGTTTCCTTGCGGCCCGCCCCGATGACCGTGAACCGTTCGGCGTTGCCGACAAACCCCGCGCGAGCGGCGGAGCGTTCACCTTCGAGCTGGTGACGCATACCTACCGATGCCCACGGGTGGAACATCGCGCTTTCACCAGTGCGGCCCTTCAGCTTGAGGGCGCCGTCGACAAAGGTCGCGCTGGTCTTCTTGCCATCCACAGACAGGGCGAAAGCGGCGCTGCCTGTCTCGCTCGCCGAGCCACGACAGGTGGAGATATGAGTGACGCCCACTTCGGGATGGACCCCCCAACTGCCCATAGGGAAGCTGTAGCCGACCGTACCGTCGAGCACCAAGCTGCGGAGGCGATAGTCGCCGGAGAGGGCGGTGGCGCCGGGTACTGCCCGGCGGGTGTTCGCCTCGCTCCAATCATAGGCGATCGTCACTGTCCCGTCGAAGCCACCGCTCATGAAATGACCCGAAAGACCTGCAACCAGGCCATCGGAGTTCGTCCGTGCACCAAGGCGCGCGATCGTCTGGCGACTGTCGATATAGCCGATGAACGCACCGATGGATCCGGTCGTGCTGCCAAAGCCGATGCCGCCAACGACGCCATAGCTGTGGCTCTTGGCCGTCGATGTGCCAACTGACCCACGACTTTTAAGCGTGCGCCAGTCGCCCAGACCTTGCGCGAAGCTGAAGACACCCGCTGTCTCGCGCGTGGTTTCGGCAAGCCCTGCGCGGGCCGCCTTCGCTAGTGCCAGTCCCTGCTCCACGCCAAGTTGAGACGCACTGGCATAAGCTTCGGGCGTCAGCTGCCCGAAGGCCGCTGCGTTAGCGGTGCCACCGCTCAACAGTGTCGGAACGGCATTGATCAGCGCAGTGCTCGCGGTTGCCGCGATTAGCAGATCGTTGACATAGCCGACAGCAGCATTGGCCTGGGTGGAGATGCCGGTGGGCGCCACGAAGGTGCCGAGCAACTGCAAGGTGGAGCCATTGTTGCGGAGGACGCCTACAATGCCCGGATCACGATTGACGATGTCAAAGTCGCCAGTGATGGCGCCGCCGCCGTTTACCACGATCAGGTCACGCGACGCGCCAGGTGTCAGCGAGCCGGTGAGATTGACAGTCGTGTTATCGCCGATCGTCACCGAGCCGCCATTGACGATGATCTGATCGCTCTGCCCGACAGGAACGAACTCGAAGGTCGTGGTCGTGCCGTTGGCAATGGTCAGATTGCCGTTGATCGTCATGATAGCCGGAGACGCGCCCGGCGACAGCGTGCCGCCGGTGCCGATCGTGACATCGCCGCTCACAGTCCCTGCGGTGCCGAACGTTCCCCCGCTGGTGACATCAACCGATCCGGTCAGGGTTGATCCTGCCTGACCGATGAAGCGGCCGCCTGAGACGGTTACTTCCTCGACATTGAGGTCGCCGGTGAAGCTGTTGACGCCTGCTGTGTTATTCACCTGCTCGAAGCCCGTGAACGCCGAACCGTCGATCGTCGTCTGGGCCGCATAGCTGCTGCCGGTATTGAAGGCGAGGACATCGGTGCCGCCACCTGCGGCGACCGTGCCGCCGAAGCTGCCGCCGGTGCCGATCGTCAGCATATCGGCGCCCGTGCCAAGATCGACATTGCCCGAGATAGTGCCGCTATTGACCAGGCTGTCGGTGCCACTTCCAGCCACGACATTCCCGTTGATCGCCCCGCCCTGGTTGCTGATCGTGTTCGCGCCGTTGCCGGTGATGATGTTGCCGGTGATGGAGCCGCCGGTCGCGTTGGTCAGAAGATTGTCGCCTTCGCCAAGGTCCACATTGCCAACGACCTCGCCGCTATTCGAGATGCTGACGCTTTGCGTGCCGCCGCTGATCGCGGTTTGACCCGGCGCCACGACGATGCTTGACCCTTGAGTCAAGTTCAGCTCACCACCGCCAGAGACTTCCACCGTCTGCTGAACGACGACCTTGCCTGTGCCAATGATCTTCTCGACTTCAAAGCTGGCGAACAGCTGACGGAGTAATGGATCAATCGACCCGGTGTAGGTCGTACCGGTGATATCGAAGGAAAGCGTGTCCTCCCCCGCGCCACCATCGACCGTTCCATTCAGCACGGCTGAGCTCAGCAGGTGCGTGAAGCTGTCATTGCCCTCGCCCATCCGTACCGTTCCGGTGATGGTGCCCGCATTGACGATCGTGTCATTGCCCTCGCGCATGTAGATATCGCCGCTGATCTGCCCGGCATTGTCGATGCGGTCATCGCCAGCATTCAGGTCGATCGAGCCGATGATCACACCGGTGACGGTGTTCGTCACATGATCGGTCGAGGGCAGATAGCCGCTTTCATCCTCGAGCTGATTGCCGCTGGTATGGATGGCTCCTGCAAGATAGCCGTTGGGCTGGCCAATCGCATTGTCGATGATCGGCGTGTTGGGGAAGTAATCGGTGCCAGCGCCGCCCTGGATAGTGCCGCTGTTGACGATGTTGATCGTCTTGGCCGCGACAGCAACAGCGACAGTGTGGCTGCCTTCGGTATTGGCGACCGGACTGTAGACCCAGACCGGTTGCGGAATGCCCTGGGGCTGCGCACGCACCACAGCGGTGAGTCCGCCGCCTGCCTGGATAAGCCCGCCTTCCAGATTTTCGATGTTGACTGTGCCAGCGCCGGTACTTTCGACATCCACGCCCAGCGCCGCGATCTGCGACACATAGGCGGTGTCCTGTCCAAGGCCAATGAACTGGCCCGGTGTTACCGTTGCGCCTCCGGTCGCCTTAATCGTACCGCCGTTGACGAGATTGACTGTCGCACTGGCCGCCGGATTGCCAACGAGCTCATCATCGCCAGCCTCTACGCCGAGAACAAGGCCCGAGCCGCCCTTGTCCTGACCGAGGATGTTGCCGCTGTTGTTGAACGTGATCGTTTGGCTTTCGTCGGTCTCGGACTCCACGTCAAAGGCCGACATGCCGCCAAAGCGCGGCGGATCAGCCTGATTGATGGCAAGTTCGGTGCGCGTCACAGTGCCACTATTGTCAAAGCTCGCCACTCGGTTGGCGATATTCACCTCGGTTGCGCCTTCGATGATCCCTGTGTTGGTGAAGGCAAAGTTCTCCGCAGCGATGTCCACGACATCGTCGTCACCCGGACCATCATCCTGCAACAGGCCAGTGCGGATGAGCAGTGCCTGCCCGCCCTCGCGCGCCGAAGCCGTGATCGTGCCGTGGTTTTCGAAATTGAGATTCGCAGAAGCGACCGCGGCGTAGAAGCCGTCCCTGATCTCACCATCCGCCGTGTTGATGATGGAGGCGTTGTCCGCGTTGAATTCGTCGTTGGCATTCGGCAGCACCAGATCCAGTGCCCCGACTTGAAGCGTCAGGCCGCGCTGGAAATAGCCATTCGTATCGATGCCAGCGATTAAGCCGCTATTAGTGAACGAGAAGACATCCGCCGCAACATTGGCATCCAGTCCGCCGGTGATGATGCCGCTATTTTCAATGGTTGCCCCCGCCAGAGTGGTGGTCTCGAGGGCCTGGCGGATTCGGACGGCCGCGTTCACGCCACTATCAAATTCCCGCTCAATGTCCGTAGTGAAAGAGCGCGAGCCGGTGAAAGTCGTCTCGATGGTTCCTGTATTGCGGAACTGGAAATCATCCCCTGCCGAAGTCGTGATGATCGAACCGATGCCGCTGGTAGCGAGGTTGATCTCGTCATTGTTGACGAAACTCGCCGCAGCGATCCGGATGTCGCCATTGATGGTGCCTTCGTTGATGAAGCTGGTCAGCGCATCGCCATAGGTTGGCGTGTAGAGCGGAACTGTGCCCGGCGGCACATTGGAGCGCTGGAAGGTCGCAAAGCGCTGCTGATAATAGCCGATCGCAGCCGGAACGATGGTCACGCCCTGCGGATAGAGGCCGGCAGTGTTGAGCAGGTTGATCGTGCCATTGTTGACAACATTGCCATCGCCCATCAGGCTGATCGATGTTCCCTGTCCTGACAGCGTCAGCGTGGTAGCGGCGCCTCGCGCCTCGAACCCTTCGATTTCGAAGGTCGTGGGCAGCGCGCGTGCGCCGAGCTCAAGCGACTGTGACTGGCTGTAGCTGTGCGTGTAGATGTCGATGCCGCCACCAGCGGCAATGGTTCCGGTTACCCCGTCATCGCTGCCGCGCTGGACAAAATTGGCGGTGCTGAAGCCCGTGCCGAGCTGCAGATTGCCGTTCAATGTACCGCCATCGGACACATAATAATAAACCGCGCCAGCCAGTGGGTTTTGCGGCGCAGTCGGTGTGGGTTCGACATAGGACACATTGCCGTTGATCGCGCCAGCGTTGGTCACATTGAAGCTGAGCAAGGGAATGCCGGTCCGGGCAGGCGCTATTATCGCGTTCGTACCCCCGCCAATGGCCCCACCGCTCCCATTATTGACCGCCAGAACGACGGCCTGACCCGCGCTGATTGCTGGATCGCCAGCGATTGTGCCGCTGTTGTTGACGATGAGGGCGGTTCCCAATGTTCCGGTGATCGATCCCGTCGATCCGCTATTGCTAATGACGCAGAGTGGACCGGCGCTGCCGTCGGGGCAGGTCAAGCTCGGCGCCTGTTGTGCAAAAGCGCTGCTCGCACCAAGCGCGAGAACACTGACGCTCAGACCAAGCCCAAGGCGAATAGGCGCGCGCACAGAATTTCTGCCGATCATGTAAAACCCCCTCCAGACGATTGGGGACGGGGATAAGCAAAACGCATTCCTGTTCGCATCCCCCGATCGGGGTATCGGAACGCCGCAGCTAAAATATTGTGTTTCTTCCTAGACCTGCCTAAATCCGCTTGCTGCTCACGCGCTCTCACGCTGGATCAGCCAAAGATATTTACGTTCTGACCGGGTCGCGGAACAGGAACGAAACAGGGTGGAAGATAAGATTTGGGCGCTGGGCGAGCGTTTCGCCATGGCTGCCATTGATGGAAATGAGTGGCTGGGCGCGTTACGGGCCATGGCGGAACTGACTGGCAGCTCTTATGGCCAGCTTATCGGTTTTGCGCCCGGCGAGGTGCCCTTCAACTGGATCAATGATATAGGTCAAGATGAGGTCGCGCGCTTCGTCCAGCAGGAGCGCGGCGATCCCAACATCAATGTTCGCGTGCGCGCCTCGCTCAGTGATCAGCCATTCGTCATTCGCAGTGAAGCAGATTATCGTGCGGTCGGGCGCGGCTCTGGTTTCGATCTCTATCGTGAGATGTGCGACGCGTATGACATCATGGACGGTTGCCAAACCAAGCTGCTTGAAGGGGGAGGCCGGTTTGTCGGCCTCGCTCTCAACCGTAGCCGGAAAGACGGCAGGACCGATGCAGAAACGCGCGAGCTTTTCGCCGCGATTACGCCGCATGTGCGTAGGGCGGTCAAAATCCAGATTGCGCTCGAAAATCGCGGCGCGGCCTTGGCGAATGGTGCGCTCGAATATGTTGGCCTGCCGATCTTTATTTGCGATGAAGCTGGCGATTTGAAGGGAGAGACTCCCGAAGCCACCGCACTGCTCTCGGCTGGACGTTTTAGGCTAGTAGACGGGAAGATCGGCCTTCCGCATCCACGTGACGACGCAGCGTTGTTGAAAGCCCTCGCGCGGCGGCATCGTCAGCCTCTCGGGATCGAGACGTTGCTGCTGGGAGGCGCTGTCCAGCAGATGGCTATGGTGGTTGATGTCTGCCGCCTTCCCTCCCAGCCTTACCGGCTGAGCCTTGCCTCACAAATTCTTGTCATCGTCCGCTCGGGCCGGCGCTGGCACGAGGCCGCCCCTGCTGTTTTGCGCGCGGCATTTGGTCTGTCTGCTGCTGAAGCCGAGGTCGCATTGGCCCTCGCTAGAGGCGAGACGCGTGATCAGATCGCCGCGGCACGGGATACGAGCACCCAGACCGTCAAGACCCAGATTAAATCCATTTACTCCAAACTTGGGGTCTCTCGGGAGATGGATCTGATGGCGATGCTCAGCGACATGCTCCGGCGGTAAGGGCTCGAAGCATCCGCCATTAACGCCCAATCAACTTGACCGCTAAGAACAACCCTCAGGATGAAATATTCCGTAGCTCTCCCCCGGTCGGGGTATGACCAACTTCAGCAAGGTCGATAAGGAAAGCTCGCGACCCGAAGGCTCACGGCATAGCCGTTGAGACTTTCAACTGGCCCGGCTGCCATCATGACGGCCGGGCTGTTTTTCGCACTTTTGGTCGCGGCTCGAACCTTTTATCACTGCTTATCGAAAGGCAGCACCGTGGGCGAACACGCAGAGCGCTTTTGCGTTCGGCGGTCGCAGCATCGGGCCTGAGACAGAAGCCTCTCAAAGGGAATACGGATGTTGATCAATTCCACTGGGGAGGTTTTTCTTGAAATCCGGGGCGGGCATTTTGAAACTTGAAGATCACAGGTTGCTACCCGTCGGCCGTGGCTGACCGACATGGATGGCCTGCCAAATTGTTGGGTTGGCTGTGTAGATCACGAGATGCGGCACACCTGCGGGAATGAATAGGTGATCACCTGGGATTAGGCTTCTCTGCCCAAATCCCTCCAGAGTGACTTGGGCAGAGCCTACCAGGGTCAGCAGCCATTCATCCCACTCCTGCACATAAGGGCGGTCAGCGGGCGTCGTTTGTCCCTGCGATATAATGCGTTCGATGCGTACACCGGTCGGCGTAGCAGATCTTCGAACAGCTCGTGCTCTTCGCGTCCGCGCGACACTTCCAGCAGATTGCGAAGCGTCGCAGTGGATGAACTTATTTCTGATCCCATGGACCGACAGCAAAACGGAGGAGGAGAAAGTAGAGGTTAATCGCACATGTCGCAAATACCGAGTGCCCGGGATCGCGTGGCATAGTCCCCGAGCGTCGTCCCTGCGGTGGTTGAGGCGAAAATAGTGGTCCAATGCAGCCACGCGCTGAAACGCCAAGCTTGAATTTGCAGCGACACCTGCAAGACTAGAGCATGATCCGATCAGACTGAATCGGATCATGCTCTATTTGTCTTTTGTTTCCCGCATTTTCCGAGCCAGCAGATGATGCCATCTGCTTCGAAAATGCTTTAGTAACAGGCCGAAAATGACGGTGCCGATAAGATAGGCGCTCTCAGCTGACATATGATATAGCATAGGCCAGGGAGCTGATATGGGTGCCAAGCGTCGCGTCAAGCTGTTCAAGATGGGCCGCCATCAAGCTTTCCAGATCCCGGACGGATCTATCTGCCGTGTGGCGATGCGATAACGGGCGAAGAGGGTTCACGCGTTGTGTCGGCATCCAGAGTGGGAACTTCTCTCCTGTGCTTGCTAACGACCTTCGTGCCCATTGATGAGGTTTTTGGAGGCCAAGCGCCGGGACGAAGTTGTAGCGGACCGTCCCTACGACGGAGGCGCCGCGTCAACCAATTGAGCTATTGCACTGTCGGCATAGGCGCCAATCCCTTGTGTCGGGTGGCCGACCAGTTCACCGACGGGGCCGCTCAAGCAGAGGTCCATGGCAATCACGTCATCGCGCACGAAACCAGTTGTGGGCGATAGGGCCTAGCGTGGTGATGACCGCCCAGTTATCGCCGCCTTCGTCAGAGCCCGCGAAGAGCGCGTTCTTACGGCCCAAAGCCAGATGGCGGATTGATCGCTCTACGGCTTTGGGCCACTTGCTCCTGGCGCTGATCTGACGGAGCGGGCCATCGAGATAAACCATGGCTCCCGACACGAAGTAGCGTTTCTCGTCGGTGAAGCGCACCGCCAGTGCGCGTGGTGACAACTCGCTGTAATCCCGCGCGCGTTGACGCGGGCGGGATCATCCCGGCGGCGCGATCCCTCGTTCGGTGAAGAAGTCCGGCGCGTTGATCATTTCTGGTCCGGCCAGGTTCGGTGCGTCCGCATGGCTCGCCAACCACACGACAGTCTGTGCGGTTTCCTCCGGATCGCGCGCTGCTTCTCCCGATCCGAGCGTTTCAGCCTGATCGCCCATGGCCGCGCGCAGCGTGTCCGTCATGGTGAAGCGCGGTTCGATCAGGAAGGCGCTGATCCCATCCTTGCCATGTTCCTGGTTGATGTGGTCCGGGATACGATTGAACGCTGCCTTGGGCGCAAGATAGAAGAGGCCGACCCCCGGGGAGCGGGCGGCGACTTCGATGGAGGACAAGGTCGTCATGAAGATCATTCGTCCCGAACCCTGTGCCACCATCGTCTTCAGCACGATCTGGCTCAGGCGAAATTGGTTCAGGAAATTGCCGGTGATCGCTCTCTCCGCGTCTTCCAGCGCGACGTCCATGATCGGTTGGAGGATAACCGGCCCCTGGTAGATGCCATTGTTCACCAGAACGTCTATCCGCCCCCAGCGGTCGAGTACCGCCGCGACCCCTTCATCGATGGATGCGCGATCGAGCAGGTCGATCCGCGCGCCCATTGCCTGACCGCCAGCCGCCCTTATCGCTTCGACCGTCGATGCCACGCTGCCCGGCACAGGCGTGTTCCCCATGCTCTCCATACGGCCAGCGCCTTCCGCCATGGTGCGCCCGGTCACTGCGACGGCGAAGCCCGCGCGGCCAAGGGCGATGGCTATTGCACGGCCGATGCCTCGCGTCGCCCCGGTGACCAGCGCCACGGGTGGTTGAACTTCTTCACTCTGTTTCATCATCGGGCCATATCCCCCAAACCTCTCCCGGACTTTGCCGACTATCGCCTTTAAACACCATCGCCGATCGATAAACCACAGGCTTAGTTTGTTGACAAGAGTCATCGTTTGATTAACCCTGTCGCCAGGAACGACGCAATAGATGTAGGAGATGTAGGCGTGAGCGTGGGAAAAAGGCTGGCCGGGCGTTCGGCGCTGATTACCGGAGCGGCGGATGGAATTGGCCGGGGCATGGCGCTGCGGTTTGCGCAGGAAGGCGGGTCGATCCTGGTCGCGGATTTCAATGCGGACAAAGGCGTGGAGGTCGTGGAGGAACTGCGCGCCCTCGGGGTGGATGCCGACTTCCGCAAATGTGATGTTACGGTGCGTGATGACGTCGTCGGTGCCGTTCAGGCCTGCGTCGATCGGTTCGGTTCTATCGACGTCCTGGTCAATAACGCCTTTAGCGGTGGCGGATTGCAACGCATCGAAAACCTGTCCGACGCGCAGTTCGAATCCTGCATGAACATGTGCCTTTACGCTGCGAAATGGTCGATGGAGGCGGCGTTCCCGCACATGCGTAGCAGACATTGGGGCCGCATCATCAACATCGGGTCGCTCAACGGCGTCAACGCGCATATGGGGACCGCCGAATATAATGTCGGCAAGGAAGCCCTTCGCGCCTATACGCGCAGCGCGGCAAGAGAATGGGCAGGCTACGGAATCTGCGCCAACATCATCTGCCCCGCCGCCGCTTCTGCCGGTTACCGGGAGTTTGAACGTACGGAGCCGGAGATCGCCGCGGCCACCACGGCAGCTAATCCGATGGGCCGAATGGGCGACCCGGAGGCCGACATCGGCGGCGTTGCCCTGTTCCTGGCCAGCGAGGACGCGCGATACCTGACCGGCAACACGCTGTTCGTCGATGGAGGTGCGCATATCAATGGCGCTGCATGGGTGCCCGACCTCGGCCCGGATAGCTGAACATCACAGGGTGAGCGACGCGGAGGCGACCAAACCCCGCCTGCGCGTCGCACGGCCGATCGCAAGAGTTTGTCTGACCAACCCGATTTGCCACCCTGCATCCCTTTGCGCTGTTGATCCGTAGCGCGTTCGACGGGATGAGTGGGGCTGAACCGTCGCGCTTTGGGGAGGTAGGATGGCGCTGCCAGTTTCAGTCGTCGTCGGCAGCGTTTGCTCGCGCGTTGGCGAGGCCGCGAGATGAGAGCCGTGCTGAATGCGGTGCGGGCGCATGTGATGTGGGCTGCCCTGTTCAGTGCGCTTGCCAATCTGTTGTTCCTGGCGCCGACGCTGTACATGTTGCAGGTTTATGATCGCGTCGTGCCGACCCGAGGGGCCACGACGCTGGGGTTCCTGACCATCGTGGTGCTGATGGCTTTCGCCACGCTGTCGCTGCTGGAATATGTTCGTTCGCGCATCATGGTGCGGGCGAGCATCGCGCTGGACCGGCGGTTTGCGCGCACGCTGATCGCCGCAGCCCTCCGCCAGCCGCCAGCCGCGACGGGCCAGCACAGACGGCAACAGCCCATCCGCGAATGCGACCAGCTTCGGCAGGCGTTGACCGGCCCGGTCATGAACGCGCTGTTCGATGTGCCGTGGACGCCGATCTACATCATCGTGTGCACCATCATCCATCCCTGGATCGGCCTGCTGGCGCTGGTGGGCAGCGTGGTGCTGCTTGTCATAGCGTGGGCGAGCGAGCGGGTGATTTATTCTCCGCTGGCGCAGGCCAACGCGGCGGCGAGCCAGTCCTATGCCAGCCTGGACCAGAGCATGCGCGGGATGGAAACGATCCGCGCGCTGGGCATGCGCAGCCCGATGGTGCGCCGCCATCTGGCCGAGCGGGCGGATATGCTTAAGTGGCAGGCCAATGCCAGCTTCGCGGCGGGAAGGTGGGTGATGGTCAGCCGTTTCCTGCGCAACGCGCTGCAATCGGGGGCACTGGGCCTGGGCGCCTTGCTGGCGATCGACGGGCAGATTTCGGGCGGCGCGATATTTGCGTCATCCTTTCTGCTGGGGCGTGCCTTGTCCCCTATCGACCAGCTGGTCGGCCAATGGCGCAGTTTCGTGCAGGCGCGCGAATCCTATGCGGAGATCAAGATCTGGCTGGAGGGGGAGTTCGATCCGGCCCCACGCACCGCCTTGCCCGCGCCGACCGGCCGGGTGGATGCCCAGAATATTTCCGTGCATGATCGTCAGTCGGATCGGCTGATCATCAACAATGTGTCCTTCACCATCGCGCCGGGCGAATTGGTGGCGGTGATCGGGCCGAGCGGGGCGGGCAAGTCGACCCTGGCGCGCCTGACCGCCGGGGCAATAGGGATCAGCCGGGGCACGATCCGCATCGATGGCGCGGACTATGCGCAATGGGATGACGAGGCGCTGTCGGCGCATATCGGTTATATGCCCCAGCAGCCTTCGCTTTTTGCCGGAACGATCCGGGACAACATCGCCCGCTTCGCTTTTGAAGAAGGAAGCGCCGCCGCCGACAGGGACAGGATCGATGCCGAGGTGATCGCCGCCGCCCGATTGTGCGGCGTGCATGAGATGATCCTGGGATTGCCCCGAGGATATGAGACGATGCTGGAGTGGGGCGGCACGGGGCTGTCGATGGGGCAGGCGCAGCGGATCGCGCTCGCCCGGGCGTTGTATCGCGATCCCGCCCTGCTGATCCTGGACGAGCCCAATGCGCATCTCGATTCCGATGGAGAGGCGCGGTTGATCGACGCGCTGCGGCAGGCGAAGGCGCGCGGCGCCGCGATCATGGTGACGGCGCATCGCACCAGCCTGCTGGCGCCAGCGGATCGGATATTGGTGCTGGACCGTGGCCGCATGCGGATGAGCGGCCCGCGCGATCAGGTGCTGAACGCGCTCACCGCGACACGATCATTGGCTTCGGCGGAGGGGGCGTGATGTTGATGCGGTCGCGGCGCGTACTCCTGTTGACCAATGGAGAGGGTGGGACGGTGCCCGCCGTGGGGCCGGATATCCGCCGGGAAGTGCGGGCCGGTCTGTTGATCGCGGCGGCGTTTTTCCTGCTGTTCCTGGGCTGGGCCGCGTTTGCCCGACTGGACGCGGCGGCGCTGGCGCCGGGCCGGGCGACGGTCGCGGGGCAGCGGCAGAGCGTCCAGCATCGTGACGGCGGGATCGTCGCTGCGATATTGGTGAAGGAAGGGCAGCAGGTCCGGCAAGGCGACGTGCTGATCCGTCTTGCCGCACCGGCGGTCACGGCGCAGGAGCGGGTGCTGGCTTCACAGGCCATCTGGCTGATGGCGCAGCGCGCTCGGCTGAGGGCGGAGCTGGCGGGGACGGCGATCGCTGCGCCGGTCGAGTTCCGGTCGCTGACCGGGGCGGACGTCGCCGATGCCGACGCCGCCATGCAGGCGCAACGGGCGCAAATGGGCGCGCGATCGGCGCTGCTGGCGACGCAACAGGGCGTTGCCATGCAGGAAGGCAGCCAGGCCGGATCGCAGGTGCGGGGCTATCGCGAGCAGGTCGCGGCGGTGGTCGAGCAGGAACGGCTGATCAGCGACGAATTGAACAGCCTGCAAGATGTCGCGGCCAAGGGATTTGTCAGCAAGACCCGCATTCGCGCGCTGGAACGGGCCAAGGCCGACCTGATCGGGCAACGCGCGCGGTTGCTGGCGGCGCGCGACAGCTCCGTCAGCATGGCCGGGGAAGCGCGGCTGAAGGCGCTGGAGGCGAAGCAAGGGTTGCAGGAAAAGGTGACGGCCGAATTGCGGGACGTCGAAACGCAGCTGGGCGATGTCCTGCCCAAATGGACGGCGGCCCGTGATGAAGTGGCGCGGACGCAAGTGCGTGCGCCGGTCAGCGGAACGGTGGTCGGATTGTCGGTGCATACGGTGGGGGGCGTGATCGCCGCCGGTCAAGTGTTGATGGACATCGTGCCGCGCAACGGCGCCGTGGTGATAGAAACGCGCTTTTCCCCCGCCGACATTGACGACCTGGCGGTGGGGCAAAGGGCGGAGGTGCGCTTCGCAGGGTTTCCGGCGCGCAGCCTGCCCATCATTGACGGGCGGGTGACGCGGGTATCGGCGGACAGCTTCGTCGAGGAAAAGACCGGCGTGTCCTATTTCGTGGGGGAAGTGCAGATACCGCCCGAGCAGATCGCGCTCATCAGGCGCTATGCACGCGGCGATTTCGTTTTGAAGCCGGGCATGCCGGTGGAGGTGGTGGTTCCCCTGCGGCGGCGCACGGCACTGCAATATATGTTCGACCCGTTGACCGACCTGATGTGGCGGTCGTTCCGCGAACAATAAGCCTATTGGCGGTGCCTTACCCTTAAGGGTGCCACCTTTATCCCGATGATCTTCGCGGCGCAGGCCGTTTCGAGGGTATCAGCTTTCCATACGCTCCGGGCCGGGGGCAGGCCCCAGCCATCCTGGCACGAGATGGGGAGACGATATGGCCAGCTATTATAATGTTGTCGGCAGTTCGACGGTCACCGGCACGGCCGAGAAGGACCTGTTCTTTGCCTTCACCCGCCTGTCGAACCTGGATATCGTGCGGCCCGATGCCGTGCTGGCGCAGCTGGTGTGGAACACGGCAATCCTGACCGACGCCGGAACGCAATATCAGATCGCTGCGTCCAATATCCAGATTTCCATGGATCTGCTGCTGGGCAGCACGGGCACCGATATCGTCTATGGGTCCAACCTGTCCGACGCCATATTCTATAATGATGGGACCATTTCGGGCGGCTTTGGCGGCTTCGACAATATCGAGCAGTTCTGGTTGGGCGATGGCGATGATGTCATCGACCTGACCAACCATGGCGTTGGCGGCATCGATTATGCCAAGGACGTGTTGGTTCAGGGCGGCGCGGGCAACGACATCATCGTGGGCGGCGCTGGCAAGGACAACCTTCAGGGCGACGCAGGCGACGACATCATCTTCGGCTGGCGCGGCAGCGACAATATCTCGGGCGGGCTGGGCAACGACCGGCTGTATGGCGACGATCTGGGGTTCAACAATATATCGGGCGACGACATCATTGACGGTGGTGCTGGCAATGACCTCATCTGGGGTGGCCGGGGCAGCGACAAGCTGAACGGCGGGGATGACAATGACATCCTTTACGGCCAGGCAGGCGGCGACACGCTGTCGGGCGGCACTGGCGACGACATATTATATGGCGATGACGCGAACACATCCAGCAACGACACGTTGAACGGCGATTCCGGCAATGACCAGCTGTATGGCGGCGCTGGCAATGACGAGCTGTACGGCGGCACGGGCGACGATCTGCTCGATGGCGGGGCTGGCAATGATTATATGCACGGCGGGGCTGGCAACGACCGCATCCTGGCCGGGGCGGGCAACGACCTAATCGACGGTAGCGCCGACACCGACACGCTGGTATTTTCCGGGAACCGGGCGGATTATATTTTCACGCTTCAACCCGACGGCAGCTATATTGCCGGTGACCTGCGTCCCGGATCGCCCGAGGGGACGAAGACGATCCGCAACGTCGAATTTTTCGAGTTCGCTGATGTGACGATCCCATCGGCGGGTCTTAATGCCCCGCCGGTCATCACATCCAATGGCGGTGGCGCGAGCGCTGCGCTGTCCATCGATGAAAACAGCACGGCGGTCACCACCGTCGCGGCGACGGATACGGACAGCGGCCAGACCATAGGCTTTTCGATTGCGGGCGGCGCTGACGCTGCGCTGTTCGCCATCGATGTCGTAACGGGAGAACTACGCTTTCTGGCCGCGCCCAACTTTGAAAATCCGGCGGACGCGGACGGCGACAATGTCTATCAGCTGATCGTCGCCGCCAATGATGGCAATGGCGGCGTGGATACCCAAAGCCTGTCCGTCACCGTGCGGGATGTCGCGGATGGGGCCGCCCCGGTCATCACCTCAAACGGCGGTGGCGCTGCCGCCGCGATCACGATCAATGAGAATGCGACCGCCGTCACCACGGTGACGGCGACGGACGCTGATGGCCCATCGATCAGCTATTCGATCGCGGGCGGCGCCGACGCCGCGCTGTTCACCATCAACGCTGCGACCGGCGCCTTGAGCTTCAAGACGGGGCCGGACTATGAAGTGGCGGCGGATGCCGATCACAACAATGTCTATGACGTGATCGTGCAGGCCAGCGACGGCGCGAACGCCGATCGGCAGACGCTGGCGGTCACGGTCGCCAACCTCAATGACAATGCCCCGATCCTTACATCCTACGCCGGGGCGGCATCGGCGGCGCTGTCGGTTGCGGAAAACAGCCTGCTGGCGGCGACCGTGCAGGCGAGCGATGCCGATGGCACGGCGCTGGGATACAGCATCAGCGGCGGAGCGGACGCCGCGCTGTTCACGATCGATGCGGTGACCGGAGCGCTCAGTTTCAAGGCGGCGCCCGATTTCGAAGCGCCCGGCGATGCCAATGGCGATCGCACTTATGATGTCGTCGTCACGGCCAGCGATGGCACCAACAATGTCGCGCAGACGCTGGCGATCAACATCACCAACGTCAATGACAATGCGCCGGTCATCACCTCCAACGGAGGCGGAGCCAGCGCGGCCATCAGCATGGCGGAAAACCAAACGGCCGTGACCACCGTGACAGCCGCCGATGCGGACGGGACGGCTCCCAGCTTTGCGATCGCGGGCGGGGCCGATGCGGCGCTGTTTACGATCGACGCGGTGACGGGCGCGGTGTCCTTCCTCACCCCGGTGGATTATGAAAACCGCCTGGATGCGGACCAGGACGGCGTGTATCAGCTGATCGTGCGGGCGACCGATGGCAGTTATGTCGATGACCAATTGCTGTCCATCAGCATCACCGACATATCGGAAATCGGTAAGACCATCATCGGATCGTCGGGCAACAACAGCATCAATCCCACGACGAGCGTGCTGGGTTACCAGACGACCGCGCTTAACGACACCATCTATGGCATGGCGGGGAACGACATCATCGATGGCGGCGCAGGCGCGGACTATATGGATGGCGGTACGGGCAACGACATTTTTTATGTCGATACCTATTCCGACGACGGCTTTGCCGGGAATGATGATCAGGTGATCGAACTGGCGTCGGGCGGCACCGATCTTGTCTACGCGTCGGTCAATTACAGGATGGCGGCGGAGGTCGAAAAGCTGACCCTGACCGGCCTTGCCCCGATCAATGGCATCGGCAACGACCTTGCCAACATCATCGTCGGGAATGAGGCAGCCAACCAGATTTTCGGCGGGCTGGGACAGGACAATCTGTCCGGCAATGGCGGCAACGACCTGCTGGACGGCGGTGACGACAACGACCTGCTGTTCGGCGGCGACGGGAACGACACGCTGATCGGCGGGCTGGGGAATGACAGCCTGGACGGCGGTACTGGCGCGGACAGCATGACCGGCGGCCTGGGCGATGACGTCTATGTGGTGGACAGCTGGTCCGATGACGGCAATGCCGCCAATGACGACATTGTCATCGAAGCCGTGGGCGGCGGCACCGATCAGGTCAACGCCTCTGTCAGCTATCGAATGGCGGCGGAAATCGAAAAGCTGGTGCTGACCGGCGCTGGGAATATCGACGGCATCGGCAACGATCTGGCCAACACCATGACCGGCAATAGCGGCGCCAACAGCCTATGGGGCGGGTTGGGCAATGACTCGCTGGTGGGTAATGGCGGCAACGACAGATTGTTTGGCGAAGACGGCGGCGACCTTCTGGATGGTGGAGCGGGCGACGACTTCCTGGATGGCGGGGCATCGACCGACACGTTGAAGGGCGGAGCGGGCGCAGACATCCTGATCGGCGGCGCGGGCAAGGATACGCTGACGGGCGGCACGGAAGCGGATACGTTCGTCTTCGCAGGGCTGGCATCATCGCTGAACAGTTCCAGCTATGACCGCATCAACGACTTCCGTATCGGCGAAGGGGATCGCATCGATTTCGATTTCCTGAACGGCAGCCTGCCCGCCGCCGATTATGCCGAGGCGGCGATCGCGACCAACAATTTCGCCGACGCGCTGAACGCTGCCAAGGTGACGGCGGGCGTCAACCATGTGACCTTCATTGCCGGGACGACTGACGGCTGGATTTTCTACGACGGCAATGGCGACGGCACATTCGAACAGAGCGTGATACTGGTCGGGGTCAATACGCTGGCGGGCGTGGATGTGAGTAGCTTTATCTAGAGCATGATCCGATCAGACTGGATCGGATCATGCTCTATTCGTCCTTTGTTTTCCGCATTTTCCGAGCCAGCAGATGATGCCATCTGCTTCGAAAATGCTCTAGGGACGCAAGATGCGCGTTTAGGTCGGTGTCGGCGCGGCTGAGTTCCTCGACCAGGACGCCGTTGGCTGGCCGCAGGACCGCCTGGGAACCATAATGACCGATCCATGTTGAGGTCGAAGAACGGGTCTTTGGCGCGGTGTTCACGCACATTCGCGAACGAACCATGGCCTTCATGGAATGGCGCCTTATGAAACAGTTGACGAACGTCAACGGGTGGGCCAGCATCCCGTCGATTCGCGCCGGGTCGCCGCCAACACTTTGCCTGAACTTTGGAAGAAGCGTTCGCTGGAGAAGTGATGGGCCTACCATCTTCCTGGCGGTGGTCGGGCAATTTTTTGGGACGATCGCTCGTCCGGTCGCAAAGGCGTTAAATGCATGACTGAAGTTGTGGGCATGGATGGTCAGGGCATCGCGCTGCAGCGACGCAAGCGTGGGATGCTTTTGCGAGCCATGCTCGCGCAAAATGTCGGGACGGGTTGTGCGTTCGGTGGTCTTGGCGTCAGCGTCCTTGCATTGCAGGACCGGTACGATGCGTCATTGGCGATGGCTGCAATGGCGCTGTCGCTTGCCGTCCTGTCGCTGACCGCATTTGGTCCACTCATAGCCGTGGCGATCGGTCGATGGGGCCTTCGTTGGGTCATGTCGGCGGGCGTCCTTATGTCCATGGTCGGATATACGGCTTTGGCCTATGCGCCGACCATGCCGATCGCGCTGGCGGAATGCGGCCTTCTGATCGGTCCCGGCGCTGCCCTGTTTTCCGCCCTGCCGCCTGCGGTCCTGGCCAGTGGCTGGTATCCCGAAGCGCGGGGCAAGGTGATGGGCATTGCCTTTCTACCCCTATTCGTGACCGTCCTGCCGGTCATTGGGGTGAGCATCATCCAAAATTATGGATTGAAGAGCTTCTTCCTGTTGCTCGCCGGCCTGCATCTGCTGTTGCTGCCGCTGACCTTGACCGTGATCGATCCTCCGGTCGAAGCGCCGGACGAATCCGGCTGGGCCGAGGGGGTGACATCAGGTCCGACACAGATCGCCATCTTAAGCGGCGCGCTGTTCTGGCTGATCGCGGTCGGTGACGGCATCCTCAATGGCACGGCCATCACAGGTGGCGCGCATCTTCTGCCCATCGTCGAGGGATATCATGGGTCCTTGCAGACGGGAGCAGTGCTGCTCGCCGTTTCAGGCGCGGCCAGCATCGTCGGCTCGCTGGTGGCGGGCTTTGCATGCGACCGGGTTGGTCCGGCCAGGACGCTCGGCCTCGTCGGCCTGGGCTTTGCTGCCGCCTGGGCGATCATGGGCATGTCGGGAGGGATGGTCGCATTGAATGTCGCGGCGTTCCTGATCGGTTTTTGCGGCGCGTCCGTCTTCCCTCCGCTCAGCGCGCTGGTTGTTCGGGTATATGGCCTTGATGCCCTGCCAAAGGTCCTGGGTCTGCTGGGCGTCATGACGCTGCCATTCTCCTTCTTCATGTCGCCTGCGGCAGGATGGCTGCGTGACTTTGCGGGCAGTTATGCTCCGGTATTTGTCGGCGTGTTTGTACTCTGCGCCTTTGCCGCCATCATATTCTTCGGAATGAGCAGATATCATGCGCGCAATAGGGAGGTGCAGCTGGATATTCCCGACGCCGGGCTGCCGCCTGCGAAAGCAGCCTGAAAAAAGGCGTTCCGCAAGGGCGGATAAATTCACTCGCCGTTTGGTTGAACAACGTCAACTATTGATAATGTTCAGCGAGCGTCGGGGCCGTTGAAGCGGGTCCGGCGGCATGTTTGCTTTCCCCATGTGCTGCGGACGCATAGGGGGAAACAGGCGTGGAAATACTGGTGAGAAAGGTTTCCGTCGATGGCCCACACGAAATTCCACCTTGGCTATTTCACGAAGTTCGGCGCGACGTCTTGGCCGGGCGATGGCAAGGAGCTTGGATCGCAATGGGCGGATGGTTCCTACCATAAGGAACTGGCCAAGATGCTGGAGGCGGCGAAGTTCGACTTCATCTTCTTCGAAGACACGGTGATCGTTGGCGATCGCTACGGCGGTTCGATGGAGCTGGACCTTAAGAATGCGACGCTGTCGCCCAAGCTCGATCCCCTGCCGCTGCTCCCGGTGATGGCGCAGGAAACATCGCATATCGGCTTGATCGCGACGGCTTCGACGACCTTCTACCCACCCTATCTGCTTGCAAGGCTGCTCTCCACCATCGACTCCCTGACGAAGGGGCGCGCGGGATGGAACATGGTGACGTCGAGCGAGAAGAACGCGGCGCTGAACTTCGGCATGGAAAAGCTGCTGCCCCCCAGCGAGCGCTATGACGTCGCCGATGAGTTCGTCGAACTGTGCAAGAAGCTGTGGGATAGCTGGGAAGAAGGCGCGCTGGTCGCGAACACCGAGACAGGCGTCTATGTCGATCACACCAAGGTCCATACCGTCAATTTTGAGGGCAAGCATTTCCGTTCGCGCGGGCCGCTGAACACGTTGCGGTCGCCGCAGGGCTATCCGGTTCTGGCGCAAGCGGGTGCATCCGAGCGGGGCCGTGATTTCTCATCGAAGAACGCCGAAGTCGTGCTGGGCATGATGACCGGTGGCGTGAAGGGCATGAAGGCCTATCGCGAGGACATCCGCAACCGCGCCGAAAAACAGGGCCGCGATCCTGATAGCATCAAGGTGTTCTTCCTGACGCCGGTCAACATCCTGCCCGACGGCGGAGAGCCGCCCGAAATGACCGAAGCCGAAAAGCAGGCGGCGTTCGAGCATAATATCGTGATGGCTTCATCCTCGCTCGACATCGACTTTTCGCTCTACGATGTGGATGCGCCCGTGCCGCAGGATATTGTGGCAGGCGGCCACACCAGTGCGCTGGAACATATGAAGAAGGCCGGGCGGGAAGAGGGCAAATCCCTTCGCGACCTGTTTTCCTCAGGGAAAGGGGGCAGCGGCTCCCGATTCAGGGGCACGGCGCAAGAGGTCGCGGATCAGCTGATGGCGGTCATGGACGAAGTGGGTGGGGACGGCATATTGATCGAAGGGTCCGGCTATAACCGCCAGCTGCCCGATCTGGTCAATGGGGTCATTCCTGCGCTTCAGAAGGCGGGCGCGGTGCGCACTGAGTATGAAGGCACCACGCTGCGCGAAATCCTGCGCGAATTTTGAGGTCTGGTTGTCGGCATTGGTGGCGGACGGTTGCGTTGCGATCGTCCCTGCTCACCCCGCTTAAGCCTTCCTGTCGCGGTAGAATTGAACGCCCAATTGCAAGCTTTCCGCGATCCGGTCGGCCTTTTCCCGAAAGGCCGCGGCGACGTCTGGCGCGAGGATGTCGCCGCTCGTCTGTCGCCACAGGGCAAGCCAGCGGCCGAAATTATCGGCGGTCATGTGCGGTTCGTGCCGGACATGCGCGACCATCGGCTGCCCTTTGTACCGGCCGGTCCCCAACATCACCGATGACCAGAATGCCTTCAGCTTTTCCAGATGAAGCGGCCAGTCGTCGATCGCCTGATTGAATATCGGCCCAAGGATCGGGTCCGCGCGCACCCGATCGTAAAAGGCGGGGACCAGCCGGTCGATATCCTCTTCGCTTATCTTGCTCATCAGTCAGGCGGCATTCGCTCAATCGCAGGAAATGAGAGCATTGCGCAGTTCATAGCCTGTCACTAGCGGATTCCACGCCAGCGTCGGCGCGCGGTCGAGCTTCAGGCCCGGCACCTGCAACAGGCGTTCCAGGAAGAGGCAGCTTTCCTGAAGCGCGACTTGCGCGCCGGGGCAGCGATGTTCTCCATCGCCGAAGGACAGGCCCGCATTGCCATATTTCGCGCTGACTTCCCGGCCCGGCACAAACTCGCAAGGCCGCTCGCCAAAGGCCGTTGTGTCCGTGTTCGCGGCGCGTACGTCGATGGCGACAGCGGCACCGGGAGGCGCGCCTGCTGCCTCCGCCTCGTCGGCAGGCATGCGGCGGTAGAGATAGCCGACGACCGGCTCCAGCCGCAGCAGCTCCTCCAGCAGGGCGATCTTCCCCTTTTCATCCGCGGCGAGGAAGGTGGCCCTCAAATCTTCACGCTCCAGCATATGCCAGGCGGCCATGACGATGAACTCGCGCGTCGTCGCCATTCCAGCGGCGCCATAGACCAGACATTCGGTCAATATCTCCCGGCCATTATAACCTTCGTCGATAAGGTGGGAGATGACATCGTCCCGCCGCTGCTTGCGCCGCGCGCGGATCGCTGGCGCGACGTCATGATAATAGAAGGACAGCACCCGATATTGGGATTGCACGAACTTGACCAATGACGCCAACTTGCCCGGATGGGGTCGGAAATCGCCGGTAAAGAACACGTCCAGCCGCCTTGCCAGCCCCTTGGGATCGCTGTCGGTCAGGCCGACGATATGGCTGGCGACGGCGACGGCAAGCTCAAGGCTGAGCTGGTCGAGGAAGGCGGTCTTGTCCTTCGCGAACCGGGAAACCAGCATGTCGCTGAGTTCTACCATCAACTCGCGATAGTGGGTGGTGACGATGCGGGGCGTGAAGAAACGGGCGGTGGCGCTGCGCTGAACGCGATGCGTTTCGCCTTCGAGGAACAGGATAGGCTGGCGCGTCGCACTGCCGATCCTGCCGACCTGTTCGGCGAGGAAGCCGGCCTGGCGTACATTCTGATTGCGAAGGATGGCACGCGCTTCGGCGAAATCGCGGGTGCGCATATCGGGATCGACGGTCCCACCGGCGTCGGCGGCTGCGGCTGACTTGCGGTCATCGCCCTCGCGATGAAAAGGACAGGCGGCGGAAAGGCGAGCGTCCATCAGCGTCGACCCTCATATGATGCACGACGAGCGCCTAACTTAGGCGCCCCCCGATGCCGGTCAAGGCCCCACCTGTCCTGATCAATCATTTGGGGAGGGGAGGCGCCTGGCCGCGCAGCAGCCCGGCTCCTCCCCCCGTCCTTACGATCAGTCGAACTTATAGTCTTCCAGCACGGGCTCTTGCAGCTCGTTCCACATGTCGACGAGCCGGAACGGCCAGGGACCGACGGGGCGGCCCTTGCTGTTCTGATAATAGCTTTTCGACTTGGGATGGGTCCAGATCATGTGCTTCATCTGATCGTCGATCCGCTTGTTGTGGCGCAGGAAGGCTTCCTCCGTCACTTCGATCGTGCGGGCGCCGGTCGCGATCATGTGATCGAGGCATTCGATCAGATAATGGACCTGCGATTCGCTGACGATGTTGAGGCCGCCTGCGTGGTTCGGTCCGATATTGGGGCCGGTCGACAGGAAGTAGTTGGGATAGCCCGGGATGGTCGTGCCCATATAGGCGCGCTCTTCCTCGTCCGCCCAGTCCACCGCCAGATCATGACCATCGCGGCCCTTGATCTCCAGATCCTGCACCAGCGACGATGCGTTGAAGCCGGTCGCGCAGATGATCACGTCGAGTTCGTAGAACTTGCCGTCGTTCGTGCGGATGCCGTTCGGCAGGATTTCGGCGATGCCCGCCGTCTCCAGCGTCGTGTGCGGCTGGACGAGGGCATCGTACCAGCCCGCGTCCATCACGACGCGCTTGGAGAAGATCGGGAAGTCGGGCGTCAGCTTTTCGATAAGGTCGGGACGGCCTGCCAGTTTATGATGCATGTGCGACAAGGCATATTGGCGCATGCCTTCATTGAGCGCCGACACCGCGATGCCGTCTTCGGGGTAGGACGGGTCCTTCACCACATTGGGGTAAAGGCCGTCGGCCGCGAACCAGAACACGCGGAAGCGGAACCATTCCTTGTAATAGGGAATGTGCCGCAGCGCCCATTTCACCGGGTCTGGGACTTCCGCCTTCACTTCGGGATTGTTGATCATCCAGTGCTTGGTGCGCATGAAGACGACCAGTTCATCCACTTCCTTGACGATCGTGGACACGATCTGCGCGGAGCTGGCGCCGGTGCCGATGACGGCGACCTTCTTGC
>CAMPIM010000034.1 GCA_946886365.1 uncultured Novosphingobium sp.
ACCCGTTGCACTTCGAATGTGAATCCACACCCGGGTCAAACCCGGGGTGACGGAAAAGCAGCCTTAATGACGATGCTTCCGTGTAAGAAGATCACGCACCGCCCATCGCCCGAGCCACATCCGTAACCACACGCCGCCATTCGATCCGCACCAGATCATCGCCAATCGCGGCCTCCAGGAACAACCGGTCGCCCTCAAACGCATAATGGCGCGGCTGGTCTGATCCGATCCAGTCCGGATACCATGCGCCATCGACATGGTGCGTGACGATCCCCGCTTCCGCATCGATCGAAAAGCGGCCGAAATAGCCGCTATAGCCGCGCATCGACTCCCCAAGCGCCGCGTCGCTCACCTGATAGACGCTGGGCTCGCCGAACCTCTGCCGGTTTGCCTGCATCAGGTGACAGCTCATATGTCCGTCGGCGCTGTACATGATCTGGCCGACGGCATCGGTGCCGAACGGATGATCCCGCGCGCCATCGGCATGAAAAGTCGTCCACAGAACCAGCTGCCACCCGCCAACAAAGGCGGCAAAGGCCTCTTGCGCGCTCATGTCCGTGCGGGTGAGCCGCTCGGGCAATCCGTTCACAGCCATTTCTCATCCTCTCCCCGGTTCATTCTGCCGATGCCGAATGATGCCTCCCGCGCCCGACATGTCCACAAAGAAAAAGGGCCGGGTTTCCCCGGCCCTCCCTGATCATTCTCCGCCGAAGCGATATTTCAGGCGCAGCCCGTACATGCGGGGTTCGCCATAAAGGCTCGTTTGATACAACAACCCACCCTGCTGATACACATTGCTGTTGCTGATCCGGTAGAGCTTGTTGGTCGCATTGGTGACGAACAGGCCGACATCGAACCCGCTGCCCGCAACGCCGTTCCAGTCGAGCGACATGTTGAGCAAACCGAACGGTTCCAGATAGGCGCCCGGCTGTAGCGCGGGCACGTTGCCGGGATCGGTATACTGACGCGAGCTGTGCGAATAGTTCGCAAAGAAGTTCAACTCACCCATGTCGTCGCCCACCGGCACCGTAGCATTGGCGTGAATGCTCCAGATATAGGGCGAAACAAATTGGAAGGGCAGGCAGCTCAGGTCCACCGTGCCGCCCGGCGCCACAACGCCGTTACAGCCGAAACCGCCGGTGGACGTGGTGAACTCGTAATTTTTGTACTTCGCGTCGGTGTGGCTGAAGTTGCCGCCGATCTCCAGACCCTTGAACGGCTGCATCGAAGCTTCGACTTCGACGCCCTTGATCCGCGCATCGGCATTACGGACAACCGCGCCGCCAGCAGCCGACGCCGGATTATAGTCCGCTCCCGCCCGCTGAATGTCCTTATAGTCCAGCAAATAGGCGCTGCTGTTCAGGCGGAATGGAACATCGGCAATCCGGAAGTCGGCTTTAAAGCCAGCTTCATAGGATGTGACCGTTTCCGGCTGGAAGGTGCGGGTAGTGGTGAACACGGCCTGCTGGTTGAAGCCGCCTGCCTTGTACCCACGGCTCACCTTGCCGAACAGCAGCACGTCGCGCATCACCTTGTAATCAAGGCCGATCAGCCAGGTCGAAGCCTTGCTGTTCAGTTCCGCGGTGTAGGTGCAATCCGCAAGCGCAGTACCGATCGGCACGATGGCGCTGGTCGATCCACATTTTGCGGTCGTCCCGCCGATCTGCGGCAAGAAGGAAGTGGAGAAACCACGGATCTTGTCCCAGGTGTGACGATAGCCGCCGGTCAGGCGCAGGCTCTCCAGAGCAGGTGACACCGCCCCGAAATCAAACGTTGCCTGAGCGTAAAGCGCCTTGGACGTCTGGGTCGTGCCGTAGGTGCTGTAGTTCGCAGGGCACACGGCAATGCCCGGAGTGCCGACATTTGTCCCGGTGAACGCCGCCGGGCAGTAAACGATCGCGGCGCCAACCTGCTTGCCGCTTGGGCGCTGGTCATAATAGAATCCGCCCACGGTGTAGGTCAGATGCTTGTCCAGCGCGGAACCCTGCAACTGCAGTTCTTCCGTGAACTGCTTCAGGTCGTCGCGCGGGAAGCCCGGATCGGATGCGTTGAAATAGGTGAGCGGCGTGTTGTCGCCGGGCAAAACCACTTGGCCGGGAGCAGGCAGGCGATTGGGATCGACGTCGTGCTGCTGCAGGATCGTGCCGTCGCTGTCATAGGCATAATCCAGCTTCAACTTCTGGAAGCTGACGATATTGCGCAACGTCAGTTCGTCACTCAACTCGATGTCGGTCGTGTTGGAAACGCCCCAGGTCTTGGTGCGCGAAAAGATATCAATGCCCAGCGCGGTCTGACGCGGCCCCAGTGCGTTCGCCTGTGCCGACGCGGCGCGGTAGACATCGCACGATGCAATAGCGCCAGGAATGGTCGCGCCTTCATAGCACAGGTTAAGCGCAGACAGACCGGCGATATTGAAGCCCTTGTGGATAAAGCCCGCGCCGTTGTTCTTGGAGTTCGAGCCATAGATCATCGTGTAGTTTTCGATGGTCTCGGTGGGCTTGAAGGTGATGCCGATGCGACCTGAATACCAATGTTCGTTGTCGCGATCCTTGTTCCACACGACATCGCGCGTAAAGCCGTCGCGATCATGGAACGCGCCCACGACGCGGACCAGCAACTTGTCCTCGATCACCGGGACATTGACCGCGCCTTCGACGTAACGGCGGTCATAATTGCCAATCTCGCCCTTGATCCAGCCGCCGAACTCGCTCGTCGGCTTCTTGGGCACCAGCAGCACCGCGCCGCCGGTCGTGTTACGGCCGAACAGCGTGCCCTGCGGGCCGGACAGGACCTGCAAATTCTCCAGGTCCACGAAGTTGCCGGGTCCACCCTGTTGGCTGAGCGTGATGCCAGCGGGCAGCGGCACTTCGTTCATATAAACGACGACGCCCGGCGATGCCTGGAACGTCGCGCCCTGACCGCGAATAGTGAAGGACTGCGACTCGCGCGACCCTTGCCCGTTGGGGCCAACGACCAGCGACGGAACGCTCGCCTGAAGGTCCTGCTCCTTGGCAATGCCTTGCTGCTCCAGCCGGTCGGCGGACAGCGCGGTGATCGCGATCGGAACGTCCTGATTGCGTTCCTCGCGGCGGTTAGCGGTCACGACGATGTCGGTCAGGCCGATATTCTCGTCCGCGCCTTGCGGCTGTGCTTCGGTCTGGGCCAGGGCCGCCGGAGCAAACATTGTAACGGCAACGCCAGCCATCATGCTGGTGGCAAGCAGCGGCAACCGCCGCCGCGCGCGGATAACAGACGACATTCACACTCTCCTATGCATATGATGCAGGGCTGGCGGCGTTCTCACCGCCACCCCGATCCTCTCCACTGTGTTTTTTTGGTTCAGCTGATCGCCGCCACAGGGCCGAAACAGCCCCGCCTCCGCCGACAATGGCGATGGTTCAGGCTGGCGCGTCGATGTTCGAAATGAATGGTGCCGCGGCTTCTTCCTATGCGTTCATCTCACGATGTTATGCAGGCCGCACTCTAACTCCCCCTTTTTAAGGCCCGTGCCCCGCCCCCGTTCGCCGGGTGTTGTGTAAGCACTCACTTTAGAAGGCCTATTAACACGACATGTTGTGAAATCAATATCTCAACCGCTGTCAATTCTGCATTTCATTCATTATTTTGAACACAACATCCCAATCTTCCGTCCACTGAAAAGCAGATCAAACTGCCTCTCATGTGGTAATTTCCCTACGCCAGGACAGACCGTTAACGCGCGAAGGCTTGCGTCGGGTAATCGGACAGCTTTACCCTGACCGGATAGCATAAAGGAGAGTGAACATGCCGCGCTGGGTGCACCGGCCCGAAGGGTCGAATTGGGGCGATTTCGGTGAGGATGATCAGATCGGCCGGATGAACCTGATCACGCCCGAACGCCGCCGCGCCGCCATGGCGGAAGTCGTCGAAGGCATCGCCTTCACGCTCAGCCTGCCGCTCAACGTCCCAACCATTCCCCTCGCGCCTTTTCGTCGCCCTCCGCTGCTCAGCGCAGCCTGCGACGAGGAGGGCGAAATGTACAACCGCCTCGACCCCAATGGCGAAGAATCCACCTGCGATGACCGGGTCCTGCTCTACACCCAGCATTCCACGCAGTGGGACGCGCTGTCACATCGCGGTCGCGCCTTCGATGCGGACGGCGACGGCGTGGCGGAGCTGGTCTATTATAACGGCTTCCGCGCTGGCGATCATATCAGCGGCCCCGGCGGCCCGGCTGGCGAGACCTGCGCCCGCGCGCTCGGCATAGAGACATTGGCGATGGCGGGCGTGCAGGGTCGCGGCGTCATGGTGAACCTGAAAACCGCCTATGGCACGGAGTACCGGCCCATCTCCCGCGACGATCTGCTGCGCGCGATGGATGCACAGCGCGTGGAGGTGCGTACAGGCGACTTCCTGCTCCTCTATACCGGCGTCGACCGGATGGTTCTCGACCGGGAAGCGAGCGGCAAGGATACGCCGCTGGCCATGGCGGGGTGCGCGCTGGACGGCCGTGACGAAAGCCTGCTCCAATGGATCGTCGATAGCGGCATCACCGCCATCTGCTCCGACAATATTGCGATCGAGGCGCTCGACCTCATCCTTTCGCCTGAACCACCCCCCATCCGCCTGCCCATCCACGACCTCTGCCTGTTCCGGCAGGGCATTTTTCTGGGCGAACTTTGGTTTCTGGAGCAACTGGCCGCATGGCTGCATGAACGAAAGCGCCATGCTTTCCTGCTCACCGCGCCGCCCCTCCGCCTGCCGGGCAGTGTTGGTTCACCCGTGACGCCGATCGCGACCGTATGAGGGCCGACCGGAACCGCGTCAGTTCTTCTTTGTGGCGCTATCCTCGTTCAACATTGCGCCTGCGCCGTTCAGGAACAGGCTCGTCACGGTTTCGGCATTGGCCTTGATCTGTGCCGGGGTCATGGCCTTTGTATTATAGATCACGCGATACTGCCACCGCCGCAGCAGCAGGGCGACATACAAATCAGCCAGCATTTCAGCACGCGGCTTGCTGAAACCATGCTCCCTTAAAATCTGCTGCAACGGATCAAGCTGGAACCGCTCGAACTGACGGCGCGACACGTCTTCCAGTTGAGGAAAGCTGATGCTTTCGCGATAGATGATGCGGGCCAGCCTGACCTGCCGGTCATGGTTTATCCGGGTGCTTACATGCAGCGCGTAGCGCATCAGCTGCTCACGCAGCGTGCCCTTGCAATCCCCCAAGAAGTGATGACGGATGGCCGACATTTCCAGACAGGCTTCGAACAACGCGACCTTGTCGGTATAGCGATTGTAAACCGTCCGAGTGGATACGCCCGCGCGCTCGGCGATCGAGCGCACCGAGGCACCATGGAAACCATGGTTCGAAAATTCCTCCAGCGCCGCTTCCAGCATTGCCTCTTGTTTCAGCTCAGCCTCGCGCGCATTGGGCCTGCCTACCCGCCGCGTTGCCCCCTCAACCTTTTTTTCCGCCTCGCTGCTGATCATCGACTGGCCTCGTCCCCCCTTGGCCTGGCACCATGAACCCGCACGAACGCCGTGCAGCTCTAACGCTCGGCTATAGGATATATTGACCGGTCCAGATAGTGGCGGAACGCGCAAGAATGCTTCCGACAGCGGATCCCGGGCGGGGACCCGATCAGGGCACAAGTTGGAGGCCGCTTAGCGCGCCTTCATGCCACGACCGTTGGCACGGGCGGCATGTCCGGCACATTATGGGCGTAACCCATTTCCTCATATCGTTCCGCGATCCTCCACCCCTTGTCGGTGCGGATCAGCTTGTCGCGATACCAGAGGCCGATGAAGAACACCTGCTCCGCGCCATCTTCGCCCTTATAGACCATGGGATTGAAAAGAACGGTCCGGCTGCGCGCCGTGTCCCCGTCCAATTCCAGCTTGGTCGTTGCCACCATATGCTGGAATAGCGGGAATCGCTCCATGGCCACGGGCAACCATGCCTTGATCTGAGCGACACTGCCCTTCGCGCCGCCGGTTTCGCTGTAATCAATCACTGCGTCGGGCGTGAAGACGTCGTCCAGCCCATCCCAGTTCCGCTCATCAATGGCATAGCTATAGCGCGACAGAAGATCCTGAATCTCCAGCCGATCCGATATTTCCTGAAGCGACAGCATCAGACATCCTCCTTCTGATTTTATAAACCGAAACAGGCCCGTCGGGTTCGCGCTTGTCAAGTTTTTCCGTGTATGAGCCTTGAATTGCGTAGCAAACTGACGCAAGCATCAACTAACAAAATGATAAGTTGAGGAGAGGCGGCATGCGTCTGGAAGGCAAGACAGCGATCGTGACCGGCGCGGCTTCGGGAATCGGTCTGGCGGTGGCAAAGCGGCTGGCGGCCGACGGCGCCAAGGTGATCATCGGCGATCGCAACGCGCAGGGTGTAGAGGAGACGGCACAGGCCATCGGTTCGGCGGCTACCGCCCTCGCGCTCGACGTCGCGGATGAAGCATCCTGCCAAGCCATAGTTGATCGCGCGGTCGCGCTTCATGGCGGGCTCGACATCCTCTGCAACATCGCTGGCGTGCTGGATTTCGGCCGCTTCGAAGATGTTGATCGCACCCGGTGGGACCGCGTCATCTCGGTCAACCTGACGGGCGTCTATCAGATGTGCCGCGCCGCTATGCCTCACCTAGTTGAGCGCCGCGGCAATATCGTCAACATGGCGTCCGCTGCTGGCCTTGTCGGCGTGCCTTATAATTCGGCCTACACTGCGTCCAAGCATGGCGTGGTCGGGCTGACCCGCGCGCTGGCGCTGGAATTTTCGAAGGAAGGCGTGCGCGTAAATGCCGTCTGTCCGGGCGGCGTGGACACGCCGATGCTGCATCAGACCCCGCCGGACAATATCGACTGGCAGATGGTCATGCGTTCGGCTTCCTGGCTCGACAGCGGCGCAATGGCGACCACCGATGACATCGCCGACACCGTCGCCTTTCTGGCATCACCAGAGGCCCGGCGCATCACCGGCGTTGCCTTCCCCGTCGACGGCGGCCAGACCGCAGGCTGATCCTATCCAACCCCAAGCTTTTTGAAGAAGAGTGACGACCATGGCGACCCAGCCCGACCAGATCCCGACCCAGCCCCTCGAACGGGAGGCGCTGCTGCAACAGGCGCGTGAAAGGGCAGGACTCGCCGATTTCGGGGACGAATGGTTCTTCGAACCGATGGATCACTTCATCGAAGCATCGAACCGCGAAGGACGCCTGACCCCGGCCGGGCGCGCTTCGACAACGGAAGTGATCGTCAAGGGCCTGGTCAGCCGCCTGCGCATGGTGGAGGACATCAAGCGCCACCCTGAAATCCTTGACGAACAGGTAGATGTCGCGGGCATCATCCTGGGCCTGCCGCGCACCGGCAGCACCATCTTCCAGCGCCTGCTCGCCAGCGCGCCGGGCATGACGGGCCTGCGCTGGTACGAGGCGCAGAATTTCGCCCCCTTCCCCGGCGAAGAACGCGGCAATCCGGTCGAGCGCCGCGCCTATGCGCAGGCGATGATCGACGGCTGGCTCCAGCTTTCACCCGAACTGGCGTCCATCCATCCGCTCGAACCCGACGCGCCGGACGAAGAAATCCTGGTCCTCGGCCAGATGTTCGTCAGCACGATGATCGAGGGCATGAATTATGTGCCCAGCTTCACCCGCTGGCTTAACACTTACGACCAGTCCAAGGGACATGAGGACCTCAAGACAGTCCTCAAATATCTCCAGTGGCAGGACCCTTCGCGCAAGGGCCGCAAGTGGATTTTGAAGAGCCCGTCCAACCTTCCCTATGCCGAGGTCGCGGCCAAGGCTTTCCCGAACGCGCTGCTCATCATGACGCATCGCGACCCGTTGCAGACCGTCCCCTCATACGTCTCCATGCAGGCCGCGCTTTACAAGCTCAGCGCCACCCTCACCGACGCGGAAGTCGGTGCCTTCTGGTTCCCGCGCCTTGTCGAATGGATGCGCATGTTCGAAACGGCGCGCGAACGGATCGGCGAGGACCGCTTCATCGACATCGACTATCGCGAAGTCGGCAAGGAACCGATGGCGCAGGCCGAACGCGTCCTTTCGCGCATGGGCATCCCCGTCGATGCGCAGTTGGAAGAAGTGCTGGCCGAATTTCTTGCGGGCAACAAGCGCGAGCAGCGCCCCATGCACGACTATTCGCTCGAACGCTTCGGCCTCGATGAAGAAGCCATCAAACGCGAATTCGCCACCTATCGCGAACGCTACATTTCCTGACGATGGAAGTCCGGCCTGGCATATTGCGCACGCCCAAAGCCAGCTTCGATGCGCTGCCGGGCTATGACTTCGAGCCCCATTATGTGGAGGTGGAGGATGCCCACCTTGGCCCGCTCCGCATGCATTATGTGGACGAAGGGGATGCGACGGCCCCCATCGTCCTCATGCTGCACGGCAATCCGACCTGGAGCTATCTCTACCGCCACATGATCGGCCCGGTCGCGGCGGCCAGTTACCGGGTCATCGCGCCCGACATGATCGGCTTCGGCAAATCCGACAAGCCCGCCTTTCGCGCCGATTACAGCTTCGACCGCTTCGTCCAATGGATGCGCGCCTTTATCGAAACACTCGACCTGCGCGGCGTCACCCTCGTCTGTCAGGATTGGGGCGGCCCCATCGGCCTGCGCGTCCTGTCCGAGTGTCCCGAGCGCTTCAGCGCTGTCCTGGCCACCAACACGCTGCTGCAAAATTGCGACCCGCCGCCGCTCGGCGTCCCCAACTGGCCCAGCGAGCAGATCGCCGCCTGGGTCGAAACCTGCCGCACCAGCGAAGACTTGCCGCTCGACTTACTCGTCGGTCGCGCCTGCGTCACCGATGTTCCGACAGAGGTGCTCGCCGCCTATGCCGCGCCTTTCCCCGACGCCGCCTACAAGAAGGGCATGCTGCAAATCACCTGCGGCATCCCGATCGCCGAAGGCGCGGAAGGACTGGAGGCAAACCGCGCCGCCTGGCGCTTCCTCGAAAGCTGGGACAAGCCGTTCCTCACCGCCTTCAGCGATCAGGACCCCGCCACCATCGCCTGGGAAGCGGTCTTCCAACGCCGCATCCCCGGCGCAGAAGGCCAGCCGCACACCCGCATCTCCAATGGCGGCCATTTCGTGCAGGAGGATCAGGGCACAGCGCTGGCGCAGGTGCTGATCAAATTTCTAAAGGCCAATCACTAAGTCCGTTCGCTTCGAGCGCAATCGAGAAGCGAGAGCACACCGTGTCTCGACTTCGCTCGACACGAACGGCAATTTAGTGCGAACTCCAGTTACCACCCCTAATGAAACCCCTGCCGGAACGCGCGCGGCGTCAGCCCCGTAGCCCGCCGAAACGCGGCACTGAAAGCGCTCGCCGTCGCAAAGCCGAGCGCCTCCGCGATCCGGTTCATCGGCAGCAATCCCCCCCGGATCATGTCCTGCGCCCGCTCCATCCGGATCGCGGCGGCATGGTCGGACAGCGCCATGCCCGTCGTCGCCGCGAAGGATCGCGACAGGTGCGACCGGCTGATCCCGCACAGGCTGGCAAGCGCCTGCGTCGTCGGCCATTCCCCATCGCTTGACCGCAGTGCTTCCTCGATCCGGGCAAGCTGCCAGGGCGCAAGGCCACCCTGCGCCGCATCAGCCTGCCGCGCCCGCCGGAACAGCCGCGCCAGTTCCACCATCGCCAGCTGCACCAGCGCCTCAACCGCCATCTCCGCGCCAAAGCCCGGCGTCACCGTTTCCTGCTTCAGCCGCTCCGCCAGCGCCATCAGCACAGGTGAGTTGATCGCCGCGCACCGGCTCAACCGCCGCGAGTCCCAGTCCGACAATCCCGTTACAGCGGCAAAGCGCACCGGGTCGAACCGGCAGGTCAATATGTCCAGCGTGCCCCCATCGCCCCGCGAATGCATCGCGATGCCACCGGGCCGCAACATCAGGCGCCCAACCTTGTGCCGCCTCCGGTCACCCATATCGAACATGATCTCGCCCTGCGTACCTTCGGCACGCGGCATGACAATCGACAGGATCGGCGCTTCGTCCAGTTCCCACATCTCATTGGGCCGGGGCAGCTCATAACGGCGAAGTTCGACACGCGCGGCACTGCTGACGGCGACGGCCAACACCGTCCATGGTCCGCTATGGCCGCTCGGCATGGCTTTGGCGTCGGTCAAAAGCTGCTGCGTCATAACCACAACGATAATCTCATGCGACCGAGAGAACAAGCACTGGCTATGCGCAGAAAAAACTGCCATCTACAACGCAACAAAGCAAAAGATGGAGAGTGTTTCATGAGCAGAACCATAGTCGTAACCGGCGCTGCATCGGGAATCGGCGCCGCCACCCGCGACAGGCTGGAACGTGGCGGCCATCGCGTCATTGGCGTCGATCTGCGCAATTCCGACATCGATGCCGATCTGGGCACCGTCGAAGGCCGAACCGCCATGGTCGATCAGGTGACGCGCCTTGCGCCCGATGGCATCGATGCCGTGCTTGCAGGCGCGGGCATCTCACGTCAGGATATGGACCGCGAAACCATCGCCATCAATTATTTCGGCGCGGTCGCAACGCTGGAAGGACTGCGCCCGCTGCTGGCGAAATCCGCCCGGCCCCGCGCCGTCGCCATCTGCTCCACCGCCGCCATGTTGCCGTCGAACAGCAAGGTGGTCGAACTCTGCCTCGCGGATAAGGAACAGGCCGCGCTTGACGCCATGGCCGCCGACGGGGGCAACGCCTATGCCACGTCGAAAAACGCCTTGTCCCACTGGATGCGCCGTGCAGCGGTAAGACCTGAATGGGGCGGTGCAGGCATCCTGCTGAACGGCATCGGGCCGGGCGTCGTGAAAACGCCGATGACGACACCGCTGCTCGACCAACCCGACATGGTCAAGCTGATCAACCAGAGCAATCCGATCGCGATCAAGGATTATGCGGGACCCGAAGATATCGCCGAACTGCTCGATTTCCTGCTCAACATGGAAAATAACTATCTTCTCGGCCAATTGATCTTCATCGACGGCGGCAGCGACGCGATATTGCGGCCTCAGCAAGTCTGACGCCAAAGGGGCGGCGGCCCATGATAAACAGAAACTAGGCCAAGGAAAGGAAGAGCGATGTCGGCTCTGCAAGGCAAGGTTGCCCTCATAACCGGGGCGGGACAGGGCATCGGGCAGGGCATCGCCCTCGCCCTCGCCAGTGAAGGCGTCGACCTGCTCCTCGCCGGACGGACGTTTGAGAAGGTGCAGGAAACCGCGCAGCTTGCGCAGGAACGCGGCGTCCGCGCCATCGCCGCCGCCTGTAACGTCAAGGACGCGGACGATCTCGCCGCCGCCGTGGACAGGGCAGTCACCGATCTGGGCGGCGTCGACATCCTGATCAACAATGCGCAGGAAGTGCCGCTCGGCCTGCTGGATGAAGTGACGGACGAGGCTTTCCTCGCCGGATTTGAATCCGGCCCGCTCGCCTCCTTCCGCCTGATGAAGCTCGTTCGTCCCCACATGGCGGCGCGCGGCGGCGGCACCATTTTCAACTTCGCCTCGTCCGCTGGCATCCGCTGGGACATGACCGGCTATGGCTGTTACGGCGCGGTGAAGCAGGCGACCCGCGTCCTGACGCGCGCGGGTGCGGCGGAATGGGGGCGCCAGAATATCCGCGTCCTCACCATCGCGCCGCATGCTGAATCGCCGGGCCTCAAATGGTGGATCGAAAATAATCCCGAAGAGGCAAAGGCCTTCTTCCGCACCATCCCGCTCGACCGCATCGGTCGGCTGGAGGAAGATATCGGTCGGGCCATCGTCGCCCTGTGCGGATCGGACCTGTCCTATCTGACTGGCGCCACCATTCCGCTAGACGGCGGACAGGCCAATTTCGACTGACCTGAAAGATTGATGGAGAGATCTGAATGGAAAAGCTGATCTATGCTCTTTGGGCGCCGGAGGGCGTAAGCCGCGCCGATTATGCGGAACAATTGAAGGCCACACTTCCCGCCGCACTCAAGGAAGCGGGCGCCAGTGCGATCCGCCTTAACGTGCGCGACACGACCGTGGAGCCCGCCGCGCCACTCCTGCAAACATGGCAACAGCCGCAGCAGGACGCGCTTGTGCAATTCTGGCTGCCCACCGCCAATGCCCATTTCCGCGGCCCTATCGATAGCATAATGGCCGAACATAGCGGTCGGTTCGCGGCATGGCTGGTTGCGGAATCCACCATCATCCCCAACCGGGATCATGTGCCGCAGGCGGGGGCGCGCACCTGGGGCTGGTCGCAGGCCAGCTTCATCTCCTTCCGTTCCGACATGAGCTGGGACGATGCCGTCGCGCACTGGCACAGTCACCACACCCGCGTCGCCATCGATACGCAGGCGAACTTCGAATATGTCCAGAATATCATCGTCCGTGCGCTAACGCCTGACGCGCCCGACTATGACGCCTTTGTCGAGGAATGCTTCTCGCCGGAAGCAATGACCGTTTCCCCCGCCTTCTTCGATGCGGTGGGCGATGAGGAAAAATTCGCCCGCAATACAAAGGATATGGCGGAAAGCTGCGCGGGCTTCATCGACTTCTCGCGCATCGACATCATCCCGACGAGCCAGTTCGACTTCGCGCATCTGGACGGCAGGTGAAATCTTCGGGGGGCCATCTGAAAGACGAACAGTGACCAGCCGGAGTTGAAGGATGACCATCACCATCACCGCCTTCGAGCGTTCCCCCGATCGCGGCCGGGGCATGGCGCGCGACATGCGGGTCAGATGGGCTCTCGAAGAGGCAGGTGTGCCCTACCAAGTCAGGCTCCTCTCCTTTGAGGAGATGAAGCAGCCCAGCTACCTCGCATCCCAGCCCTTCGGACAGATACCGGCATATGAAGAAGATGGCCTCACCCTCTTCGAATCCGGGGCGATCATCCTGCACATCGGCGATCGGCATGGCGGTCTCTGGCCCAGCGATCCCCATGGCCGTGCCCGCGCCATTGCCTGGATGTTCGCCGCCCTAAACACGGTCGAACCCCCGATCCTCGAACGGGAAATGCCCAAATATCTGGAGCGCGACCAAAGCTGGTATGAAGCCCGCATGCCGCTGTTGGACAGCCGCGTGAAACAGCGTCTGTCGCAGCTTTCCAACTGGCTCGGCGACCGCGAATGGCTGGAAGGCGGTTTCAGCGCCGGAGATCTGCTGATGGTCACCGTCCTGCGCAGGCTCACCGGATCAGGGCTGCTGGAACTCTACCCCAACCTCCCGCCCTATATCGCGCGCGGCGAAGCCCGCTCCCCCTACCAGCGCGCCTTTGCCGATCAACTCGCGGTCTTCAACAAGTCCGAACAGGCGGGCTAACCCGCATCCGGCTGCCGATCCGGATGCGCGGCCTGCACAGCGGGCAGCGCCAGAGCAGCCTCACCCGCCGCCACCAATTTAGGATAGGGCGACAAATCGACCCCGAACCGCCCAGCATTATAAAGCTGCGGCACAAGATAGCAGTCGGCTAATGTCGGCCCGCTCCCATAAGCGAAGCCCGCCCCATGCCGCGCGACCAACTGCTCAAGCGGCGCAAAACCCTCCGCGATCCAATGCCTCACCCACTCCTTCACTTGATCCTTGGATGCGTGAAACTGGCTCTGCAATCGGTTGAGGACACGCAGATTGTTGAGAGGATGGATGTCGCAACCAATCAACGCCGCCATCGCACGCACAACCGCAACTTCATCCGCATCGTTGGGCAGCAAAGGCGGCTCGGGCCACTTGCCGTCGATCCATTCGAGGATGGCGGGACTTTCTATGAGGGTCCTACCCTCCGCCTCCAAAGCGGGCACCAGGCCATGAGGCGCGATAGCGAGGTAATCGGCGTCCCGCTGCTCCCCCGCGCGCAGGTCATGACTGACCTGAACATAGTCGACGCCTTTGAGGTTCAGCGCGATGCGCACGCGATAGGCGGCGGACGACCGCCAATATCCGTGCAGGGTGACAGGCGCGGTCATGCGGGCATCACCACGGCCCGGCATTCGCCAAAGCCGATCGCAACGAAACCCGGCGCGTTAGCCGTCGCGCACAGGAAAATCTCGTCGCCGTCCTCGACAAAGGAACGCTTCTCTCCATCAGGCAATATCAGCGGCTCTCGCCCACCTTCGGTCAGTTCCAACATGCTGCCATACCCTTCCCGTGTCGGCGCGGAGATCGTGCCCGTGCCCAACAGGTCCCCCGGATTGAGGTTGCACCCATTGGACGCATGATGCGTCACGATCTGGTTGACCGTCCAATACATGTTGCTGGCTGGCCCGGTGCTGAGGCGAAATGGCGGCTGCCCCTTCTCCCGCATGTGCTGCGTCTGGATAAATACTTCCAGCGTCACGGCCAGCGACCCATGCCGCTGGTCCGCGTCCGAAGAAAGATAGGGCAGCGGCAGCGGATCACCCTCCGGCCGAGCAGGTCGAGCCATGCGGAACGGCGCCATGGCTTCGGCCGTCACGACCCAGGGTGAGATGGTGGACTGGAAATTCTTCGCCAGAAACGGTCCAAGCGGCTGATACTCCCACGCCTGAAAATCCCGCGCAGACCAGTCGTTCAAAAGGCAGAACCCAGCGATATGATCCCCCGCCTCCTCGATCGGGATCGGACTGCCCAGATCATTGCCCGTGCCGATCCAGACGCCCAGCTCCAGCTCATAATCAAGCCGCGCGGTCGTGCCGAAGACGGGCTCCTGCGCATCTGGCGGCTTGCGCTGTCCACGCGGCCGCCGCACCGGCACGCCGGACGGGCGTATGGACGAAGCGCGGCCATGATAGCCGATGGGCACATATTTATAGTTGGGCAGCAGCGGATTATCGGGCCGGAACTGCCGTCCGACATTGTTCGCATGATGAATGCCCACATAGAAGTCGGTGTAATCGCCAATGCGCGCGGGCAACTGCATGGTGACTTCGCCCGATGGATAGAGCATCGACTCCACCGCCGCACGGCTCGCCGGATCAGATAGCAATGCGCTGACCCGCCGCCGCAGCGCTCGCCTCTGCTCCGGCGCAAGCATGAGCATCCGGTTCAGCACCGGCTCCGCGCAGACCTCCTCCCAATTCCCGCCAAGCAGCCCCGCTTCCGCGCAGGCCCGCAGGTCGAGGATCATGTCGCCAATCGCCACTCCGATCCGTCCATGCTCCTCCCGCGGCGCGAAGATGCCCAACGGCAGGTTCTGGATCGGAAAGTCCCTATGTCCCCGCGCGCTTTCCACCCAACTGGTCAGCGCGGGATCATGGGTCTCATCACATTCCCACCAGTTCATCAGCGCGGCTCCTCCGGCGGCAAAGGAAGCTGCGCCTTGGCAAAGCCCTTCCAGCAGCCATCATAATCGCGCTGAAGCAGCGGCGTCTCCATCGCCCATCTAGTAGGCGCATAGGGCAACCGGCTTTCGAACATGAATGCCATCATCGCGTCTGTCTTCACCGGGGCAAGTTCAGCCGAAACCGCCCTGCCATGGCTTTCGACATCCGGCCCATGCGCGGACATGCAATTGTGGAGCGAGGCGCCGCCGGGCATGAAGCCTGACGCCTTGGCATCATATTCCCCTTCGATCAGGCCCATAAATTCGCTCATGACATTGCGATGAAACCAGGGCGGCCGAAATGTATCCTCCGCTACCATCCATCGCGGCGGAAAGATCACGAAATCGACATTCGCCGTGCCGGGCGTATCGCTGGGCGACGTAAGGACCGTGAAGATCGATGGATCGGGATGGTCATAACTCACCGTTCCCATCGTGTTGAATCGGCGCAGGTCATAGCGGAACGGCGCCAGATTGCCGTGCCATGCGACCACATCGAACGGACTATGGTCCGCCCTGCTCGTCCAGAGCGACCCCATATATTTCTGCACAATCTCAAACGGCCGCTCGACATCTTCATAGGCCGCCACCGGCGCTTCAAAGTCCCGCGCATTGGCAAGCCCGTTCGACCCGATCGGCCCAAGTTCCGGCAATCGAAAGGCCGCCCCGTGATTTTCGCAGACATATCCCCGCGCTGCCCCGTCGAGCAGTTCGACACGAAAACGCACGCCCCGCGGTATCAGAACCATGTCCAATGGCGCAGCCGTCAGGACACCCATTTCGGTCACGATCCGCAACGCCCCTTGCTGCGGCAGGATCAGCATTTCGCCATCAGCAGAAAAGAAGGCCCGGTCGATCACGGACCGATTGGCGGCGAACATATGAACGGCGCAACCCAATCCCTGCACCACGTCGCCATTCACCGCATAGGTAACCAGCCCGTCGATGAAATCAGTCGGCGCTTCCGGCATGCCCAACGGGTCCCACCGCAATCTGTTCGGCGAAAGGAGGCCGTCAGGGAGCGGCCCGGACCGCAAAAGCCGCGCACCGTCATATGGCTGATACGGACCATGCTCCGCCGATGGCCGCATCCGGTAAAGCCAGCTCCGCTGGTTCTGGTGCCGGGGCGCGGTAAAGGCCGTGCCCGAAAGCTGTTCGGCATAGAGGCCATAAGGCGCATGTTGAGGCGAATTGCGCCCAATCGGCAGCGCCCCCGCCACCGCTTCCGTCGAATGGACATTGCCGAAACCGCAAAGCGTCATGTCAGCCTCACTCGTCAACAGTGATTACGCCGCGCCGTATCTGGTCCAACTCGATACTTTCGAACAATGCCTGAAAATTGCCGTTGCCGAAACCTTCATTGCCTTTGCGCTGGATGATTTCGAAAAAGATCGGCCCGAACATATTTTCCGTGAAGATCTGGAGCAATATGCCCTCCCTCTCCACATCACCGTCAATGAGTATCCGGTTCTTGCGCAGCCGCTCCAGATCCTCGCCATGTCCGGGCACGCGTGTGTCGACCAGCTCATAATAGGTGTCGACAGTATCTTGCAGCCGAACGCCCCGCGCACGCAGCTTTTCCACCGTCGCGTAGATGTCATCCGTGGTAAGCGCCAAATGCTGGATACCCTCGCCATGATATTGGCGGATGAATTCCTCGATCTGGCTCTTGTCGTCCTGGCTTTCATTCAGCGGTATTCGGATCGCCCGATCCGGTGCGATCATGGCCTGGCTCAATAGCCCGGTAGCTTGTCCCTTGATGTCGAAGAATTTCTGTTCCTCGAAATTGAAGAGCGTGCGGTAGAACTGGCTCCACACCCGCATATGTCCCCGCCGGACATTGTGCGTCAGGTGGTCGAGCATATCGAGACCCGCATTGTTCGCGGCCTCCGCCCAGCACCATCCGGGGAACTCCGCCCAATCCTCATAAAGATCTTCGCCGTCCCTGACGAAGTAGAGGTATGATCCGCCAATCCCCTGAATCACCGTATCATCCTCCTCGGTCGGCTGCGCGCCATGTTCAAGCGCCCACGCCATCGCCGCTTCGGGATCGGCCACGCGAAAGGCCATGGCGCTGGCCGACGGGCCATGCTCGCCGCGAAACGCCGCGACCCGCCCCGCATCGTCCCGGTTCAGCATCAGGTTGATGCGACCCTGCTTATACCGCGTGATGTTCTTGGAAGGATGACGATGCGTCGGAACAAAGCCCAGTTGCTCGAACTGCGCCGCCATTGCATCGGGGTCTGGCGATGTAAATTCGACAAATTCAAATCCGTTCAGGCCCAATGGATTGTCAGTCATATCCCTCACACTCGCTCCCTTAATTTGGCATAATCCTGTGTTCCCCGGCTGAAGACATGGTCCTGAGGGATGATTGCGTCTGCCTCTATGGCCTCCTCTTGGTTCAGCTCTTCATAAAGCGGGGCGAAGTCCATCTCGACTGTCTGGCGCAAAAGATCATCGAAACTGTCGATGACGAAATAGGACTGTTGATAATCATCGATCCGATATTTGGTGCGCATGAGCCGCTTCAGGTCGAAACCGATCCGGTTGGGCGATGGATCATCCAGCGCAAACAGGGACTCGCCATGGGAAGAGACGATCCCCGCACCATAGATTTTCAGTTCCGGCCCGTCGCGCATGAGGCCGAACTCAACCGTATACCAATAAAGGCGCGCCAGCTTTTCGATCGCGCCCATGCCGTCCGCGCGCAGCCCGCCCTCGCCATAGGCCTGCATGTAATCTGCGAACACCGGATGGGCGAGCAGCGGCACATGGCCGAACACGTCATGGAAAACGTCCGGCTCCTGCAAATAATCCAGCTGATCCGGCCTGCGAATGAAGCGTCCCGCCACAAAACGCCGGTTCGCCAGATGCTCGAAGAAAATCCTATCCGGCACCAGCCCCGGCACCGCGACGACTTGCCAGCCAGTCCGCTTCATCAACCTTTCGGACAGTTCCTCGAAATTGGGAATGCCGGGCTTCGCGATCCGCAGAATATCCAGACCGTCCGTAAATTCCTTCACCGCCCGGCCGGGCAGCAGGGCCGCTTGCCGGGCGAACAGCTCATCCCAAACGGCATGCTCCTGGGGCGTATAGCTTTCCCAGTCCTGAGAAATCGTCCAATCCTCCGCAGCGCCCGCGGGGCGTTCGATGGTTGAAGCGGCCATCTGGAGGTTATGACACGCCCCCAATGCGAGGGGGTTTCAATTTCACGCAAAATCGGCGAGTTTCAGAAACCAAGTCATCATATCAGGCCGCATCATGAAAGATTTTCGTCAGATTGATGAGATTGACCGAAGGATCATCTCGATTCTCCAAAAGGATGCCACGGTCAGCCATGCCGAACTGGCCGAACAGGTCGGCGCCTCTACCGCTTCCTGCTGGCGCCGGATAAAGGCGCTGGAAACGGCCGGCATCCTCACTAGCGCAGTCCGCCTTGTGAACCCGGAAAAGGTCGATCGCGGCGTCAATGTGCTCTGCAACATCCGGATGCGCAGCCATGCGCGCGACGCAAGGCAGGCATTCGAGGATTTCGTGGATGGCCACCCGGAAATCGTGGAGTGCTTCTCCATGTCGGGCGAGTGGGACTATCTGCTCCGCATCGTGGTTGCCGACGTCGCGGACTATAATTTGTTCCTGATGCACACATTGCTGGGCCATCCGTCCGTCGCCAGCGCTGCGTCCCATTTTGCCCTGTCGATGACCAAATATACGACCGCCCTACCCGTGTGAGCAGCAGGAAGCGGCTTGCGACCGTCAGGAGCGTCTCGTCCCGCCTTCCGGGACAAAGCGGGACGCTTTTTCGTGGGCGGCCGGGTCTTGCGCTTGGCGGCCGATCAAGCCAAGCAAGGGTCATGCACCAGGAAAAAAGGCGAAGCGGCGCGGGTCGGCCGCGCGCGGCGGAGCTTGAAGAACGCGCGGAAGCCTTGCTCGAAGCGGCCGAACAGGCGTTGATAGAACTGGGCTACGAACGCGCCACCCTGACATTGATCGCCCAGCGCGCGAGCGTTTCTAAAAAGACCATCTATGCCAAATATGGCGGCAAACCCGGACTGTTGCGGGCCGTGCTGGACCGGATTGCCGACCGGAACATGGCCGCCGATCTCCGCCTGCTCGATCGCGACAACCCGGTGGAGGGCCTTTACGAGTGGGCTCGCATGATCATGCGCAGCACCCGGACCAGGGCTGCGCATGCCGTCACCGCGATCAGCATGCGCGAAGGACTGCGTTTCCCGGAATTCCGCGATGCGATGGGGGAGGCACGGACCCTGCGCCAGCAGACCCCCCTTCGCTCCTATCTGGAACGCCTACGGGCGCGGGGGCTTATCCGGCCCGTCGACTGCGAAGAGGTCTCGTCGATGTTCCTGTGGATATTGTCGCAGGACATGGTCGACGCCGTTTCCGCGGGCACGGTCGAACCGCTGACCGACGAAGAAGCCGATGCAAAGGCGCGACGCGTGGCAGAATTGATCGCGCAGGGATTGATGCCTAAAGCGGACAACGCCTGCACCCTTTAAGGTTGTGTGGGGATTCAGTTCAGGGCGAGGCGAAAATGGTGAATTTCGAGAACCGGCGCGCAGCGTACTTCAGTACGTGAGCACCGGAAGCGCAGAAAGTCCCCATTTGCAGGCCGTCATGGGCTGAATCCCCACACAACCTAAAGCGCGATAAGGAGCGGTCTTGGCCGCCCCTCGTCACTGCCACTCAATATTGACGGCCAAGTCCACCATCATGATAGATGGACGCCCCAGTCACAAAGCGGGACTCATCCGACGCCAGATAGACAAAGGCATGGGCCGTATCTTCCGGGAAGCTTTCGATGCCCAGCGGACACATGTTCACCAGCTCCTGAATACCTGCCTGCGCCGACTCGTAGAGGCCAAGCTGTACATATCCCTCATAGCCTTCCTTCAGCAGCGGCGTCGTCGTCTGCCCCGGATGCACTGAATTGACCCGGATGCGCTTGGGGCCAAATTCGATCGCGCCGCACATGGTCAACATGCGCTGCGCCGCCTTCGACACATGATAGCTGAGGTTATGGGCGTTGGGCATGTGAGACGCCATGGACACGGTATTGATCACCGAACCACCGCCCGAAAAGCGGTTCACGGCATCGGCCAGAGCAGGCGCGCAATGCTTCATGCCCAGAAAGCCGCTGTCATGGTTGACGGCCATGACCTTGCGCAGGTCCTCCAGCGACGTGGCTTCGATACCGCCATGGATGGAAATACCGGCATTGTTCACCAGCACGTCGATGGCGCCGAATTCAGACAGGACCGTCGACACCAGCTTGGCCCAGTCCGCCTCCAGCGTCACATCCTGCGTAACGAGCTTGAACCGGCCCGCACCATGCTTTCCGTCCATCTCGTTGCTGACTGCTTCGTCGGTACGAAGATCGGTGGCGATCACCGCGCGCGCACCTTCCCGCAGGAATGCGTCACATACCGCCACGCCGATATTACCCTGGCGGCCTGCTCCCGTTACGATCGCGACCTTGCCTTCCAAACGCGCCATTATTCCTCATCCTTTCCACATTTCACAAAATGGGTATCGGTGAGTTCCATAACGAGTCAAGGCGCGAGTGTCGATTTCAAGCCACCACAGGATGCGCCAGACCGATACGTCAGGCCGATCCGAGTTTTTTGACAGCCGCGTGCCGGGGGCGCATGGGCATCACATGCAACTCGCCCATTTCGACATCGACATTTTCCTCCGCGACTATTGGCAAAAGCGGCCGCTGCTGATCCGCAATCCGTGGAAGGACTGGGACAATCCGCTCGATCCGGACGAACTGGCCGGACTTGCCTGCGAAGAGGGCGTCGAATCCCGCCTTATCACGCGACAAGCTATTCAACTGACGATGGAAAGCGGCCCCCTGCCGGAGGCGCGCTTTGGCGAACTCGGAACCGGACCATGGACGCTGCTGGTGCAGGCGGTGGATCACCATGCCCCCGGCGTCGCGGCCCTGCTGGAACCTTTTCGCTTCATACCCGACTGGCGCATCGACGATGTGATGGTCAGCTACGCCACGGACGGGGGCGGCGTGGGGCCGCATTTCGATCAATATGACGTCTTTCTGGTGCAGGGCCTCGGCAAACGGCGCTGGCGCGTCGGGCCAAAATGCAGTTCGGCGACACCCTTGCTGCCGCATGACGATCTACGCCTGATCGCCGATTTCGAAGCGGAGGGTGACTGGATATTGGAACCCGGCGACATTCTGTACGTGCCACCCTGCTTTGCCCATGATGGCGTGGCGGTTGGCGATGATTGCATGACCTATTCGATCGGGTTTCGCGCGCCTTCCCGCGCCGACCTTGTCGAAGGCTGGTGCGCGCATCAGGCGGACGGCCTGACGGAGGAGGATCGTTATGCGGACCCCGGTCTCGCCCGACAATCCAATCCGGGAGAAATCACCGCGCCTGCCCTCGACCGGCTGCATGCAATGGTGATGGAGGCATTGGCAGATCGCGCTGCCTTCGCCCGCTGGTTCGGGCAGCATAGCAGCGCGCCCAAATATTCCGATGCAGATTGGCGGCCCGAAGAACCGATTGCGGCCGATGATGTACAGGCATGGCTTGCCCAAGGGGCATCGCTCCAGCGCAACCCGGCCAGCCGGTATTCCTTCATCCGGCAGGGATCATCCATTCTGCTGTTCGTGGACGGCCATTGCTTCGATTGTGGGGCCGACACTGCCTCCCTCGCCGAACAACTCTGCTCAAGCCCCCTGGTCGCGACCAATCCGGACCTTGCGCAAAACCCCGGCGCGGTCGCGCTCATCAAGGCGCTGATCGATCAGGGCAGCCTCGCCTTCGAAGAGGATGATTGATCAATGGCCCTCATCCTCTTCAACAAACCCTATGGCGTGCTGTGCCAGTTTACCGATGAGAGCACCGGTCCCCCACGCCCAACACTCGCGGCGTTCATCGACATGCCGGGCGTCTATCCTGCCGGGCGGCTCGACCTCGACAGCGAAGGGCTGCTGCTGCTGACCGATGACGGGCGGTTGCAGGCGCGTATCGCCGACCCCCGGTTCAAGACGCCCAAAACCTATCTGGTTCAGGTGGAGGGCGATCCCGGCGAGGCGGAACTGGAGGCGCTACGACGCGGGGTCAAGTTGAAGGACGGCCTTACCCTGCCCGCACTGGTGGAACGCATCGACCCGCCTGCCCTCTGGCCACGCGACCCGCCGGTACGCTTCCGCAAGAGCGTGCCCGACTGCTGGATCCGTCTCACGATCCGCGAAGGACGTAACCGGCAGGTCCGCCGGATGACGGCTGCCGTCGGCCACCCCACCTTGCGCCTTGTCCGGTGGAGGATCGGGGACTGGACGCTGGACGGCATTGAGCAGGGACAATGGCGGGAGGCATGATCTCCCGCAGGCCACTCAGCCTTCGATTAGCCGTTTCAACGCCTTGAGATCGCGGTTGACCCATCGGATGTCTGCCGCGAACCGTTCATCATCCATGCCCGGCTGACGAAAAAGCGTCAGCATGACTTCCGCGCCTTCCCCATTTTGCACGACACGCAAGGGGACATGGACCTGATCGCCACCTCCCAGATCCACCTGATGATCCATCACCCCCAGATCATTATGGGGCGTGAAGCGGATACGGATCGGCCCTTCCGGTCCATCGGCCAGCCAACCGTCCCCATCTTCGCGCAACCCCGATTCCGCCAGGCCAGAGGCCCATTGGGGGAAAAATTCGGGACGCCAAATCCTTTCGTAAAGAGCCCGCCATTCCTGATTGATCGACACGCTGAAAGTCCGGGCGGGTAACACTGCTGTCTCCTGTCGTGATGTAACGGAAAACCCCTTTAGCCCTTTCCATCACGTTCCGGGAAGGCCGCAAGGCTTGCCGACCCAGGAACTTAACGCCACGACGATGCCTTCCTTCGCCGCACATCCTGCCTTCCCAGTGGATCGGCAAAGCGAAAAGGGCCGCCTTCTCTCTTGACGGCTCGATTTACCCGCGCAGGGAGAATGCATGACCTACCGCCGGATCAGTTCGACACGCCTTTGCATCTTCGCCCTCGCCACCTGCATGGCATCCGTCGGCGCGTCTGCGGCAGACCCGGCACCCTTCGACCTCCCCGGCCCCGAACTGCTGGTGACGGTCAGCCGCGCAGGGCGAACCCTGCCGATCGGGCAAGTGCCCGCACTGGCGTCGGGCGACGTCGTCAGGATCGAGGCCAATCTGCCCGAAGACCAATCAGTCCGCTACCGCCTGGTGTCGGCGTTCCTGCGCGGCGTCACCAACCCGCCACCCAAGAGCTGGATCTCCAGCGCGGAAACTTGGCAGAGCAAGGACCGGAAGCGGACATTGAAACTGACCGTGCCGGATCATGCGCGCCAGCTGGTGCTGTTCATGGTGCCCGATACCGGCGGCGACCTCAGCACCATTTCCGATGCGATCCGGGGCCGTCCGGGCGAATTCGTCCGCGTGACACAGGACATCAACAAGGCTTCGCTGGACCGGAGCAGGCTTAACGCCTTCATCCTGGGCATCCGATCGCAGGAAAACAGCCACCCTGAATATCTGAGGACCGTTGCGCCAATCCTGTCCTCAAGCCTTGCCGTCAAACTGAACCCCGACTGCCTGGCGAAAATCGTCGAGTTTCAGGCCGCCTGCCTCGTCGAAAATCGCGACAGTCTGGTGCTGGGCGACATCCACAGCAATTCGCTCACCGAAACCATCATCGGCGCGCCCACCGACCTCGCCCTGCAACTCAGCGCGACGCGGGAGGGGGGCTATGGCTTTTACAGCCCCTATATCGGCGTGGTCCGCGATCTCGCGCGCATATTCGGCGCGTTCAACAATCCGGAATTCAACTATCTGCCCGCGCTCGGCATTCAGAATGGCAAGTCAGTGTCTTTGTTGCTGAACAGCGCCCCCTCCTTCCGCAAGCCCAAGTCCGTGCTGGTGGCCGCCTTGCCCGCCATCGAAAAGAATGTTCCCCCGCCCCTACGCCGGAGCAGCGACGCTCCGATCTGCGGCTCCCGGCCGGGCATCGTCCTGGGCGTCGATGGCGCGCCGCTCGTCTTTGCCACCGACTATGCCCACGACATGGTCTTGCGGCTGACGGACAAGGACGGCCACATGGTCGAAGCACCGCTCATCGCGCGGGCCGACAAAGGCGGCTACATATTCGCGCCTTCCTTCAAGGTTGAGGAGTTGAGCGGGCCGATGAAGGGCCGCTTGCACGGCCACTGGGGTTTCGAATCCTTTGACGGCCCGGAATTCGCCCTCCAATTCCCGCAAGCGGGCAGCTTGCAGCCATCGGCCGACCAGCGCCTGATAGGAGGAAAGAATGACAGGCTGCTGCTCACCGGCCCCACGACCGCCTGCGTGAGGAATGTTTCCGTCCAGCTGCCTGAAGGGCGGAGCGTGGCGGTAAAGTGGCAGGCATCCGGCCACGACGCCATTGCCATCGACATGCCCCTGTCAAACGTCGCGGCGGCAGGCAATGTGATCGTCGCGATCCAGTCGTTCGGCGGGGAAAAGCCCGAATTTCTGACCATCCCCGTCGAAGCGGATCAGAGCCTCTCCCAACCGCCTCCCCCTCTATAATGCTGGCAAGACGCGCGGCGGGTGATAAGGCGCGCTTTTCCTCACCCGCCCCGGCGCATCAATAACGGATCGAACGGCATGAAGACCAAGCACTGCCTTGAAGCAAGCGATGTAAAGGCGATCCTCGCCGCAGCCGAAGCAGAGGCTTTGGCCAATGGCTGGGCCGTGACGATCGCGATCGTCGATGACGGCGCGCATCTGCTTGGCCTGATCCGGCTGGATGGCGCCGCCGCCAGCACCGTGAAGATGGCAGAGGCAAAGGCATCGACATCCATACTCGGCCGCCGGGAAACGAAGGTCTATGAGGATCTGGTGCTGAACGGCCGCGTTTCGATGCTGTCCGCACCCGGCATGCCGGCCATGCTCGAAGGCGCGGTCCCGATCGTCATCGATGGTGACTATGTCGGCGCCGTGGGTGTTTCCGGGGTCAAGTCGGATCAGGACGCCCAGATCGCACGCGCCGGAATCGCCGCGATCCTGCCGCAGGGCTAGGCAAGGGCCGCGACTCTCGCCACCCATTTTTGCAAGACTCCCGCTTCACGCCGCCACCAACATGGCTGGCGCGCGTTGAAGCATCGTTCGATGCTTCGAATGTAGGAGCCTGCTCTGGAAAATATTGCTGGCTGGGTCGCGCCCATAGCGACCATGATCGCCGCGATGATGACCGCCGCCAATCTGGGCGCGCGCGTCACCGGCTGGGGTTTCGTCGTCTTCACCTTTGGATCGATCGCATGGTCGGTCGTCGGCCTGTCGTCCGGGCAGACGAACCTCGTCGCGACGAACGGCTTCCTCACCTTCGTCAACCTGATCGGCGTATGGCGATGGCTCGGCCGCCAGCGCGCCTATGAGGATGGGGGCAAGTCGGCCGCCCAATCCAGCCGCCGATCGCCCTACCCGACCCTCTTCACGGCCACCGGCATCGCGGGGGTTCCGGTCACGGCCTCCGACGGCCAGACGGTCGGCAAGGTCGTCGAAGCCCTCGTCACCTGCGAAAACGGCAATGTCAGCTATGTCGTCATCAGCGCCAGCGGGGTGGGCGGCATCCATGAAGTCCTGCGCGCCGTGGCCCGTGACGACATCCGCTTTTCCTGCGACCGCTTCACACTCAATCGCGACAGCGCCTGGTTCGAAGCATTGCCGCCGCTACAGGATGGCGACTGGCCAGCCGCCCCCGCCGAACTGCCCCAGGGCGATGCACCATGACCGAAGCGTAAGGGGGGGAAGGCTGTGACCTGCCGTTCGTCGCAAATCCGTTGCCTTCGGCGGAACGGATCGCGATTAGCAGGGAAAGGGAAAAAAGAGGGGCAAGGGTCCATGAAGGTCAGGATAGTCGCATGTGTGGCCGCGCTCGGTGCCGCGCTGCTTCCAGCGGTTGCGCTCGCGGACGATCCGCATGACCCCACCATGCGCAGTTCTGCGGCACGGGCACGTGACCGGGCAATCATCCGGCAGATGAACCAGCAGCAGCTCGCCTATGTTCGCGACCGCGATGCGCGGATCATGCGCAACTATCGCCGTGCGCAGGGCGGCGGCGAAGGCTATGCCGATGCTCGCGCGGATTATGATCGCCAGATGGCGTCATGGCGGCGCGCAGTGGCGGCCTGCAACGCCGGGCGTTGGGAATATTGCGACAATTAAGGGTGCATGATCCCGACGCCCGTCCGAATTGAGCGGCGCGAGCGAAGGACTCGAACCCTCATCGCACGTTCAATCCCAATTCGCTGAGCAATTGCCCCGCCTGCTCCCGCGATATGGTCGCGCCACGAAAGCGGGACGCGTCCTCCAGCCTTACGCCGCCAAGGTCAGCACCGCGCAGGTCCGCGCCTTCGAACCGGGCGCCGGTCAGCAGCGCCTCCCGCAGGCTGCAATCCTCGAACGATGCCATCCGAAAATCGCATTTGCGCAAGTCCGCCTGAGAAAAATCGACCCGTGCGAGCCTCGCCTTCATAAAGGAACGCCCGGTCAGCTTCGCGCCGATCAACAGCGTTTCTTCAAAATGGATGTCTAGCGCCCGAACATCCGACAGGTCGGCGCCCGTAAGTTTGCAGCCGAAAAAATGCACCGCTTGCAACATACTACGCTTCAACGAAGCACCGTTCAGGTCGCTGTTGGCAAGGCGCGCTTCGCCCAGATCGCAACCCGTGAAATTGGCCGAAGCGGCGCGGCACGACTGCCAGGTGCTGCGATCAAGTTTTGCGCCGGTGAAGTCGGCGCGTCGCATGTCGCATTGTTGAAACGACCATTGGGACAGATCCAGATGCGACAGGTCCGCACCCTCCATCACGCACTCGGCCAACGAACGCGGCGTGCCTATGAGCGTTTCAATATCCTGGCGCGCCAAAGTCTGCCCGCGGATCACTTGGTCGTCACTAACATGCTGCATCTGGATGCTGTTAGACATGATCCCCCGGGCAGACCAGCTATGCTAAAGCTGCGCTTCCCCGCCATCGACGAAATAGTCCGACCCCGTCACATAGCTTGCCTCGTCAGACAGCAGAAACAGAGCGACGGCCGCCGCTTCCTGCGGCGTTCCAAGGCGACCCAGCGGATTGCTGCCGGCCATCTGCTGTTCGACCGCAGCAACATGCTCTTCGGGCAGTCCGAGGCGGTTGAAAAAGTCGGTCGCGATCGGTCCGGGGCTCAATGTGTTCACGCGGATGCGGCGCGGGGCCAGTTCATAGGCAAAGCCTCTTGCAAGCGAGCGGACGGCCCCCTTGGTGGCGCCATAAAGGGCGCTTGCGGGCAGCCCCTTATCCTTCGCAACGGATGCCGTGATCAGGATTGAGCCGCCGTCGCGGATCAACGGCGCCATCGCCTGCGTCCCGAAGATCGGCCCGCCGACATTCAGGTCCATGAGGTTCCGGTAAAGGTCAGCACTGATATGGCCAAGCGGCGCGCCTGCCCCAACGCCTGCGTTCAGGAACAGGCCATCGATCTTGCCGAACAGGCGGGCAGCTTCCTGCGCGAGCGCTTCGGCGGCTTCCGGACGGGACGCGTCATTTTGCAGGATGTGCACGCCGGGCAACTGCGCCGCGACACTGTCCAGTCTTTCCCGGTTCGATCCGGTGATCAGCACCGATCCGCCCTCCTCCATGATCCGCTGGGCCGCGGCGAGGCCGATACCGCTGGAACCGCCGGTAATGACGACGGACTTGTCCCTGAACCTCTGCATGCCTCTTTTCTCCATTCGACAATCTGTTCTGATCCATGGCTTGCCCACCTGGCGGAAAAGCTGATCGCCAAGTTGGACGCAGCCGCGCCGCCGATCAACAAGGATGTTTCCCTTGCGGACCAACTGGCGTCAATGATCTCGTATAGCATACGTAAATTGACAGAAGAGCCCAAACCCTTATTTCTGACAAGGTATAAGAGTGGGAGCGGTCAAGATGATGGGCGGTTTGAACATCGGGGACGGGACGACGCTCGACGCTGCTTCTCAGCCGGCTATTTCCGCGCGCGGGCGTGGGCGACCTCCCCGGCTGTCGCGCGGCACGATCATCCAGGCGGCACTGGTCCTGCTCGACGAAATGTCGATCGACCGATTTTCCATGGGTCTGCTCGCAAAGAGCCTGAAAGCCGGGGTCATGACCCTTTATAATTACTTCCCCAGCCGCGACGATCTGCTGATCGCCGTCGCCGACGAAATATACAGCCGGTTCGATTACCCGGCAAAGGGCGCGCCTTGGCAGGACGAAGTGCGCCAGTGGTTGTGGGCGACAGAGGATCTCTTCCAGCGCTATCCCGTCGCGATGAAGCTCAGCCTGTGGGACGGGCATGCGTCGCCGGGTTGGTTGCGCACATGGATACCCGTGGTGGAATTGATCAGGGCGCAAGGGCTGACCGGCCCCGACCTTGCCTTTGCGGTGCGGTGGTTCACGACATCGGCTCTCGGCTTCATCACGTCCCAGCCGCCTCCTCCAGAGCACAACAACCAGCGGACGACCGCGCATATCCATGCCCTGACGGCCTATGAGGCTGCATTGTTGAAGGGTCTTCAGCACGACCTGCTGCAGGTCGATCGGAAAGCGGCCCTCACCTACGGCTTCACCCACATCATAGCCGGCCTGGAACGCATCATCGCGGAGGCAGCGAACGCGCAATCGGAAATGACGGGAGAATGACTTTGAGCAATGCAGGCGACACGCGATTCGGCTTCACAAAGCTGATCGTGCAGGATGAGGAAGCCATGGCCGCCTATTATGGCGCGGTGTACGGGCTCAACAGCCTGCACCGCGTGGAATCGGGCGATCCCGCCGTTATGGGGCGCCTGCGCGAAGTGATTATGGGTCCAGGTGAAAGCATGGGCGTAGAATCGTTGACGATGATCAACTTTTTAGATAGGCCTGCTCCACGCGACCGGGAAGTGATCCTTGGATTCATCACCACGGACCTCGACGCGCTTGCCGAACGGGTGCTCGCGCACGGCGGCAAGCATGTCGGCCCGGTTCGCGAAATGCCCGAACATGGCGTGCGCGTCCTGTTCACCAGCGACCCTGAAGGACGGTTGAGCGAGAATGTGGAGATGATGGCGAGATAACGGCAGGGCGCCATCGCCCCCGCATCCCCCACAGATCCCCAGCTCTCATGGAGAGACATATGGATATGAGAACGAAGACTTTGCCGAACATGCTTGACAGTGGCAGCCGCCCCCTTCCGCTGGCTGATGGCCCCGAACTGCGCGCAGCGCTTAAGGCGGCCAATCTCCAGACCTTGCTGATGGTCTATGTGCATCTGACGCATGATGAATCGATGCTTCAGAACTTCCAGGTCCACATTCATCCCCCTTACACCAACCCCGACTATGTGATCCCGCAGGATTGCATCGACGACCTGCATGAAAAGCTGGTCCATGTGCTGACGACGCCGGGCGCGGCCAAGTCGGAAGATCCGCCGATCGAACTGATGCAAAAGATGATGAGCATCGGCGTCGGCGAGCCGGTGGAGGACGAATTCGTCCCCATGGTCGTCGAACAGGGCGGCTTCAAGCGCAGCCCCGCGCGCAAGGAACAGCCCGGCCGCACGCCTCCTCCGACTGGCTTCAAGGTGCTGGTCATCGGCGCGGGCCTTACCGGCATTCTCGCCGGGATCGAGCTGGAGCGCGCCGGTTACGATCATGTGATCATCGAAAAGAATGAAGAGGTCGGCGGCACCTGGTGGAAGAACCGCTATCCGGGCGTCGGCGTGGATACGCCCA
>CAMPIM010000035.1 GCA_946886365.1 uncultured Novosphingobium sp.
TCTCCGGTCCGGTGTTGTTCTGAAAATCCATCCCTTGACTCCAGACAATAAAAAAAGCCGCCATCCGGACCCCTGGGCTTTGAACCCAGGAGTCTGGATGGCGGCTTTGCCATCATTAACGCTTTGACGATCCAACCCTGGATCACCGCAGCTATGTCAGTAGAGGACAACCTTGTCCTTCGCAGTGCAGCATAAATGAAACGCGGTTGGGGTCAAGTGATTCCTTGGCTCGAAATTTCGCCGCAGCGCAAAAACAAGGGCGGCGGCTCCTCTTTCGAGTGCCGCCGCCTCCCCTCTCCGGTAAGTGATGATCAGATGCGCGCGCCGCTGCTCCAGGTCGCGCGCCAGCGGGCACGAACCATCGAAATGCCGAGGAACGCGACCACGGCGAGGCCCGCAAAGATCAGGAAGCCGGGGGCAAAGCTGCCGGTGAACTGCTTGGCGATACCCAGCGAGGATGCGAGGTAAAAGCCACCAATGCCGCCCGCCATGCCGACCAGACCGGTCATGACGCCGATTTCTTCCTGAAAACGCTGCGGCACCAGCTGGAACACCGAGCCGTTGCCCACGCCCAGCGCCAGCATCGCGGCGACGAAGAAGCCCAGGGCAGAGACCAGCGTCGGCGCATAGGATACGCCCGCCAGCGCCAATGCGGCGACGATATAGACCATCATCAGCGCCTTCACGCCACCGATCTTGTCAGCCAGCGCGCCGCCCATGGGGCGAACCAGGGAGCCAGCGAATACGCAGCCGGCGGTGCAATAGCCTGCCGTGATCGGGGTAAGGCCGAACTGGTCGGTGAAGTAGATCGGCAGCGACGCGGCCAGACCGACGAAACCACCGAAGGTCACCGAATAAAAGCCCATCAGCCACCAGGCGTCGGCGCTCTTCAGCGGGCGGAAATAATCCACCAGCTTCTTGGGCGCGGGCGCGTTGGGGGCGTTCTTCGCCATGATCAGGTAAAGGAAAAACACGATGGTCAGCGGGATGCAGGCAAGGCCCAGCACCGCGTTCCAGCCGAACAGCTTGGCAAGGATCGGCGCGAACAAGGACGCCAGAACCGTGCCCGAATTGCCCATGCCGGCAAGGCCCATCGCCTTGCCCTGATGCTCAGGCGGATACCAGCGGCTTGCCAGGGGGAGCGCGATGGCGAAGGAAGCGCCTGCAAACCCCAGGATGACGCCCAGCGCCAGCGTCCCGCCGAAGCTATTCACGCCCATGAACCAGGCGGTGAAGAGGCCAAGGATCACGATGACCTGGCTGATCGCGCCCGCCTGTTTGCAGCCAATGCGGTCGACCAACAGGCCGTTGACCACGCGAAGCAGCGCGCCCGCCAGTGTCGGCACCGCGACCATGAGGCCCTTTTCCGCAGGGGTCAGGCCCAGCGTCTTGGAAATGGAGGGCGCAAGCGGCCCGAGCAGCACCCACACCATGAAGGCGAGGTCGAAATAGAGGAAAGCGGCAATCAGGGTCGGCGTGTGGCCAGCTTTCCAGAAGCTGGTCGGCCCGGCTGTCCCATCAGCGCCTTTCTCGCGATCCCAATAAGCAGTTGCCATGACGAGGTCCTTCAATCCAAGTGAAATGGACACAAAAAAAGCCGCTCTCCGGACGCCCGTTTGTGACGGGACCCGGCCAGCGGCTTTGCTGCAAATATTGTTTAAGGAGAGCGCGACCCCATCCTTGGGCGTGCTCATCCATGAACGCGCTTCGTCGCGCGACCTTTGTCTTATCTAATGATTCGTTTCATGTTGCAAGGCACAATTTTTTCAAGCGCCACGCGCGTTAGAAGCTCTTCAGAAAATCCTCGATATGTTCGGGGTCGAATGTGCGGCCGTCGAAGAAACGGTCGGGACCGAGCGTCAATTCTCCCCGCTTGGAGCCCACCGCCAAGGGGGATGCGACGGCGCCCTCCACCTTCATGCTGGCGCCGGGAATCGGCACATTGCTTTCGGCCAGCGCGCGGCGGAAGATGTCGGGGCGGAATACCGATCCGGCCCTGGCCGCGTTTTCAGGCGTATGATCCACCATCTTCCAGCGGGCGAGTTGCGAATAGAGCCATAGCGCCTGGCTACGCCACGGAAAGGGCGTCGCTTCGCGGGAGAAGAGCATGAAGTCGGGCATGTCGAGCGGCGGCATATCCGGCCGTGCGGTAATGCGGCCCGACAGTGCGCGCAGGATGAGGTCGGCGGGCTGATCGACGAAATGCGGTTGCGACAGGAGGTGGGCGAGCGCTTCATGATTCGCCGGGTCGTCGCACCAGGCGGCGGAACGGACCAGCGCGCGGATCAGTGCGTCCACGGTTTGCGGATTTTCCTCCAGCCATGGCGTCCGGAAGGCCAGCACCTTTTCAACGCCGCGCCGCCAGATCCGTTCGCCAATCGCCACCGCTTCGGCAAGGCCCGCTTCGACAGCCGCGCTGCCCCAGGGTTCGCCAGCGATGAAACCGTCAATTTCGCCCCCGCGCAGCGCCTCCACCGTCAGCGAAGGCGGCACCACGCGCAACAACACGTCGCGATCGGGATCGACACCCGCGCTGGCCAGCCAGTAGCGCAGCATAATCGCGTGACTGGAAAAGCGGTGGACGACGCCGATCACCGGCTTGCGTTTCCACAGGCCGATGGCGGCGGCGAAGTCATGGGCGGTGCCAAGCGGATCGTCGAGCCGTGCGGCGACGTCAGGGTCGAGCGCCTGCGCGAACTCGCGCGCCATCACCAGCATGTTGCCATTGACGTTGAGCTTATAGGGCGCCGACAGGGGCGCGGGCTGCTGGCTCAAACCCAGCGTCACCGCGATGGCAAGCGGCGCCAGCATGTGCGCGGCCTGCACCTGACCGAAGATCAGCCGATCGCGCAGCGTCGCCCAACTGACCGTGCGGACGAGATCGAGGGCGATCCCCTCCTCCTCCGCGAAACCCTTTTCCCGCGCCACCGCCAGCACGGCGGAATCGGTCAGCGGCAAATAGGCGATGCGCAGGCAAGTCGTCATAGGCCCCCTCCCAACAGGTCGCTGGCGGTGATCAGTGCCTGGGCGACATCCACGATCTTTTTCCCCTGATTCATCGCGCTCGACCGCAACAGCGCATAGGCGTCCGGCTCGTTGATGCCGCGCTGGCTCATCAGAATGGATTTGGCGCGGTCGATGATCTTGCGGTCGGACAGCTGCGTCCGCGCCTCATCCAGTTCGGTCTGGAGCCGCGCGAAGGCATTGAAGCGGCGGACGGCCAGCTCCAGCACCGGCTTCACCCGTTCCTTGCGCAGGCCATCGACGACATAGGCCGAAACACCCGCGTCGATCGCCGCGCCGATCATGGATTCATCCGACTGATCAACGAACATGGCGATCGGGGTGGCCAGTGCGCGGCTGACCGTGAGCATTTCCTCCAGCGTGTCGCGGCTGGGGCTGCCCAAATCCATCAGCACGACGTCGGGCGCCATGCGTTCGAGCCGCGCGACGAAGCCGCCGCGCGGGGGGACGATGTGGATATCGTCATAACCCGCCTCGCGCAGTCCTTCTTCGAGAACCGTCGCGCGCAGGCCGCTGTCATCGATGATGACGATTCGCATTTGGACCCAGCCCTTTTGGCCCTTCAGTGACGGCGATGCTGCGCCGCGTCAATCGGGGCAGAAGCCGCCGGTTGCCAGCGGAAGGCGCCTGCTATATTAGCACAGGCCAGTTTTCGGAGAATAATCATCATGGACATGCATCTGATCGCACAGCCCCAACGCTCTGCTTTCAGGAAGTTTTTTGTCCATGCCTGCGATTACTCTCTCTCATATCAGCTGGTCCGCGCCTGACGGGACATCCGTCCTTAGCGACCTTGATTTTCGTTTCACTTCCGAGCGGATCGGCCTTGTCGGATGCAATGGTGTCGGCAAATCGACGCTGCTTGCGCTCATTTCCGGGAGGCTGAGGCCGAGCGGCGGCAGTGTTCGGCTGGACGGGACGGTGGCCGAACTGCGGCAGACGGTGCAGGTCGAGCCGGGCGAGACGATCGCGGATTTGTTCGGTGTTCGGGAGGCTATGGCGCTGCTCTCCAAGGCCGAGCGGGGCTATGCGGACATGGCCGAACTGGAAGCATGCGACTGGACGCTGCCTTCGCGGATCGAGGAAGCATTGGCGGAAGTTGGGCTGAGCGTAGAACCCGGTACACCGCTCGCCCAATTGTCGGGCGGTCAGCGGACGCGGGCGGCGCTGGCCGGAGCGATCTTTGCCCGGCCCGACTTCCTGCTGCTGGACGAGCCCACCAATAATCTGGACGCGGAGGGGCGCGCGGCGCTGATCGCTCTGCTGGGGCGATGGCGGGCCGGTGCGATCGTGGTCAGCCATGACCGGGCGCTGCTGGAGGAGATGGAGGCGATTGCCGAGCTGACGACGCTGGGCATCAGCCGTCATGGCGGGAATTTCTCCTCATGGCAGGAGCGCAAGGCGGTCGAACTGGCGGCGGCCGAACAGGACTTGGCCCATGCCGAACGGCATCGCAAGGACATCGCCAAGCGGACGCAGGTCGCGGCCGAGCGCAAGCAGAGGCGTGACGCCGCCGGGGCGCGCAAGGGAGCCAAGGGCGACATGCCGCGCATATTGATCGGATTGAGGAAGGATCGGGCCGAGGGTTCAGGTGGCGAAGCGGCGCGGCTGGCGGAGCGTCTGCGGCGGGAAGCCATGCAGGCGGCAGAGACGGCACGGCAGCGGATCGAGATGGTCGAGAGCCTGACCGTTGCCCTGCCCTCCACCGCCGTTCAGTCTGGCCAGAGGATCGTGACGCTGGACCATGTGACGGCAGGTCATGATGCCAGTGCGCCGGTCCTGCGGGAGCTGTCCCTGAGCGTCAACGGGCCGGAGCGGATTGCGATCACTGGTCCCAATGGCGCGGGCAAATCAACCCTGCTGCATGTGATTGCGGGCAGCCTGCCTCCCTTGGCGGGGAAGGTCGAGCGGCCGGCGGCCTGCGCGCTGCTGGACCAGAGGGTGGAACTGCTCGATCCACGCGCCAGCATTGCGGATAATTTCGCTCGGCTGCACCCAAGCGCGACGCATAATGAAGTGCGGGCGGCGCTGGCGCGGTTCCGTTTTCGGGCAGATCTGGCGTTGCAACAGGCGGGCAGCCTTAGCGGCGGGCAGTTGTTGCGCGCCGGGCTGGCTTGCGTGCTGGGAGGTGCCACCTTGCCGCCGCTGCTGATGCTGGACGAGCCGACCAATCATCTCGACCTCGACAGCATTGCGGCGATCGAACAGGGCCTGCGCGGTTATGACGGCGCGCTGATCGTGGTGAGCCATGACGCGGCTTTCCTGCGCGCTATCGGCATCGACCGGGAGATAGGCTTGCTCTAATGCGCCGCCGACATGTCCACCCGACCGGTGGGCTTGGGCGCGAACCAGACCAGCGCGCCTGCCAGGAAGAGGACCAGTGCCGCCACGAAGAAGACATGGTTCATCGACAAAATGGTCGCTTGCTGATCGACCAGATTGGCGATCATCTGCGGCGTCTGCTCAGCCGACAGCCCGGAACCGGCAAGCTGCGATCCGACGCCCGGATCAAGTGCCGACACCATTTCATTGCGCGCGGTTCGCTGGCCATTGCCCCAGCCGGTCAGCACGATGGAGGTGGATATCGCGACCGCCAGCGTGCGCAGGAAGCTTTGCATGCCCGCCGCCGACGCGGTCTCTTCCGGCCGCACCGATCCCAGCGTCAGGGTGGTCAGCGGGATCATGAAGAAGGGCATGGCAAAGCCCTGCACGACCTGCGGCATGGCCAAAGTCCAGAAGTCGGCCGTGCTGGTCCAGCCCGATCGCCACATGGTGACCATGCCCATCCAGATCACCGATCCCGATATCAGCAGGCGCACATCGATCTTGCCGACCGCGCGGCCCGCAAAGGGTGCGGCCAAGATCGCGGTCATGGCCGTAAAGGCGGTGACGAAACCTGCCGAATAGGCGGGATAGCCCATGGACATCTGGAGCCATTGCGGGATGATCACGATGCCAGCGAAATAGGCGCCGAAGCATAGCGACAATGTCAGCACACCGGATGTGAAGCCGACATGGCGGAACACCCGCAGATCGACGATCGGATGCTCCTCCGTCAGTTCCCAGATGATGAAGACGAGGAAGCCAATCCCTGCCATAACGGCCAGCGCGACGATCATCGGATCGCCAAACCAGTCATGGTCGCGGCCGGTGTCGAGCATAATCTGGAGGCAGCCGATCCAGAATATGAGCAGGGCGAGGCCGATATAATCGATGGGGAGCTTATGCCGTTCCGTTTCGGCGGGGCGCAGCAGCACCATCGCGGCGAACACGCACACCACCGCGATCGGCAGGTTGATGAAGAAGATCCAGTGCCAGCTCCAATTGTCGCTGATATAGCCGCCGATGATCGGCCCGACCGCTGGGCCAGCGAGCGTGGTCATGGCCCACAGCCCCATCACCTTTGCCCGCTGTTCGGCGGGAAAGATGCGCATCAACAATGTTTGCGACATCGGCATCAGCGGGCCGCCGCACAGCCCCTGTCCGATACGGCAGGCTACGATCATGCCGAGCGTCGTCGAAAGGCCGCATAGCAGCGAGAAGAGCCCGAAGCCGATCATGCCCCAGATGAACAGGCGCACCGTGCCGAACCGCTGGGCGAGCCAGCCGGTAAGCGGCACGCAGATCGCCTCCGCCACGGCATAGGATGTGATGATCCAAGTGCCCTGGTCAGGCGTGATGCCCAAATTTCCGGCGATGTGCGGCACCGATACGTTCGCGATCGTCAGGTCGAGCACGACCATGAAATTGCTGAGCGCCAGCACGAACCCGGCGAGCATCCGCCGCCGGGGGTCCATGAAAAATCTTTCTGCCGCCTCCGTCACCGCGTGGTTCCTCAGGCGCCCGAAAGGTCGATCTCGACCTCGGTCGAGAGGCCTACGCGGAGCGGATGCGCAGCAAGTTCCTTGGGATCAAGCGCGATGCGCACGGGCAGGCGCTGAACCACCTTGATCCAGTTGCCGGTCGCATTTTGCGCGGGGATCAGCGCTAGCGATGATCCGGTACCGCCGGAAAAGCCGATGACCTTGCCATGATAAACGACGTCGCCGCCGTAGATGTCAGCAACGACCGTGGCGGGCATGCCGACGCGTACGCGGCGCAGCTGCCGTTCCTTGAAATTGGCATCGACATAGACTTGGCTGAGCGGGACGATGCTCATGATCGGGCTGCCCTGCGCCACGCGCTGGCCTACCTGCACCTGACGGCGCGTCACCACGCCATCTATCGGCGCGCGGATGATCGTGCGGCCAAGGTCGAGCCGGGCATTTTCCAGCTTCGCCTTGGCGGCGAGGACAGCGGGGTCCGTTTCGACCGTCGATCCACTGACCAGAGCATCATTGGCGGCAAGCTGTCCTTCCGCCGCACCCTGAGTCGCGCGTGCCGTTGCCACGCCTGCGCGCGCCTGTTCAAGGCCCGCACGGGCAGCGGCAAATGCCTTGCGCGCGCTGGTGACTTCTTCACCCGAGACAGCGCCTTCGGGCGCCAAAGCCTCGCGCCGCTGAAGATCGACGCGCGCCTTGTCATAGTCCGCTTGGGCGGCGGCGAGCTGCGCGCCTGCCTGCGCGATGTCGGCGCCCCGCGCCTGCACCTGAGCGGCGAGCGATGAACTGGTCGCGGCGGTCTGGCGGAAACGGCGGCGCGCTTCGGCAAGGTCGGCCTCCGCCTGCGCGACGGCAATGCGCGCGTTGGTGGGGTCCAGCCGCACCAATATGTCGCCGCGCTTCACCGCCTGCGTGTCGGTCACCCGCACTTCGACGGCTTGCGCGGAGATGAGCGGCGTCACCTGCGCGATCTCGGCATTCACATAGGCATTGTCGGTGCCGACATGATTGCGGCCGATCAACAGATACCAAAGGGCGTAGATCGCGCCGATGACCAAAACGGCCAAGGCCAAGCGGACCAGCCATTTCTTGCGCTGCTCCATCCGCGCGCTCTTGTCGGCGCTGCCGGTATCGGCGGTGAATTCGGGGGCTGCATCAGCCATTGGGCAGGTCCTTGGACGATGTGCCGCTGGCAGCGAAGCCGCCGCCGAGCGCGCGAATGAGGGCAATGTCAGTGGAAAAGGTCAGCGCTTCAAGCTCCGCGACGGATTGGCGGGCGGAAAGCAGCTGGTCCTCGACATTCAGAACGTCGAGGAAGGTGAACAGACCGCCTCTGTAGCGCTTCTGCGCTATGGCATAGGCTTCCTCCGACGCGGCCAGCGCGGCGCGGGCTTCCGTCAGCCGCTGAACCAATATCCGGCGGCCGGTGACGGCATCGGCCACGTCGCGATAGGCGCCAAGGACGGTCTTGTCATAATTGGCGACGGCCTCGTCGAAGGTCGCCCGCGCGCCACGATAGCGGCCGCGCAGTTCCCCACCATGAAAGATCGGCAAGCTGATCGCTGGCCCGACATTGCCGAACAGCGAATCCTTACTGAACAAGGTGTCGAGAAAAGAGCGGGGACCCGACGTCGAGGGATCGAGGAAGGACGTGTTGTAGCCGAGCGACTGCACCCCGACGAGGGCGCTGAGGCTAATGGCCGGGAAAAAGTCGGCGCGGGCAACCTTGATGCGCTTGGCAGCGGCTTCCGTGCGGGCAAGCGCGGCGGCGACATCGGGGCGGCGTGCCACCAGGTTGGTGGTGACATCGGCGGGCAGGCCCAAATCCGTGACCTTGCCCAGATGCGGCTGCGTGATGGCAAGGCCGCGATCAGGGCCTGCGCCGATCAGCGCCGCGATCTGATGCCGACGGACGGCGATGGATTGGTCGATGCCCGCCAGCACGGCGCGGGCGGCAGACACGGTCGCATCGGCTTGCCGCACGCTACCCCGTGTTTCCAGCCCGTTGCGCTGCCGCTCCGTCACCAGTTTCTGGCTGGCGGATCGGATGTCCAACGCGCGTTGCTGGATAGCTCGTTGGTCGAACAGGCGGGCCAAGTCGGCATAAGCATCGGCGATGCCCGTCGTCAGCATCAGACGCGCCTGCTGCGCATCGATGTTGGCAGCCTCCGCCTCCGATGTGGCGGCAGCCAGCGCCGCCCGGTTCCGGCCCCATAGATCAAGGTCGAAATTCAGGTCGAGCGCGGCTTTTCCCGTACCCAACCAGCCTTTGGGCACAAAGTCCTTGGGGAAGCCCATATTATAGCTCTGCTTCGTCGCGGCCGCCGATCCGGTAAGATCAACGGACGGGAGCAGCGAGGCTCCGGCCTGCTGCGCGGCGGCGGATGCTTGGCGGAAACGCGCGGAAGCGGCAGCGATGTCGGGGGAGGCGGCAAGTCCCTCCTCCATCAACGCATCAAGTTGCGAGTCGCCATAGCTTTTCCACCATCCATCGGCTGGCCATAGCGCGTCGCCCTGCCCCAGCGTTTCCGACGCCGCGATGCTGGAGGCTGTCCGGGGCGCGGGCGCCTTGCCGAGATCTGGCACGGCCGCGCAGGCGGAAAGCGCCAATATCGCGACCGGCAGAAACCCGGCATGCGCGGAATTAATGAGACGATTTAGGGACATAAGAAACTGTACCATGTGGTATGAAAACTGCCTTTGCGCCTGCTGCACGGCCTTGTCAACAAGATAATCGTACTATATGGTACGCATTTATGAGCGCCCCTGCAGACCTTGCCTCCCTATCCCGCCGCGAAGCAAACAGGCGCGATCGCCGTGATGCGATCGTCGCGGTCGCCCGCCGGTCATTCCTGGAAAATGGCTATGCCGCGACCACCATGTCCTCCATCGCCGCCGAACTGGGTGGGTCGAAGGGCACCTTGTGGAGCTATTTCCCCGGCAAGGAGGAATTGTTCGCCGCCGTCCTACGCGACGCGACGGAAACCTATCACGCCAGCCTCGCCCAGCTTCTGGACACGGGTGGTCCACTTGATCAAACGCTCCTGCGCTTCAGTCATGATCTGCTGCGCAAGGTGACGTCACCAGACGCGATCGCGCTGCATCGGCTGGTAGCGGCGGAGTCGAGCCGGTTTCCAAAGATGGGCGAGATTTTCCTGGCACTTGCGCCCTTATATACGCGCAACCTGCTCGCCCGCTTTTTGGAGGCGGCGATGGAGCAGGGCCAATTGCGCCGCGCCGATGCCCAGCTTGCGGCGCGGACGCTGATTGTGCTCACCTTGTCGGGCAGTCACCAGCAGATGATCTGGGGCAATGGTCAGCCACCCACGCCCGAGCAGTTGGACGCCGACGTGGCTTTTGCGGTCGATTGCTTCCTGCGCGCCTATGCGCCCGAAGCGGAAGCACCTTCACACGAAAGATCGCATTAACCATTTCTTTGCGCACTTATCCTAGATCAAGGCGTGTGAGGAGACGCATGCCATGCAGTTTTTCAAATCCGCTGCGAGGACGCTTAACAAGGACGGCGACAACGCGAAGAGCGCTCGCCCGCTTCGTCGCCGCAGGCTTTTGCTGATCGAGGAAGACGACACGGCCCGCGCCGTGATCGCGCGTCGCCTTTCCCATCTCCATTATGACGTGGTGCTGGCCGAAAACGGCTTCGTGGCGCTGAACCGCCTTCTCTCCCGCTCTGTGGACATCATCCTGATCGACATGGGACTGGCGATCCTGCCGGGCATAGCCACCATGAAGAAAATCCGTGCCGCTGGCCTTGCCGGTCAGGCGAGTTTCGTGATGATCGCGGGCAAGCAGGATAACGCCAGCGTCGTGGAAGCACTGGAAGCGGGCGTGGACGATTATGTGACCAAGCCTTTCGACTTCGACGTGCTGGACGCGCGGCTCCGCCATTTGTGCCAGCGCGCCGATGAGGTGAACGCCCTCACCCGGCACAATGCCGAACTCGACGCCCGCATTGCGCGACGCGCCGTGGAACTGGGCGAGACGCGCGACGCGCTTGAGGAAATGCAGGTCGATCGGGCGCGGCTGGTCTCATCGATCCAGGCGTTGAATGATGAAATCGCCCGGCTGAACGCTGCCCGCCCCTGAAACGATCAGGGCTTCAGCGCTTTAACCAGCGAGTCGCGGTGAACCAGCCGCCAATCCCGATCGCCATGGCGACGCATACCGCCACCACGCCCCAAAAGGCCCAGGGTTCATGGGCGAAGGGAATGCCGTTGACGTTCATGCCGAGCAGCCCGGTCAGGAAAGTGAGCGGCAGGAAAACCAGCGCCACGACCGATATGATCAACGCCTGCCGGTTCATCTGTTCCGCGCGCAGGTCCGTCAGCTCTTCATGCGCCAGCGCCGATCGCTCGCGCACCGCCTCCAGCTCCTCCGCCATGCGGGCGCAGCGATCCGCCGCTTCCTGCAAATGCAGCCGATCATCGGGATGAAGCCAGGGCGCATCCGCCGCTGACAATCTTTCAAGCGCCTGCCGCTGCGGTGAGATGAAGCGGCGATAGCTTATCGCCGACGCCCGGATTTCCGACACCTGCCGCCGCACCTCGGCCGCGCCATTGTCGCTCAGCGCGCTTTCGATCTCGTCCAGATCATCGCCCAGTTGCGCGACTTCCGGATCAAGCGCTTCAGTGATTTCCTGCGCAAAGGCGGCGATAAGGTCGCCCGGATCGCGAATCTCTCCGGCCAGCATCTGCTTCACCACCGCCTCCATCGCCGCGAGTGGGCGGTAGCTGACGGTGATCACCCGCGCATGTTCGGCCCACAGGCGGATCGACACCAACGGATCGCCGCTTGCCTCGGCGTCCGCACCCAGACCGCGCAGGTTGATGAGCGCACCATGCGCCATCACGGTGCAACGCGGCCGGGTTTCCTGCGCCAACAGCGCCGACAGCGCCGCCTGCGGCATATGGTCGCAGCGCGAAACGATGCTTTGGGCATCCTCCCGCCAGCCATCGGCATGAATCCAGCTGAAAGGGGCATGGTCCGCCTGCGCGCAAAAATCATCGAGAGAGATTTCGCGCGCCGCTTCGCTGTTATAGACGAACACCCGGCTCATTGCGGCATCTCCAGCCAGAGCGAGAGCCCCTCCTCCGGTGTATCCGGCGGCATGATGGCGGGGATGCGCACAGCGTCGGCGCGAGCACGGTCAAGGATCGCCGCTGGCACATCGGGCCTATGATAGATGCGATCAGCCTCCCCAAGCAGGCGCGCCGCGCGGAGCGTCAGGTCATCGGGATCGCTCGACAGCAGGCACAGCGCGACAAGACGGGAGGGTTCCGCATCGCCCTGCTCCGCCAGCCAGCGGGGCACCTCGTCAGCGGAATCCTCGCGCAGCGGGTCGATCAGACCGCCAGCCGACAGGCCAGCGTCAATCGCGCGGCGGCGGGCGCTGGCATCGGGCCAGCGTGCGCGAATGGCGTCTCGGGCAGCGTGCAACGCGGTGGCAAGCCTGCCCAGCTTTTCCGGCAATATCGCCTCGATCCGCTGGCGCAGCGCCTTTGCCAGCCCCGCCGACGCACCGCCGGTGCCGATGGCGATCAGCACGGGATCGCGATCGATGATGGCAGGCAGGGTGAAATCACAAAGCTCCGGCCGGTCGGTCGCGTTCACCAGCACGCCCCGCGCCTTCAGCCGCGCAACCGTCGCATCATCGCCATCTGCGACGATTGCGATGGCCGCGTCCTCAGCTTCCCCCACGACATGCGCGCCCGCCCGTTCGAGGAGCCGCCGCTTGGCATCCGCAGCCTCGCCGCTTCCCGTCAGGATAACCGGCCTGCCCTTCAACACCAGGAGGACGGGCAGGCTTTGCATCAGCCCTGCACCCAGTCCGGAATGGTGTCCGCCTCGATCAGCGCCTCGATCGGCGGACGGGCGCGGACCACGGCCCATTTGTCGCCGGACACCAGCACTTCGGGCGTCAGCGGGCGGCTGTTATAGGTGCCCGCCATGGTCGCGCCATAAGCGCCCGCCGTCATGAAGGCGACCAGATCGCCCGCCTGCACCACGTCCATGTCACGGTGCATGGCGAAAGTATCGCCCGTCTCGCACACCGGACCCACCACATTGGCAGTCTCCCGCACACCCGAAGGATCAACGGCGCGAATGTCGTGCCAGGCGTCATAAAGGCTGGGCCGCATCAGGTCGTTCATCGCCGCATCGACGATGACAAACGGCGCCTGCGCGCCCTGTTTGACGCGGACCACCCGCGACAGCAGCGCGCCTGCATTGCCGACGATGACCCGGCCCGGCTCGAACATCAGGCGCACATTCCAGCCCTGCGTGACCCGCGTCACCATCTCGCCATACACAGCCGGCAGCGGCGGAATGGGGAGTGACGGGTCGTAGGGGACGCCCAGTCCGCCGCCCAGATCGGCGGTACGGATGGCATGCCCAGCGGCGCGCAGCTGTTCGATCAGGACGCCGACCTTCGTGAAGGCCGCCTCAAGCGGGGCAAGATCGGTCAGCTGGCTACCGATATGGACGGCGACACCCTGTACATCCAGGCCGGGCAGATCGCGCGCGGCGGCGTAGCTTTCCAGCGCCCGGTCATAGGGGATGCCAAACTTGTTTTCCGACTTGCCGGTCGAAATCTTGGCGTGGGTGCCTGCGTCCACATCGGGGTTGATGCGATAGGCGACGGGAGCCTTCTTCCCCATCGACAGCGCCACCTCGGCCAGCATCTCGGCTTCCGGCTCGCTCTCCAGGTTAAACTGGAAAATGCCATGCTCCAGCGCCAGCCGCATCTCTTCGGCGGTCTTGCCGACGCCGGAAAAGACGATGCGGTTGGCCGGGATGCCAGCCGCGATCGCGCGCAACAACTCACCACCCGAAACCACATCAGCGCCCAGCCCCAGCTTCGCCAGCGTTGCCAGCACCGCGCCATTGGGATTGGCTTTCACCGCAAAGGCGATCAGCGGATCGTCCAGACGCGACAAGGCATCGCGAAAGACGGTGACGTGGCGCGTCAGGGTGGCGGTGGAATAGATATAGACCGGCGTGCCGACCGCCTGCGCGATGTCCGCCATCGGCACCTGCTCCACATGCATGGCGCCGTTCACATAGTCGAAATGGTCCAAGGCTCTTTTGTCCTAGCGAATCTTGTCAGGGCTGGTTTTCGGGCGGCAGGTCGAACGGATCATCCTGGCGCTCCTCCGACTGCGAGAGGATGTCGACGCTGCGTTCGGGCCGCGACTGCATGGATGGCGTCATCAGCTGCTGCGCGGTGGGTGCGGCAGCGGCGCCGACCGGCACGGCAGGCATCTTTTGCCCTTCAATGGGCTTCAAAGGCTGGCGTCCACCACAGGCTGCGAGCCCAAGCACCAGCAGTGCAAAGGCGACATTCCGGCCGATCGCGATCCTCATGCCTGTTCCTCCCGGGCCTGCTCGATACGCGCGCGCACCTGATCGGGCGCGGTGCCGCCATGGCTTTTGCGGCTCGCGACCGACGCATCGACCGTCAGCACCGCATAGATGCGCTCATCGATGCGGGCGTCAATGGCTTTCAGCGTCTCGATCGGCAGGTCGGCGAGCGGCGTGCCCGCACTCTCTGCCGCCGCGACGGCGCGGCCGGTGATATGATGCGCCTCTCGGAACGGGACGTTGGCTTCGCGCACCAGCCAGTCGGCCAAGTCGGTGGCGGTGGCAAAGCCGCTCTCGGCAAGGCCGCGCATGCGATCGGTACGGAACGTCACCGTCTCGATCATCCCCGTCATCGCCGCGATCGACAGACCCAGCAGGTCATGCGCCTCGAACACTGGCGGCTTGTCGTCCTGCATGTCCTTGGAATAGGCGAGCGGCAGGCCCTTCATCGTGACGCAAAGCGCCGTCATGCAGCCCATGATCCGCCCGGCATGGCCGCGCACCAGTTCGGCGGCGTCGGGATTGCGCTTTTGCGGCATGATCGAGCTGCCGGTGGAATAAGCATCAGGCAGCTTGATGAAGCCAAAGGGCTGGCTGGCCCAGATGATGAATTCTTCCGCCAGCCGCGACAGGTGCAGCGCCAGCTGCGTCGCCGCCATCAAATAATCCAGCGCGAAATCGCGGTCGGACACGCTGTCCAGGCTATTGTCGGTCGGCTTGGCAAAGCCCAGCGCCGCCGCCGTCGCATGGCGGTCGATCGGAAATCCGGTCCCGGCCAGCGCTGCCGCGCCCAGCGGGCATTCATTCAGCCGCTCGCGCGCATCGGCGAAGCGGCTGCGGTCGCGCCGGACCATCGCATGATAGGCCATCAGGTGGTGACCCAGCGTAACCGGCTGCGCGGACTGAAGATGCGTGAAACCGGGCATCACCGCATCGGCATGCTCTTCCGCCCGCGCCAGCAGCACCTGCTGCAGCGCATCAAGGCCGGCCTGCACTTCATCGATGGCGTCGCGCACCCACAGGCGGAAATCGGTCGCCACCTGATCGTTGCGCGACCGCGCCGTGTGCAGCCGCCCCGCCGCCGGGCCGATCAATTCGGCAAGGCGGGATTCGGTCACCATGTGAATATCTTCAAGGTCCAGGTTCACCGGCACGCCATTGGCTTCATATTCAGCCGCAATGGTGTCGAGCCCCTGGGCAATCGCCGCCGCGTCGCCCGCGCTGACGATGCCCTGCTTCGCCAGCATCGCGACATGCGCTTTCGACCCGGCGATGTCCTGCTTCCACAATCGCTTGTCGAATGGGATAGAGGCATTTATCTCGCGCATGACCGAAGCCGGACCCGCTGCGAAGCGTCCGCCCCACATGCTGTTGGAGCCGTCCCCCGTGCGAACTTCCCCGTCCCGATCGACTTTGCCCTGCGTAATGACACTGCTCCTGCTGGCTGGCCTCGGCGCGTGCGATAGGCAATCGCCGGGCGCGGGGCAAGATCAAGCCAATAGCAGCGCGCCAGTCCCCCCGACAAGCGGCGAGGCGCCCAGAGAGGGGACGGCCGCCCCGCAAAGCGGCAAGGGCGCGTTCAGCTTCACGCTCGACCGTTCAAAGGCAGGCACCCGCGCCCCCGATTTCGCCTTCGCCGGGCCGGATGGCAAGGACGCCACCTTGCAGGACTTCGCGGGCAAGCCGTTGCTGGTGAACCTGTGGGCGACATGGTGCGCGCCCTGCATCGCGGAAATGCCAACGCTCGATGCCGTCGCCAAGGCGTACGGGGCCAAGGGTCTGGCCGTGCTGACCATATCTCAGGACAGCCAGGGCGAAAGCGTGGTGAAACCCTTCTTCGCCAAGCATGCGCTGCCGCACCTTAAGAGCTTCATCGATCCGGAAAACCAGTTCGGCTTCCACTATGCGACCGGCATGCTGCCCACCACCGTGCTGTACGACCGGCAGGGCAAGGAGATGTTGCGCGTGATCGGCGCGATGGACTGGAACAGTAAGGAAGGCCGGGATCTGATCGAGACGGCTTTGGAGTCTTAGAGTCAAATCCTCCACCATGCTTCGCATGGTCCCCCTCCCCATCTTTCGATGGGGAGGATTTTCTAACCTAGCGACCTCGCTTCCCGCACCACCAGCACCGGCACGCCATCACGCACCGGAAAGGCCAAACCCGCCGCCTCCGAAACAAGCTCGCTGCTCTCAGCATCCCATCGCAACGGCGTCCGCGTCACAGGGCAGACCAGCTTCGCCAACAGATAAGGGTCCGGCGAAATCATTGCATCGTCGCCCCGCCATCAGGCTCCATCCGGCCAACGATCTGCATCAGCTGAATGATCCGGTCGCACCGCTCGCTTAGGCTGTCCGCCTCTAGCAAGGTCTGCTTGGCGGCCGGATCGAATGGCGCGATCTGGGCTATGCCGTTCACCAGGGACGTGTCGTCGAGCCGCGACACGGCGGTCCAGTCCACGACATAGCCCAATGCTTCGGCAAAGCGCCGCGATTCCTGTTCAAGCGCCGCGCGCTCGACGGCGTGAAGCACCTCATCCTCCGGCGCTTGCTCGACATCGGCCTCGATCTGGCGAAAGGCGGTGGTGACGTCGAGTTCGCGGATCACCCGAAAACGCGCCAGCCCTTCCAATATGATGTTGAAACGGCCGTCATCCAGCACTTCGAATTCGCTGATCCGGCCCAAGCATCCGACATCGTACAGGGCGGGCTTGGCCCCCTCCCCACGCGGCTGGATCATGCCGATGCGCCGGTCCCGCGCCATGGCATCATGGATCAGCGCCCGGTAACGCGGCTCGAATATGTGCAGCGGCATGTCCATGCCCGGCAGCAACAGCGCCCCGGACAACGGAAAGATGGAGACGCGGGCGCGGTTCACCGGCCGCGCCGTCAGGAAAAGAGGATCTGCGACAATTTCCGCCGCTGCCCCGCGACCCACGGGTCTTCAAGGCCGGTGGCCTCGAACAGCTTGAGCAGTTGCGCCTTTGCCGCGCCTTCATTCCATTCGCGGTCGCGGCGGATGATCTCCAGCAGTTCCTCGGCGGCACGATCCCGCTCGCCATTCGCCATCAGGCCGCCCGCCAGTTCGAAGCGTGCATCATGATCATCGGGATTGGCGGCAACCTTCGCCTCGACCCCGGACAGGTCGGAAACGGGCTTGGCGTCCCGCGCCAAAGCAAGGGCGGCGCGGGCGCGGTCGATCGCCTGATCTTTGGCGACATCGGCGGGCAAAGCGGCGAGCACGGCCTCCGCTTCGTCCAGCCGCCCAAGCGCCACCAAAGCGCGCGCATGGCCGGAAGCGACATCCGCATTGTCAGGCACCATCTGGCCAACCTGCTCGAACACCGAAAGCGCGCGGTCTGGCTCCCCACCCGCCAACATTTCCTCGCCCATTTCAATCAGCGGGGCGATTTCCTCCAGCTGCGTCTTCTCATCCGATTCGATCGGCAACTGGGCAAGCAGTTGGTCGAGCATCTGCTTCAGCTGTCCCTCGGTTCGCGCCTGGCTGAGATCCGCGACCGGCTGGCCCTGGAACACGGCATAGACGGTCGGGATCGACTGGACACGAAACTGGGCGGCGATGAACTTATCCTCATCGACGTTGATCTTCACCAGCTTCACGCCCTTGGACGCATAGTCGGCGCAGACCTTTTCGATGACCGGCGTCAACTGCTTGCACGGCCCGCACCATTCCGCCCAGAAATCGACGATGACGAGGCTGGTGCGCGACGGGTCCACCACGTCACGGCGGAACGCCTCCACCGCTGCCTTATCGGTGTCGCTCATTCCTAGGGTCGCCACTGCCGTATTCTCCTGCCTTGTTGCGCTTGGGTGCCGCGTCCATACAGCGCCTTATGTGGGGCGTCACCCTATCCGCACAAGATCAGAAGGTATAGCCAACGCCGACCGCGCCGATCCATTGGTTCTTCGACCCCGCGATGCTGACGATGGGCGAGTCCGCATAGTCGCCCAGCATCCGCGAATATCCGCCCAGCGCGAACAGCGCCCAGCCTTTACGAATATCACCCGACAACGACAGGCCGCCGGTCAGGTTGACGCCGACCTTTTTGAAACCCGAACCATCGCCCGCGCGCGAATATTCCGGCAGACCGGACGCCAGCGCCCCGGCGGCATCGACATCATAATAATAGCGGCCATATTTCTTGCCCACATAATCGGCCGACACGCCCAGACCCACGAAGCTGCGCGTCGAAAGTGGCGTGAAATATTCGATCGCTGGCGTTACGATGAAGCTTTCATGCGCGCCCGCGACATCCTTCGTCACGGCGACGCGCACCGACAAATTGTCGTAGGCGCTGGTGAGAACGCCGGTCTTGCCGATGCCGACAAAGCCGCCAAGCTCCACCGCCTTATCGCGTTCGCCAAGCGCGCGCACCGCGGCATCCTTGATATTCTTGCGGCTCGACCGATCGAAACGGACCCCCGCCACCGGCCCCAATTGCAGGTCGATATCCTGCCCCCGATTGGGAATGACATCGAAATACAGGCTCGGCCCGCGCGTCCAGAAGGCGAAATCGCTCACCTTGCCGCGCAGTTGCGGGACAGGGATCACCCGATAGTCGTCCGACCCTTCATAGCTGGGAATGACGGCGGCGCCGATCCCAACGGTCAGCACGTTGCTGTCGTTCGTCTGGGCAAAAGCGGTGTCGGCGGCACCCAGCGCAATAAAGGCAAGGCCCGCGAACAATATCTGTCGATGGTTCATAAATCCCCTGTTCCATCAATATGGTCAGCGTTTAGAATGTTTCGCTGCCATTACAGTTCCGGACGGATGCAATCAGAGGAAATATTTGACCTTTATGTCCTGACGCATCGCCGACCCCGTCACGGTAAATTGCGCCGATCGGAAACTGGGCGCGCCGAACCGGATCGCCGGGTTGCGGGAGAACCCTACGCCCTCGCGCGGAATACCGGCGAACGTGTCGAGTTTCCCATTTCCATTTTCATCATGGATGATCGCAACGCCATAGGTGCCGGGCGCCAGATCACCCAGCGGGATCGCCCCCGATGTAGCGGCGACGACCAGATGACGCTTATCCGGATCATGGCTGCAATCGGGAAAATAGGCGGGCGACCGGGCGACGCAAACAAGCAGGTTTCCCTTGTGCGATCGCAGGCCTTCAACCTCGATGCTGATCGGCTGCGGCTGGCCCACCGGCGCGGCGCCGGGCAGGATCATCATGGCCACGGCCGCGAGCGGCAATTTTTCCTTCATCCGTGCGCCTTCCTAAAATCGCCCAATCCCCGGTCGGTCCCGCACAGCCGGTCCCAGACACGAAAATAAAGCCCGTAATTGCAGCTATATTGTTCATGATGCCGTTGATGATGGCTGGCGGTGATCAGCCAGCGGCCCACCGGTCCCTGCACGATCCAGCGCGGAAACATCTCCCACCCCATATGGTTGGACACGCCCATCACCGTCATGATCGCCAGCACACAGCCCAGCGCCGCAACATGAATGGGGATCAGGAACACCAGCGCCGGAATGACGATGGCGCCGCTCAACGCTTCCCATGGATGAAAGCTCATCGCCGCCCAGGCCGTTGGCGGGCGGCTCGCATGATGCACGGCATGGGCGGCGCGGAACAGGCGCGGCCGGTGCATCCAGCGATGCGTCCAGTAAAACCAACTGTCATGCGCCGCGAGGTATAGCAGCACGGATATAGGCAGATACCAGAGCGGATAGGCCGCGACGTCGGTATAGATACGCGTCCACCCCCGCGCCTGCCACCCCCAGGCGACCACGCCCGCCGGAATGCCGTAGATCAGCGTCGACGCCAGCGACCACGCAATCTCCCGCCGGATCTGCGGGTCCAGCCCGGCATAGAGTCCCGGCTGCCGAACACGCGTCGCCAGCGCAAAGCCGCCGCTGGTGACCAAATAGCGCACCGCCACGATCGCGCTCATGGCAAGAGCGGAAAGAAGGATCGCGGCCAGCATGGGATCGACTATAGGCAGCAGCGCCCGGCCCGTCACCCCATCAGGTCCGGGGCCGCGCCTGACGATAGCTGCCCAGCATGCGCACCCACTTGCTGTGGAATTCCAGCTCGGCGAGCGCGCGATCCACGGCGGGGTCGCCCGGCATGCCCTCAATGTCGCAGAAGAACTCCGTCGCGGCGAAGCTCGCGCCCCGCTGGTAGCTTTCCAGCTTCGTCATGTTGACGCCGTTGGTCGCAAAGCCTCCCATCGCCTTGTACAGCGCGGCGGGGACATTCTTCACCTCGAACAGGAATGTCGTCATGACCGGCCCATCATCGGGCTCCGGCATGGTCGGCTCGCGCGACAGCACAAGGAAGCGCGTCATATTGTCGTCGCTATCCTCGATATTCTCCGCCACCATCTTGAGGCCGTAAAGCTCGGCCGCCAGATAGGGCGCAACGGCACCCTCCCCCGGCTTGCGCGATTCCGCGACCAGCGCCGCGGCTCCCGCCGTGTCGGCATAGGCCACCGGCTGGATACCCCGATCGCGCAGATAATGGCGGCATTGGCCCAGCGCCTGAGGATGGCTGATCGCACTTTTTACCGGGCTGTCATCCACCGCCATCAGGCAGTGGCGGATACGCAGGAAATATTCGTCAACGATGTGCAGCCCCGATTCGGGCAGCAGGAAATGCATGTCGGCAACGCGGCCATGCAGGCTGTTTTCGATCGGAATGATCGCCCGCGCCGCCAAGCCATTGCGCACCGCGTCGATCGCATCTTCAAAGGCGAAGCAGGGCAGCGGCACCCAATCGGGCGCATAGCCAAGCGCCGCAAGGTGCGAATTGGCGCCCGGCGCGCCCTGATAGGCGATGGCGCGCGACGGGTCCGTTGCGGCCTTTTCGGCGAGTTCCGCGACCAGCGCGCGGGCGGGGGCAGGATAGTTTTCCATGGATGAAGCGCGCTTAGGCACTCCTCCACGCGCGCGCAAGCGTGTCGGAGTCCCCGACTGACACCGGCGAAGGCGTTACAGCTTCCAACCATGCTTGCACGTTCGCTCTTGCGTCATTATGGCAGCGCGCTAGAGGGGGCGCGGAAACCAAGCCGCCAGAACAGAAATTCAAGGGAATCCAAGCGAAATGAGTGATCGTTTCAACACCATTGCAGGCTGGGCGTTGTTTGCGGGGATCATTGCGCTGGGTGGCGGCATCGTCAGCTCCAAATATTTCCATGACGAACGGCCCGAAAAGATGGGCTACGCGATCGAAGGCGTGGAGGCCGAGGGCGAAGGCGGCGCAGCTGCTGGTCCCGGCCTGAACACGCTTCTCGCCAGCGCGGATGTCGCCGCCGGTGAAAAGGTCTTCGCCAAGTGCGCAGCCTGCCACACCGTCAACCAGGGCGGCGCTAACGGCATCGGCCCCAACCTTTATGCTACCGTTGGCGAAGGCATCGGACAGGGCAAGGGCGGCTTCGCCTTCTCCGACGCGCTCAAAAAGAAGGGCGGCAACTGGACCTTCGAGAATCTGGATCACTGGCTGACCAGCCCGCGTGAATTCGCGCCCGGCACCAAGATGACCTTCGCGGGCCTCGGCAACCCGGCCGACCGCGCCAACCTGATCGCATGGCTCAACACGCAGGGTTCCAACCTGCCCCTGCCCGCCGCCGATGCCGCACCCGCAGAAGCGAGCGCAACGCCCGGCGAAGCCGCCGCCAATGCGACGAACGCTGCCGAAAGCGTCGAGGGCAAGGCTCCGGCCAACGCGGCGCCTGCCACCGGACCTGCCGCTGCTGGCAAATAATAGCGGAGGGGTCGGCCCCTCCTGTTGAACGTGACGGGCGCGGCAGTGAATGCCGCGCCCGTTGCGTTTTGGGAAATGCACCCTTTTGAAACTCGGGTCGTCTCAGGGCTTTACGACTTCACCATCCTCCTTGGTGAATCTCTCGGGCTGGCGGTCCAATAGGGTCAATACGACCTCTGACGGACGGCACAGCTTTGTGCCCAGGGGGGAGACCACAATAGGGCGGTTCACAAGAATGGGGTGCTCAACCATCGCCGCTAGGATTTGATCATCCGTGGCATTCGCGCCCATCAAGCCGAGTTCCGCGGCAGGCGTGCCCTTTTCTCGCAACAGATCACGCGGCGACGCGCGCATATCGGCGATCAGGCGCTCCAATAGGGAACGGGTCCAGCCGATGTCGCGATATTCAATGACCTCGGGACGATAGCCCGCAGCCTGGATCATCGCGAGCGCGTTACGCGAAGTGCCGCAATCGGGATTGTGATATATCCTAATGGGAAAGGCATCAGGCACGATACGGGTCCTCCTGTAAAAGCCAGCCAAACACCATCAGCGCGACTATGGCGCCTGCACTTTGGCCGCCGATGAACAAGGGGATCGATGATGGCGCAATCCCCGCAAAGCTGTTCGTCAGGCCGCGAGCCACGGTCACGGCGGGATTGGCGAAGGATGTGGACGCCGTGAACCAGTAAGCGGCCGTGATGTAGAGCCCCACCGCCGTCGGCGTGAACTCGGGTCGGGACCGCTGTGTCGTCAATATCGTCCCGATCAGGCCGAAGGTGGCGACGGCTTCCGCAAAACCCTGCCCCCAGCCGTCACGCAACTTGGTTGAGATTTGCAACACTGGCTCGGCGAACATCGCGTGCGCGGTCCATACGCCAACAACGGCGCCGCAAATCTGTGCGACCACATATTGCAAAGCCTTTTGGGGGGTGACTTCACCACGCAGCAGGAAAACAAGCGTTACCGCCGGGTTGAAATGTGCGCCTGACAGCGGCGCGAACATATGGATCAGGACGACCAGCCCCGCCCCGGTCGCCAGCGTGTTCGCCAACAATGCAATCGCATCATTACCGGCGGCAAGCCGCTGTCCCATGATGCCCGACCCCACGACGACGGCCAACAGCATGGCCGTGCCCAAGGCTTCAGCGGCAATGTTGCGGATGACTGTCATTGAGGCGAACAGCAATTTGCGGTGTCCACCATGGCGACCAAAGGCGCGCAGATTTCCGGACGTCCTGCGCAGCAGTCGGAAACGAGGAACTTCAAAAGATCACCCATCCCCTCATAATCGGCGGAATAAATAACCGATCGCCCCTCGCGTCGGGACTGGATCAGGCCAGCGTGCCCCAGGATGGTGAGATGCGTGGAGAGCGTGCTTGGTAATACGCCCACTTCGCGCGCTATTTCTCCGGCCGGGACACCTGAGGCCCCTGCACGAACAAGCAGGCGGAAGACGGCCAGCCTGTGATTATGCGCCAATGCCGACAGTGCTTCGACGGCGTCCGGTAACGACATCTGCTGATTTTCACCTGCCACGGATGGCGACCTTCCGATTCGACTATTCGATAAAATCCGAAATATCGAATTATCTCGCCCAAGCCAATGGGTGCGTTCGCCTATCGGAATCAAGCGTCCTTATGACCGGCCCTGGTCACAAGCCGACCCGAATCTCCTGCAATGTCGCCAGAAGGCCGTTTTAACGCTCCGCGACCAGCAGCTTGTCGATTTTGCGCCCATCCATATCGACAATTTCAAATCGCCACCCCTGATCGTCGATGAAATCACCGACCTCAGGCAAGCGCTTGAGCAGCCACAGCGCATGGCCCGCGACCGTGGCATAATCCCGGTCCTCGGGCAGGTCGATACCGATCCGATCCGCGAGCAGGTCCATCGGCATCTGGCCCGACACTAGCAGGCTGCCGTCCTCTCGTTCGACAAGGTCGGGCTCATCATGCACGTCGCGATCGGACGCGAAATGTCCCGCGATGGCGGACAGCAGGTCGGCAGGCGTCGCTATGCCTTCGAAATGGCCATATTCGTCATGCACCATCACCATGGGCACGTCCGCGCGGCGCAGCACTTCCAGTGCGTCCATCGCATCGACCTGATCCGGAACCACCTCCACGCGACGCATCAGCAGTTCAAGGTTCAGCCGTTCTCCCCGGAACAGCGCGGTCATGATGTCGCGCGCCTGCACGACGCCGATAATATCCTCGACCGTTCCACGGCCCACCGGCAGACGCGTATGCGGCGTTTCCAGCAGCCTTGCCCGAATGGTTTCATCATCCGCGCCGATGTCGATCCAGTCCACATCCATGCGCGGCGTCATGACTTCGCGCACCGGCCGGTCGGCCAACCGCACGACGCCCGAAATGATCGCGCGCTCGCTTTCCTCGATCACGCCAGACCGGCTCGCCTCCGCGACGATCAGGTGCAATTCCTCGGCCGTCACATGATGTTCCGACTCCCGCGTCATGCGCAGCAGGCGGAAGATGAGCGCGCTCGACCCGTCCAGCACCCACACGATCGGCGCGGTGATCTTGGCGAGCCACAGCATCGGCGTCGCCATGATGACTGCAATGGGTTCAGGCGAGCGCAGGGCGAACTGCTTGGGCACCAGTTCCCCGATGATCAGCGAGGCATAGGTGGTGAGGCCGATGACCAGCGCGAAACCAAGACTCTCGGCGCTATTGGGCGACAATCCGAATTGCTGGAGCCGCTCGCCGACGGGTCCGCCAAGGCTCGCGCCGGAATAGGCGCCCGCGATGATGCCGATCAGGGTGATGCCGATCTGGACCGTGGAAAGAAACTTGCCGGGATCGCTCGCCAGCATCAGCGCCGTGTGCGCGCCCCGCCGCCCCGCCTTCTCCATCGCCTGCAACCGGGGACGGCGCGCCGACACGATCGCCAGTTCCGACATGGCAAAAACGCCATTCAAAGCGACCAGCGCCAGAATGATGACGAGGTCTGCCCAGGGAAAGGGCGTCGGAGCGTGCAGGGGGATCGTGGCCATGGTGGTCAGCTACGCCCTATAACCCTGTTCCTTACAGTTTCACAACCGTCCCCTCACCTGCGGTTCAGTTCGCCTGTGGAACAAAAGGCGGGCTTTGACGATTGGGGCCTGCATCCGCGCTTTCGGGTGCAAGACAAAAAGGGAACTGAATCTATGCGGATTTCTCATCGCATCATGGGCACGGCAGGTCTGGCCGCCATGCTCGCCACCGCCGCCTGCACGACCGACCCGAACACCGGGCAGCGTCAGATTTCTAAGGCTGCGATCGGCGGCATCGGTGGCGCGCTGGGCGGTTATCTGCTCGGCGATCTGGTCGGCGGCAAGCGTGACCGCACCGAAAAGATCCTGGGCGCGGGCATCGGCGCGGTCGCGGGCGCAGGCATCGGCGCTTACATGGACGCGCAGGAACGCAAGCTGCGCGAGGAAACCGCTGGCAGTGGCGTGGACGTGATCCGCGATGGTGACAATCTGGTGCTGCGCATGCCGTCGGGCATCACCTTCACCACCGACAGCGCCGCCGTGCAGCCGCAGTTCCGCCCGACGCTGGACGAAGTGTCGTCCGTGCTCGCGCAATATCCCAAAACCTATATCGACGTATACGGCCACACCGACAGCGACGGTGCGGACGCCTATAACCAGACCCTGTCAGAACGCCGCGCCCAGTCGGTCGCTGACTATCTGACCAGCCACGGCGTCCAGTCGGCTCGCATCGCAACGCGCGGCTTCGGCGAAACGCAGCCCATCGCCTCCAACGCCACGGCCGAGGGCAAGGCCAGCAACCGCCGCGTCGAAATCAAGATCGCGCCGGTCACGGAAAGCGACGTCCGGGCGTAAGCTCTCGACCTAGTAAAACTGCCCTCTCCTCCGTTCGCCCTGAGCTTGTCGAAGGGCTCTTCTTTTCTTCATGAGAACTGAAGGGCTTCGACAGGCTCAGCCCGAACGGGGAGAAAGACGAACCGAGCCTCAAAAACTCGCCTTCAGCCCATCAATCACGAATTGCGCAGCCAGCGCCGCCAGCAGCACCCCCAGCAAGCGGGTAATCACCGCCTCGATCTTGCTGCCCAGCCGCGCCATGATCGGCCCCGCCGCCAGCAACGCCCCCAGCATCAGCACCAGCGTCACCAACACCGCGCCCATGACGACCAGTCGCTCGCCGAGACCTTCGGCCCGCGACATCAACAGCATCACAGTGGCGATCGACCCCGGTCCCGCGATCATCGGCATCGCCATCGGGAATACCGACACATCCTCGACCTCGGGCGTCTCGGCGATCTTGTGCGCGCGGTCCTCGCGCCTTTGGGTGCGCTTTTCGAACACCATGTCCATCGCGATGATGAACAGCATGATCCCGCCCGCGATCCGGAAGCTGTCGAGTGCGATGCCCAACACCCCCAGCAGCTGCTTCCCCCACAGCGCAAAGATAAACAGGATCACCGCCGCGATGCCAACCGCGCGGATCGCCATCGCCCGCCGCTGCGCATGGCTCGCCCCGGTCGTCAGGCTGGCATAGATAGGCGCGCAGCCGGGCGGATCGATGACCACGAACAGCGTGACAAAGGCGGAGATGAACAGCTCGATCATGCTCCGGGCGCCGCCACCCTGTCGTCGATCACAAGGTCATAGCCGGTCCCGTTCCAGACCCGCACGCTGACATGGCGGCTGCCATCAGGCGCAACCTCCGCATTCCACAACAGGCTTTCATCGGCAGGTGGCACTGCTGCTTTCGCCTTGGCTCCCACCACCTCAGGCGCTTTGCCCCGCTTGCAGGTGGCGACCTTCCCCACCAGAAACTCCGACGCAGGACGCGGCGCGGCCAGCGTATCGCCATGATCCAGCACCCATTCCCACGCGCCCCGCTTGTCCCGCCGCCAGATCGTCGTGAAATAGCCGACCGTTCCATCCGGCCGCTGCCAATTGCCTGTGCTCGCCGCCAGATTGCCGTCGCACGACACATATATGGTGGACGGCGTCCAGCTCACCGGCTTTGGCGGATCGGCGCGGCCCTTCAACCATTGCTTCGCCAGCACCCGCTGCGGCACGAACATCACCGCATCCTCGGCAGCGGTCTCGCGAAAGGCGGTCCATTGCCCCTTGCCACGCGCCAAACGGTTGAAGGCGATTTCGGCGGCGAAGACGGAACTGGGATCAGGCTGATGCCGTATCGGCGGCCGCGCCGCGACCAGCCCGATAAGGCAAGCCGCGATCAGGACGGCCCGCCTTGCCGTCACAGCCCCTCCGGCTTTGCCAGCCCCGCGCGCGCATGAGCCGCCACCAGCGTATTGCGCAGCAGCACCGCGATCGTCATCGGCCCCACCCCACCCGGCACCGGGGTAATCGCCCGCACATGGGCCAGCGCTTCCGCCGTGGCGACGTCGCCGACGATTCGGCTCTTGCCATCCTCGGTATCCGTCACGCGGTTGATGCCCACGTCGATGACGGTGGCGCCCGGCTTGATCCATTCGCCCTTCACCATCTCGGCACGGCCCACCGCCGCCACCACGATGTCGGCGCGATGCACGACCGAAGCCAGGTCCCGCGTGCGGCTATGCGCGATGGTCACAGTGCAATTCTCAGCCAGCAGCAATTGCGCCATCGGCTTGCCCACGATGTTGGAGCGGCCCACGACTACCGCCTCCATGCCTGACAGGTCGCCCAACTCATCCTTCAGCAGCATGATGCAGCCCAGTGGCGTACAGGGCACCAGCGCCTCCTGCCCCGTCGCCAGCCGCCCGGAATTGACGACATGAAACCCGTCCACATCCTTGGCCGGGTCGACCGTGCCGATCACCGCCGCCTCGTCAATATGGTCGGGCAGCGGCAATTGGACGAGGATGCCGTCCACCCGGTCATCGGCGTTCAATTCCTCGACCAGTTCGAGCAACGCATCCTCGCCGATGCTGGCGGGCAGCTTGAACTCCAGGCTTTCCATGCCCGCCTCGACCGTCATCTTGCCCTTGTTGCGGACATAGACGGAACTGGCCGGGTCCTCGCCCACCAGCACGACGGCGAGGCCCGGCTTGCGCCCCGTACGTTCGACAAAGGCGGCGACGCCCTCCGCCACTTTCGCGCGCAGCGTGGCGGCGAAGGCTTTTCCGTCGATGATCTTGCCGATGGTCATGCTGCCTCAACCCGTTCCTTGATGATGGCGGACAGGCGCGCCAGCGCGTCGACACCGCCCTTGATACGAAGCCGCTTTAGCCGGTTGGTGTCACCCGATTCCAGCAAAATCGCGCTGCGTGGCCAGTCCAGCCCCTTAGCGAGCAGCGCGATCAGCGCCGCGTTCGCCCTGCCCTTTTCCGCCACAGCGCGAACGCGGGCAACCAGCCAATCGGCGCCTTTCTCGTCGGTCCAGCACCCGCTTATGTCCTCACGCGCCGCCCCCGGCGTCAAGCGGACGGATAGCAGCAGGTCGTTCCCGTCCTGCCGCCAGACGCTCACACCAACCCGAAGATCGGCGGCAATATCGCCTGGCGAATGATCAGGATAGCGAGCAGCACGACCATCGGCGACAGGTCGAGCGCGCCCAGATCCGGCATCACACGGCGGATGGGATTATAGATCGGCGCCGTCATCCGGTCGAGCGCCACGATGATCGTGCGCACAATATCGCTGGACGTGTTGATGACATTGAAGGCAATCAGCCAGCTCATGATCGCCTGGATGATGATGATCCACCACAGCACATCGAGCAGGATGACAATGATCTGATAGAGCGCGTAGGCCATGCGGTCTCCAAATTGACTGCCGCTGCTCTAGCCGAGCGGGGGAGGCCGCGACAAGGGTTCCTGTCGTCATCCTCCCTTTCGTCATGCCCCCGTTCGTCATCCCAGCGGAAGCTGGGATCTCAGGAGAGGAAGCGCGACGCCGCCCGAGATCCCAGCTTTCGCTGGGATGACGGTGCGAGAATCCTTCACCGCCGCACTAAAGTACCCGCACCACGCTTGGTGAAAATCTCCAGCAGCATCGCATGCGGCACCCGGCCATCCAGAATAACGGCCGCATCCACGCCGCCTTCGACCGCTTTCACGCAGGTTTCGAGTTTGGGGATCATGCCGCCGCTGATCGTGCCATCCTCCTGCAGCACCTTGATCGCCGCCGGGTCGAGGTCGGTCAGCAACTGCCCCTGCTTGTCCAGCACGCCCGCGACATCCGTCAGCAGGAAGAAGCGCGAAGCCTGAAGCTCCGCCGCGATCGCGCCCGCCATCGTGTCGGCATTCACATTATAGGTGTGCCCATCGGCACCGATGCCTACCGGCGCAATGACCGGAATGATGCCGCTTTGGGTCAGCGTGTCGAGAATCGACCGATCGACCTTCACCGGATCGCCGACAAAGCCGAGGTCGACATTGCGCTCAATGCCCGAATTAGGATCGGGCGCCCGCGTATCGCCGACCTTCTCGCACAGGACGAGCCCGCCATCCTTGCCAGAAATGCCGACAGCCTTGCCGCCAGCGCCGGAAATCCAGCCGACGATTTCCTTGTTGATGGAGCCTGCCAGCACCATCTCGGCGATCTGCGCCGTCTCCCTGTCGGTGACGCGCAGGCCATTCACGAAATGCGATTCGACGCCCAGCTTCTTCAGCATCGCGCCGATCTGCGGCCCGCCGCCATGGATGACGACGACATTGATGCCGACCGCCTTCATCAGCACGACATCCTCGGCGAAATCGCGCGCGGCTTCGGGATCGCCCATGGCATGGCCGCCATATTTCACGACGAAAGTCTGCCCCGCATAGCGCTGCATATAGGGCAGCGCCTCCACGAGCGTTTCGGCCTTGGCGAGGAGAGCGGGATCGGGGGCGTGCTTGCTGTTCATGCGCGGGCGCAATAGGGCCTTATAGATGCGGGGGCAAGTTGGTGCGGAACGGCAATTCCCCTCTCCCCTTCAGGGGAGAGGGTGCCAAGCGTAGCGAAGGCGGGAGAGGGGACTGTTAGACCTTGGCGTTGCTCCCCTCTCCCCAGCCCTCTCTCCTAAAGGGGAGAGGGAGAGAGTCCCCCCTTCACACACCCACTCACCAGGCCATCCGGTCCTTGACCCCCATGGCCTG
>CAMPIM010000036.1 GCA_946886365.1 uncultured Novosphingobium sp.
CAGATCAACCGGATCGCCACCGAAGCCGCCTCCGCCGCCGCCATGCGCGCCGCGCAAAGCGCGCGGGCAGCTGGCATCGCGAGCGCCGTGAGCAACATCACGACGGCGGGCGCGACGTCCCCGCTGCTCGACCAGCAAAGGCGGCAACTGGACGATCTGACCCGCACGCGCAGCGAACTCGCCATGATGTATGGGTCCGAACATCCCAAGATGCGTGGAGTAGAAGCGCAGATCGCGGAAACCACCGGCAGCATGCAGCAGGAACAGGCGAGGGTCATCGCCGCTGCCACGACCCAGGCCCAGAACGCGGCCGCCCGTGAAGCGGGCATCGCAAGGAGCGAGGCGGCCTCTGCCGCATCGCGCGCAGGCCAGTTGGAAGGAACGCTGCGTTCGATCACTGGCAAGGCATTCGCGAACACCGCCGCGACGGTCGAGCTGAACTCGCTCGAACGCAATGCGGAAGCCGCGCGCAGTGCTTTCACCGCCATGAGCACGCGTGCGCAGCAGGTGAAAGCCAGCCTCGCGGCATCGGGCATCCATTCGCGCCTGATGTCGCCTGCCGCCGTCCCGCAGGACCCGATTTCGCCCCGGCCCAAGTCCGCGACCTTCGCCGCGTTCGTCGGATCGCTGATCCTGGGGCTGCTGGTGGTGTTCGGCATCGAGCTGACGGACAACCGCCTCTGGAATGCCGAGCAGATATATCATCAGTTCGGCCTGCGCACCTTTGCCCTGCTGCCCGAGTTGGATGGCGACGCCCTGAGGTCGGCAAAGGCGAACCCGGTGCTTCAAGACCCCCAGTCGCTCTTTGCCGAGGTGGCCCGTGGGTTGGGAAGCGAGGTCGCCGAACTGGCCCAGCCGGGAAGGGCGCAGACCGTGCTGATCACCTCGCCCATTACCGGAGACGGCAAATCGACCGTCACGCTCACCCTGCTGGCTGCGGCCGTCGCCATGGGCCGCCGCGCGATCGTGATCGACCTCGATCTGCGCCGTCCCAGTGACGTTCTGCGTCCCACCGATGATGCGGGGGGGAAGCCGGACCTCATCGATTTTCTCAGCGGTGCGGTCGATGCGCGCCATATGCTTCCAACGCTCGCCCTGACGCAAAGGCCAGACGCAGAGCAGCCGTCCGAAATCACTACCTATGAACCCGTTGTCCTCAGCGCGCGTGAACCTGCGCGCAATCCGGCCGCGATCATGCGGCTGGGGAAGGTCAACGACCTGTTGGACCATCTGCGCGAACATTATGATCTCCTGATCATCAATGCGCCCCCCACGCTTGCCACGCGGGATTCGCGCATGCTGATGGATGCGGCCGATCAGACGCTGCTGGTGGTGCGGTGGGGTCGCACCACGATCGAACAGGTGCGCGCGGCGTTGCAGGTGCTGCAAAAGCCGGTGGACGGTGTCGTCATCAATCGCGTCGATTATGCGGAACACGCCCGTCGCGGCTATGGCGATCCGGTCCAGTTCTACATGGATTCAGCGGAATATTTCAGCGGCGAAATGCCGACCCCTCGCCGCTGGTATGAGCGGATGGCCCCATCGCGCTGGCGCGACCGCGCGGACCATATGGCATGACGGCCTGAAGGCTGCGCGATACCTTCGTGCAGCCTTTCGCGGATTGGCCTGTCGCTGTGCGCGCCAGGGCAGGCGCTCTCCCCAGAGCAGAGTGCCAAGTTGCGGGCTCATCAGAAGCTGTCGGCGGGAAGAGGGCTGAAGCGCCTTTCTTCCGAAACGAACCTCATGCAATCTCATGCGCGAGATTGCAGCGCCGATCATTTGGGCCATGAACGCCGCTGACGAACGATGGACTTAACAGCCAGGCGCGCAGAGATGTCCCGCAAAATCGCAATCGCCGCTGATGCCATGGCGCCCGCATATCCTGCCCAAATCGACACGCCCACTTAACCCCTCTGTCCGGCCTCTCGAAGGCCCCAGACGGAAGAAGGGTGATGATCCGGAAGATGTGTCAATGGTGCCCAGGAGAGCGAGTATGGGCAACGGTCACTGAAAACCGGGCAGGGCCTTCAGCTTTCCAGCGGGGGAAGATGGCCGCGCATGCCTCTGCGTTGTGAGGGGGAAGGCAAGAAGCGAGGGCTGATCACGCCCGGCCCGATCAGCGCAGGACTGACGGCGAGGAAGACGAACAGGAACCAGCATCGCCCATAAACGTGCGGCATGCCCATCACCGCGTTGGCAAAGGTTACGAGCGTCGTGACGATCGTCAGCAGCACGAGCTTTCCATACCGCGCTCGATAGCCGACGATGCCCGCCAATATCGGCACGGTCATCAGCACCAGATAGCCGAGCAACGACAGGCCGCCACCCTCGTTCAACAGCAGCAAATAAAGATTATGGACAGGAAGACCATAGCGGCTTTCCTGCCGATACTGATCCGCGCCAAGGCCGATGATGAGATTCTTGTCGGCCATCTCCAACGCTTCCCGGTTCAACTCCTGCCGGGACTCGAACGTACCCGCGGTCGAAAGATCGCCAGAGTTCAGGGCGGAAAGAACCCTGGTCTGGAATGTCGCGGGAAGATAATTCTGCCCGAATGCGAGCACGGCAGCGCCCAGCGCCGCGACGATGATCAGGGTCTTGAAATTCCGTCTGCCGCCGAAGAAAATCAGGGCGGCGGCGATCATGCTGTAAAGTCCGGTATTGGAACTGGTCAGGATCACGCCCGTGATGAGAATGGCGAGGCAGGGCAGCGCAATCATCGGCCGCATCTGTTTGGACAGGAGCATCAGCCAGACGAGCGTCATCGCCATGACCGTCAGCACGCCCATGCCATTGGGATTGCCGGCAAAGCCCTGTAGCCGCTTGTTGCCGGTGACCAGGGCCATCTGTTCCCTGTCGATGCTGTAATAACCGGCCGAGTAGACCATGGCGCCGAGCGCGCACATGACCACCATGCCCCAGATTCCGCATTTGATCAGGCGGACGACTTCTTCCTCCGGCCGACGCAGCAGGACGAGCGGCACGAGCAGATAGGCGAAGGAATATTGCGTGACCAACACCAGGCATCGGACCATATCGCCCTTGAAAACGCTGCCTATGAAAAGGCCGCCGCTAAGCATCAGCAGTCCCAGCACCCAGAGCCAGTTCAGACTGGCAAAGGGCGACGCCACCCTCCCTGTCGACACACGCAGGAAGAAGGCGCCTGCGAACATCACGTCGCTTATGGTTATGTAAAGGCTGGGATGGCGAAAGGCGTTGTAAGGCGCGAAAAACACCGCGCCTTGCAGCAGGACGAATTCCCATCTGTGGAGTTCGTCCGTCCAGAATTGCGTTCGTTCCTGGGCGGGGCTGGCACGACGGCCGCCGGGCAATGGATAATGGCTTGCCTGATACTGACTGGTTTGCACGCCTGGCGCTCCGGCTATTTTTCTGCCTTGTTCCGTGACTAGGATGCAAATCTGGCCCGACTTAGTCCATTGCACATAATGCCTGCCCGGCGTTCAAAAGGGCAGGGGACGATATCCGATTGGGTAGGGGGTCAGGCAATGAAAACGGATGGTTAGCACCGCCCGTGAAAATGCTGCCTCTGTCCTCCGGCGGTCGTCACGCACTTGCCGAACAATCGGCGGTGCCGCGCGTGGCGCCCCTCGGCGGGAAAGCGGCAGGGCTGGCCTTGGATGGCGAGGGCGTTGCGCTGTCAGCTCTCTGACCATGCAGTCCCTGTCCTGCTGCCCATATAGCTGCCTGGGTGCGATTGGACACCCGCAGCTTGCGCAGGACCGCTTTCACATGAACCTTGACCGTGGCTTCGCTGATCGAAAGCTCGCGCGAGATGACCTTGTTGGGCAATCCTGCGATCAGGCGCCGTAATATCTCCATTTCCCGTGCCGACAGATTGGCGCAGTCGATAGACACGGCGTTGGGCGTTTCCTCGCAGACGGCGGATTGGTCGATCAGCTTCTGGGCCAGTTGAGAAGGAAAGATCTTTTCTCCCAACGCGATCAGGTCGAGATACCCTCCTAGTCGTTCGCATGACAGGTCATTGATCAGATAGCCTTCGGCGCCCGATCGAAAAGCATCCAGCATTGCGTCGAAATCGAACTTGTTGGCGAGTATCGCGATCCGCGCGCTTGGATAATATTCGCGCGCTCGAGCAAGCGCCGCGCCGTTCCATTCCATGTCCTGATCTTCGATCAGCAGCAAAAGGCAGTCGGAATCGGCGACGTGGGCGGGGCAAGGCTCGTCCAGTCTGGCCCCGGTATAGAGGATCTGACGCTGTTGTGACGAAAGAAGCCGCCGGAGACCCTCTCTGACGATGGAGCTTCCGCCCACAAGCACAACATCTGAATCCATTGTCATCGTCCGCCTCCCTCAACATCACAGAAAGACTGTGATGGATTGAATGCAAAAGCACTTGCTGAAGGCGACCCCTGTCTTATCGGGTCGGAGAGTATCACAAATGCAGCGTTGAACAATAGGCGTAACATTTTGGAAAAATTTAACTTACGTGAAGATCGTGCGTTGGCGCGATTTCGCTAACCGCTTGTCTATTCATGAATTTGTCTGAACCATCCCAAAGAGCAAGGAAGCGCTGTCCTTTAGGGTGGCCTGATGACATGTGTTGAACAGCATGTGCGATTCGCGCGTAACCTATTGTGGAAATGATCTTCTGGCAGTGGCTTGGATTTAGCCCGTCAGTCGATGTCGTGGGCGAATACGACCCGGCGCACATGTCAATTAGCCAAAAGACTTAATCCAGCTTCCTCCCGCAAATCATTCGGGGCGCATGCCTGCGGATATTCTGCTCGTTCGGCCAACACCCGCACCGATTCCTGCCACAAGGGATGATAGCTGTCTGGTTCATTGCGGCCGGGGGCCAAGTTGTTACCGTTTTACTCGTGATCTAGACGATCGCGCTCCGCATGCTGCGACAGGCCCTCTTTGGCAGCATGCGGGGCTTGTTCGTCGGAGGTCCTTCTCTTGAACCGCAAGGGTTTTGCTATGGATGCGAGCGCGCCGCCCGCTGGATCTGACCCGCTTCTTGACGATCTCGCAGACCCGCGGGCGGAGGTTTCCGCTGGTGGGCCTGGATGGGCGATATTGCTGCACGATCTGCTGACGCGGCCGACCGGCTTTCCCGGCCCGGCCCGTTTCGCGGCGCTCATGCTGATCGACGCTTCGTTGATCCTGACCACCCTGCTTCTGGTCGTGATGGCCATACCGGGCAGCGTTTCGGCGGCCTTCTATGACCGTCCCAGCCTCATGATCTTCTTCACCCTGGTGGCGGTGTTCGCTCTCTGCCTGACGGGCCTTTACTGGCGAAGCTGGCGCTTTCTCTCCTTCGGCGACTGCATCGCGCTTTCGACAGGGGTCGCGGGCGGAGCGACCGCGGCATGGAGCATGTGCCTGATCATCTCGGCAAAGATACGGGCCGTGCCGCTGGAGGCGGTCGGTTTCGCGCTGCTGCATTCGGCGTTGCTGCTGGTGGCGATGATCGGCGTGCGAACGGTGCGCCGGGGTCTGCGCGAATTTGCCCTGGCGCATATCGTCCCTCCCGGCGGTGGTCACAACATATTGCTGCTGGGTGAGTTGGACTGGATACGGTCGCTGATGGACATGCTTCGCGCCGAGCGGACCAATCGGTTCAATGTCGTCGGCGCGCTCACCTTTGACGGACGCGAGACGCGGTTGCAGGTCGCCGGTGTACCTGTGCTGGGTTCGCCCGACAAATTGCCGCAGATCGTGGAGATGCTGGCGACGCGGGGGCTGAAGCCCGAAAGCCTCGTCATACGCGGCGACAGGACGATGCCGCGCCGGTCCTTCTCCCATCTGGTGAAGTTGGCCGATCAGTGCGACCTGACGGTCGCGCACGCCAACGATCTGCAAAAGGCGAAGGACGGAACGGCACGGTTGGAAATCAAGCAGTTCGAGCTGGCCGACCTGCTCGGCCGACCCGAAGTCTCCCTCCAGCGCAGCATCGTGGATCGGCTGATCCGCGCCCGCCGGATATTGGTGACGGGCGCGGGCGGCACGATCGGCGGCGAACTGGTGCGCCAGATCGCCACCTTCCGCCCGGCCGAGATCGTTCTCCTCGATCATTGCGAGTTCAATCTCTACACCATCGAGATGCAGGCGCGGGACAAGTTCCCGGATCTCATCTGTCGGCCCGAACTCTGCTCGATCCGCGACCGCGCCGCGCTCAATGACGTCTTCCAGCGGCATCAGCCGGAGGTCGTTTTCCATGCCGCCGCGCTGAAGCATGTGCCCATCGTCGAGGCCAATCCGTGCGAGGGTGCCCATACCAATGTGCTTGGCACACGAAATGTCGCGGACGCGGTCTGCGCTTATGGCTCGCTCGCGATGATCCAGGTATCGACGGACAAGGCGGTCAACCCGGTGGGCGTCATGGGCGCCACCAAGCGCCTTGGCGAACTCTACTGCCAGGCGCTTGACCTGATCGGCCAGTGCGACCCTGATAGCCCGCGTTTCATGACGGTACGGTTCGGCAATGTGCTGGGTTCCAGCGGATCGCTCGTGCCCCTGCTTCAACAGCAAATGGCCGCCGGAAAGCCGCTCACCATCACGCACCCGGACATCAAGCGCTATTTCATGACCGTGGGCGAAGCGGTGCAGCTCATCCTGCAAAGCAGCGCCCGCGCGATGGAAACCAACATTGATCGCGGCACCATTTTCGTCCTCGACATGGGTGAGCCGATCAAGATCGTCGACATCGCCCGGCGAATGATCCGTCTGGCGGGCCTGCGTCCGGACATCGACGTGCCGATCAAGTTCGTCGGCCTTCGTCCCGGCGAGAAGCTTTACGAGGAATTGTTCGACACCACCGAGGAACAGCTTCGTTCCAGCATCCCTGGAGTTATCGAAGCAAGCCCTTGCCCCGTCCCGCTCGAAAAGCTCGTGAACGCTTTCACCGAATTGGCAAACCTCATCCATACCCATGATGAGGATGGGGTGCGCGACCTGATGAAGGAATTGCTGCGCGCGCCCGCCCAATCGAACTGGGCAAAAACGCTGCGAGAATTGACTCGGGAGATCGACCTGGTCGGCAAGGCTGCGAACGAATGACCGGGTGCCATCGGTTCCGGCGGCCGATGCCCATAGCCCGGGGGATGACGATATGAATTCCGTAGTCCAGACGCGCGAAATCAGCGCGGCGGCCATCACGCACCCGCCTTTCCCACCGCCAGACCGGCGTTGGCCGCAATATGAAGCGGACGAGATCGATGCCGTGGTCCGGGTGCTGGAAAGCGGCCGCGTCAACTCGCTGGTGCATGGTGACGAGTGCCGCGCCTTCGAACGCGAGTTCGCGCTGTATTGCGGCATGCCCCATGCGATTTCCCTTGCCAACGGCACGCTGGCGCTGGAGCTGGCGTTTCGCGCGCTGGGCGTCGGGCCGGGCGATGAGGTGATCGTTCCGGCCCGCAGCTTCTTCGCCAGCGCCTCTGCCGTGGCGGCGGTCGGCGCTGTGCCAATATTCGCGGACATCGACGCCAATAGCCACACGATCGATCCCACCGCCGTCGTTCCGCTGATCAACGGAAGGACGAGGGCCGTATTGTGCGTCCATCTGGCTGGCTGGCCCTGTGACATGGAGGCGCTGTCGGCGATCGCGAACGGGCATGGCCTGTGGCTGGTGGAGGACTGTGCCCAGGCGCATGGCGCCGCCATCGATGGAAAGAAGGTCGGCTCCTTCGGCCACGCCGCCGCCTTTTCCTTCTGCACCGACAAGATCATGTCGACGGGCGGGGAAGGGGGCATGTTGCTGCTGAGGGACGAAGCGCATTGGGAACGCGCCTGGGCCTATAAGGACCATGGCAAGAACCCCGCGATGCTCTCGGCGCCTTCGGCAGGTAACGCCTTCCGCTACCTGCATGAAAGTTTCGGCACCAATTGGCGGCTGACGGAAATGCAGGCCGCGATCGGGCGGGCGCAGTTATGCAAGCTGCCGTCCTGGCTGGCGCGGCGGCGCGCCAATGCCGCCATCCTGCGCGAAGGACTGGGCGATCATCCGCTGATCCATGTGCCACAGGTGCCGCAGGGGGTGGATCACGCCTTCTACAAATTCTACCTCATGCTGGACGCGGCGGATGCTAGACCTGCCGTCATCGCCGCGCTCGCTTGTCATGGCATACCCGCCGGGACAGGATCATGCCCGGACATGTCCCGGGAACTGGCCGTCCGGAACAGTGCCCACCCCAATCTCCATTCCCTGCCGATCGCCGCCGAAATAGGCGAACGCAGCCTCATGCTGCCGGTCGATCATCTGCTGGGGGATAAGGATATGCAAATCATCGTCGATGCGCTGCTGGAGGCGCTCGAGGATGCTCGGGAAGGCGACCAGAGTTTATCCTTTCCGAACAAATAACTATCCAGCAGCAATTGACATTAATTTATTTCTGTTCTGAAACTGTAACAAAAATGGCCAGAAGTGGCCAGGAAATGGGAGGTGGTCATGCGGCTAGTTCACTCTATCGGCATTTCCCTGATGCTCGCGCTTTCGGCCTGTACCGGCTCTGTGTCCGGTCTGCCTGCTGTTTCCACTGCCAACGCCGATCAATATCGGCTTGGTCCGGGTGATGAACTTCGCATCATCGTTCCCGGCTTTACCGAAATCGATAATGGCACGGCCTTCGTCGTCAATGATCGCGGCGAACTGACGTTGCCGCTGATGGGCGGGATTCCGGTCAGGGGATCGACCATCCCCGAACTGGAACAGCGCATCGCCGCCCTGCTGGTGGAAAAACGGCTGATGGTCTCGCCCGCCGTCAGTGTTCAGCCGGTGAAGCTGCGGCCCATCTACATCCTTGGTGAAGTGCGTAGCCCCGGCGAATATCCCTATCGGCCCGGTATGACGGTCGTCACCGCAGTATCGGTGGCAGGCGGGTACACATTTCGCGCCAATCGCAACACGGTTGCCATCATCCGTCAGGTGAATGGCCAAGCGTCCACCGCCAAGGCTTCCGAAAATACGCCGATCCAGCCGGGTGACACCATCAAAGTCGTGGAGAAATGGTTTTGACAGCAAAGCGCCTCATCCCCTTCTGCTCATGCGTCATTTTGACGGGCATGGCCCTTCCCGCTGCCGCACAGCAGCTGGATCGAGCCACGCCGCTGCTGGAAACACCGGAGGAATATGAGGCGAGAGCGGTGCAGTTGGGCAGAATATCGGCCTATCTCGGTGCCGATGCCCGGCTTGAATATGATTCCAACATCTACGCCCTGTCCTCGAATGAAGTCGACGATGAGCGCCTGACCATCTCGCCGTGGCTCAACCTGCGGCTGAGCGATAACAAGTTCGAACTGGCGGCGCAGGCGCGGGGGGTAATCCGGCGCTATTTCAAGAATGACAGTGAAAATTCCGAAGGCATAAATACCAGCATCGGCGGCGTATATCACCTGTCTGGCGCCGATAATATTACCGCTAGCGCGGGCTGGATGCGGCTGGTCGAGGACCGCGGCGAACCTGAATCCCGCACGGGCGTCGGCACGCCGCCGCGCAGATATGACCAGTGGCAAAGTGACCTTGGCTATACGCATCAGGGCGCCCGCTTCAATCTCGGCGTGAAGGGCACCTGGCTCAAGAACAACGCCTTAGCCGCCGTCGATGCCGAACGCGACTTCGACCAATATTCCGGCTCCGCCCGGCTGGGATACCGGGTCGGCGGCATGATGAATGTGTTCGGCGAGGGTTTTATCACCCGGCGCGAGTTCCGGTTGCCGGTGGACGCGTCGGGTGTAGACCGCGATTCCAAAACCTATGGCGCACGGGCAGGGGTCGCTTTTGAACCCGGCGGCCTGATCCGTGGCGAAGCGTCCGTCGGCGTGTTCCGCTTCAACCCCGACGACGCGCTATTTGACAGCAGGACCGGCCTGTCGGTTTCGGCCGGGCTGACCTACACGCCTTCGCCCAGATGGGCGGTCACGCTCGATGGCTTCCGGGGCGATGTCGCCACTGTCCGCACTGGCGCGCAGTCGCGGACCGACACGAGATTCCGGCTGGGTGTGCAGAATGAGATTTATCACAATCTGCGCTGGCAGGCTTCCGTGCTGTACCGCCGCAGCAGTTTCATTGGGTCGGGCCAGCACGAACGGACGATCGCCGGTGTGGCCGAAGTCGAATATCTGGTGAACCGCAATATTTCCTTCGCGCTCACCGGCCGCATCGCCAATCGCGACAGCACAAGAGCGTTCGACGATTTCGACCGCTCGATCGTCGGCGCGGAAATCCGCCTGCAATATTGATTGGATAGAGGATCAGCGTATCTGCCGCCCGGCCATGACTTCGCGATGGGCAAAATCCAGGAATTCGTCCAGATTCAGCCAATTGTCATGGTCGGCATCCTGCCAGGCATCATTGCGCCGGGCGTTAATGCCATTGGCCCGCTCCCAGCTGTCGGCCATCCCGTCCTCATCCAGATCGACATAGGGCGTTCCGGACGCAATCCGGGGTAGCGGGCGTGGTCCGTTTCGCATTCTTGCGTTACGCAGGATATTCCCTGTCCGGTTGCGAACATCGCTGACGGTACGTAGGTCGAGCGCATCTCGCGGAAATGCTCCAGCGCCGTCCAGTACCTGGATATAGGCCTTTTCGGGTGAGGCGACCTTCATGCTAAGGGGGCAGACGGGCCGCCCCACACGCGCAGCGGCTGCGGCGCGGGTCGTCATGACCTTGACCTGATCCAGCCTGTTGGCGGCCATGAATATTTCCGATTGGCCCGTGCTGGCGCCCACATCACGATCTATTGCAGCAATCTTGTCCGTGCCGTCCGGACCATTTTTGTAATAGTTGCCGACGATGTTGACGGGCGTTCCGCCATAGATTTCCTGCACGCGGGTGAATTGGGACCTGGCATTATAAAAAATATTGTTGACGATCTCCACGCATGACTTGGGCGTGAAATTCACGTCTGGACTTCTGCTTCCATTATGAGCGCACAGGTTGCGGATGAAGCTGACCTTCTGCGGCTCCCGCGGGTCGAAAGCGAGCATCGCGCATTTGCTCCGCCGGGAAATGCCCTCTGTAAAGATGGAGTTGGACATTGTGATATTGTCGTTCACGCCAAAGCCGCCGATGATCTGACCTAATGCCCAGGCGCCACTGACATGATCGAAAATAACGTTGTGGCTGTTCTCAAAAAGGAATGATCCGTTGCTGGCGGCAGCATTGCCGTTGCGATCAGTGCGTACGCGGATATGGCGAATGATCACGTCATGCGTATTTTTGGCAACGATAGGGGTGTTGCCGCTTTCGCCTCCCGCATGGGTGATCAATATTCCGCCCCCAGGCGCGGTCTGACCGGCGACGGTGATATAGGGGTGGCGTATCACGGGCCGATCCGTCGTGAAACGGATCACGCCAGCGACGCGGAAGATGCACACGCGAGGCTTTTTGGCCTCTATGCATGCGCGCAGGGAACCGGGGCCGTGGTCCGCCAGCGTGGTGACCGGCATGATCACGCCGCCACGTCCGCCACGGGTCCGTCGGCCAAAGCCTTCGGCTCCGGGGAACGCTTCGGCGCCGGGTACTTCGGGCAATACTGAAGTTCCGTCGGAATTGCCGGTGCCCGTCAATTGCCGCACGATATCGGAAGGCGTGACAAACGGAGCCACCAGTAGCGCGGCGATCCCGACACCCAGGGCGGCCACCGCATTCGAACTCACCATCGCCTCCGGTTCCGGCGCGGCCCCGTCCCGAGGAGCGACTGATAGATTGCGGACACTTGCGACGCATGCTGCTCCACGCCGTAACGGCGGTTCGCCAGGATCTGCGCCTGCGCGGCGATCGCCGTCAGGCGATCGGGACAATCGAGCAGCTCGACGATGGCCCGCCCCATGGTGGCGGGATCATCGGGTTCGACCAGCATGCCCGTCACGCCATGGTCGATCGCTTCGATATTACCGCCCGATGCGGCAGCAATTACGGGCGTGCCGAGCAGCATGGCTTCGATCAGGGACCGGCCAAAGGGCTCGTTGACGGCCGTCACCACATGAATGTCGCAGCCCGCCATCAACGCGGCGGAGGGATAGCGAAAGCCCATGAGGCGCAGGCGATCGCTTACGCCCAGCGCTTTGGCTTTTTCGTTGATCTGCTCCTCTATCCCATCCGTCAGCGGCAATCCGAACATCAACCCCATCACCGGAAGATCGGGCCGCTTCCGGACAATATGTGCCAGCGTTTCCACGAACATCAGCGGCCTTTTGCGGTCGATGAAATGGCCGAAAAAACCAAGAAGGCGGGTGGCAGGATCTACCCCCAGCTCCGATGTCAGCGCCAGATGCGCCTGCGCCCGATCAATCGGCGCCGCGTCGGCATCGAAGGGGCTGTAGATGACGGAAGTCTTGCGCGCCGCGCGCTTTCGACGGCGCACCTCGGACAAGGCATAGGCGGATACGCCGACGATGCGATCCGCCGCGAAGGGGGCGACGAAGCGGACGCCTCGGGCATCATGACTGCCCCTATGGTGCCACAGCATCTTGGCCCCTGCCAGACGCGCGGGCAGTGCCCAGGACATATGCATCGGCCCATCATTGGTATGGACGATCCGGACGTCGTTCAGCCTCAGAAAATGGGTCATGCGCCACTGATCGATCAAGGCGCTCACCGTCTCCGCCTTGCCTCCCGCCTTAGGAACGCCAGGCGACTCGCCGAAGAATCGGGTATCGGGCAGAGTGACGAACTCCAGCCCCTCGGATCGCAGGAAATCGCCGAACTGACCCGATCCATAATGCAGGACGATGAGGGGCGAGAAGCGGCTCCGATCCAGCTGATGGATGAGCTTGGTCGCGGAGATATGGCTCCCCCCCATCGCGCCCCCGGCAAAGGGGAAGCAGATGCGCGCCGGGGCAGCGCTTCCGGCTTCGTGGTCCAGCGTCGCGGCGGATCCGGACAGAGAGGGGGAGGCGGGCAAGACCTGCAACATGTTCACATCACCTGTGCGCGGCGTGGCGAGGCGGGGGCTCCCCGTTCCTGAAAGGAGGAACCAGATACATCCCGGTAAAGCTGGTGGTAGCGCGCCGCGATCTGGCCCATCGAAAACTGCTCCTGCACGCGCGTGCGGGCGATCTCACCCCATTGGTGGCGCCCATCGGAACCCAGCCGGTCCATCGCCATGATCGCCTCGGCAAGCGCCGCCGGGTCGCGTGGCGGAACGACCGTCCCGCTTTTGCCGACGATCCAGCCGCTGTCCCCGACATCGGTCGCGATGCAGGGCACGCCGCATGCCATCGCCTCGCCCAGGATATTGGGAAAACCTTCACCCCAGGCCGAAGGCAGCGCGATTATGTCGAGGCCGGGCAGCAATGTCTCAAGATTCCGGTCATGGCTCCGCAGGGTCAGGCGGTCGGCAGGCATGGACGCCAGCAGACTTGCGAGCGCGCCGGTGGGTCCGTCCATGCCTTGACCCGTCAGCAGCAGGTGAACATCGGTGCCACGCTCGCGAGCGCGCAGGACCGCTTCGACCAGAGTGGCCGCATCCTTCATCGGATGATTGCGCGCCGCCATCCCGACGATCAGCGCGCCCGGTGCAATCCCTAGATCGCGGATAAGCGCATCGCGAGCCTCTTCACGTGGACGAAAGAGGTCGCAATCGAACCCATTGGGAATGACCGCCATATCTCCCGCGTGAAAGCCCAGCCGCTGATGCTGCGCCGCCGCCGCATGGGAGTTATAGATGATCGTGCGCGGCCAGGATGAACATGCGGCGGCCAGCCGCACGATGACCCGCATCAGGGGCTTTTCCTGCGACAGTTCATCGATGCTGTGGCGCACATTCCAGATCACCGGCACAGTGTCCGCGCTCGCCAAGGTCGCCAGCCGGGTGGCGAGATGGGCGTGATACATCCACGCCATGATGACCGCTGGCTGTTCCTGCCGGATGACGGCGCGAAGGCGGGCAAGTCCCGGTAGCAGATCGATGGCCCTTCTCATGCCGCAATGATGAAGCGGCACGCCGCTCGCACGGATGCGGTCTCCAGCTACACCCGGTGGCATCAGCGACACGACCGACGGCTGCATCGCGCCGCCCTGCCTGCGTTCATGATCCACCAGCTTCGCGAGCATGGTTTCCGCGCCCCCGACATTCAAAGCGGTTATGACGTGGAGAATCTTCATGGGGGCTCCTGAAGCCGTGCCGCTCACATCGCGGTCAGCAACTTTTCTATTTCCGATCCGGCACCGATCCGTTCCACAACCTCCAAGGCACCACTGTCGCTCATGGCGAACAGCGTCCCATGATGGTCCCCGGACACCCGCGTGCGCACGATGAACAGCAGCGATCCTGGACCTTTGAGATAGGAACGCAGATTATCCACCGCCTTTCGAAGGTCGGCTTCGGCGAAGTAATTTGCGTTGAGGATGTTGGCGGCGCGCACCAGATCGAAACGGCGGCCGAAACCGTCACGCGGGGTCAGCACATCATCCTCGACAATCGTGATGAGCCCATGGTTGCGGACGCGCGGGCTGACAAGTTCGACCTTCCTGACGCCCGCACCCTGGCGCAGCCTGCGTGCCGCCAGACCGCCGACGATGCGGGACAGGATCGGCCGCACCAGCCACATGCCGGTCAGATAATCCAGACGGCGCCGCCATGGCTGTATCGACCGGCCGAACAGGTCGACCTGCAACAGCTGACCTTCCGGGTTGAGCAGCGCCGCGCACCTTTTGCCCAGCGGGACGATCCAGGCATGGATGGCGTAATCGGTGCCGATGATGCGCGGCCGGTATCCTTCACGGGCAAAGGCGTCGCACAAATCCAGCGTGGTCGTCCCCGACGATACCCCCACGTCCAGTACTTCCCGTACGTCCAGCCCGCGTGCCTTGACCGCGCCCACCAGACGGCCGTCCAGCGCGCCGAAACGGCCGCCCCACGTGCATTTGAACGTGTTGTTCGGGTTCTTGATGGAACTGAAGAAGGCGTCTTCCACCTGCTGGGGAAGGGCTTCAGCCGGGTGCGAGAAAAATTCTGTTGCTGCTACTATCATAGCCGTTGAGCCTACAATGTGTGGCGGCGTCATGAAGTGGGCGCTTGGCTATGACGCAGGCCAATAGGGATTAGCCCAAATGCGAGCGGCCTGCGGTTCTGGCTAAGCCGCTTGGCCGCCGCGACCAACTGGCGATAATCCGCAAGTCCCATGGATTTGACGCGGCCAAGGCTTCACTGTGCGCGGATGACAATGCCGATCCGGACGGATGCCTCAGCCAGAGGCAAGCCGCACATCGCCTTCATTCTGCCCGGCCTGCGTGCTGGAGGATCGGAACATATCGTCAGCCTCCTGTGCAATCATTTCAGCCGGTCGGGCTGGACGGTCAGTCTGTTCGCCTTCGAAGAGCCCGGAGCGCGCCCTTATTATGCGCATGATCCGGCGGTCAGCATCACGCAGCTGGGCTTTCCCGTCGGGCGCTTGCCGGTGCTGCGATCCGCCCTCGCGGTCTTCAATCGCATCGGCGCGCTCCGCACGGCACTGGCAAGCACGCGCCCGGACCTGATCATCAGTTTCCTGACGCGCACCAACGCCGTCACCGTTCTTGCCGCAAAGCCGCTCGGCATCCCGGTGATCGTGTCGGAACGCAACAATCCCGCCCAGCAACGACCCGGCGCCTTCTGGTCGGCTCTGCGCCGCTATACCTATGCGCGCGCGCACGGGCTGGTGACGATGACGCAAGGCGCGATGCAATATTTCCCCAAGGTCATGCGCCCGCGCCAGTGGGTCATTCCCAATCCCACCTATGCTCCGATCACGCTCGATGAGGCGCGCCCATGCGGCAAGCAGGTCGTCGCCGTCGGGCGGCTGGTGCCGCAAAAGGGGTTCGACCTGCTGCTGGATGCCTTCGCCCGCGCGGCCCCTATGATCCCCGACTGGTCGCTCGTGATCTGGGGCGAGGGGCCGGAGCGCGCGAAGCTCGAAGCGCAGCGGGACGCGCTAGGCCTGCAAGACCGGGTGTCGATGCCGGGCGTCACAAAGGATCATGGCGGCTGGCTGCGTGAAGCCGACATTTTCGTCCTCTCTTCCCGCTTTGAAGGGTGGGGGATCGTCGTCGGCGAAGCCATGGCGGCGGGCGTCCCCGTGATTTCCTTTGATTGCCGCTTCGGCCCCGGCGAAATGATCGCCGACGGGATCAGCGGCCTGCTGGTCCCGGATGGCGACGTGTCCGCTCTTGGCGCGGCCATCGCAGCCCTGTGCGCCGACCCCGATCAGCGCCGCCGCCTGTCCGAAGGGGCGCGGGCCGCGTCTCAGCGTTTCACCGTCGACCGTGTCCTTGTCCAATGGGAGCGCGCAGCGACGGAGGCGATCGCCCCGCGCCAGTCCGGGGCAAGCTCAACCAGGCCTGTCGCTATCTGAACGGTGCAGCCTGTTTTTGACACTTCTAAGCGACGCTGATTTCGTGTCGGCGCGCGCGCCCTGACGCGTGCGAACCGGATTCCCGTCCGGAGAAGTCACTGCGCTAAAACGCATAATGCCGGAAGCGCGCCCCCAAATCGGCCTTCTCGTGCCTCCCGGACCCGCCGGAATCCGCGCCTGCCCGGCGGTTTCAATCAACCTATCGTTTAGATTAGCGTGAGACAGTTATGTCGGTCCCGCGCCATTTTCATGCGCGTGGGGCCTCTACTGGGAGCGGGTGAATGGCGAAGTTTTACGGGACTGTCGGAGACGACATCATCAAGGGAACATCCTTGATCGACACTATATTCGGGGGCGCAGGCAATGATCAGCTGTGGGGCGGATTAGGCGACGATTATATTGAGGGGAATGATGGCAACGACGTGCTTCATGGGGAAGCGGGCGCCGACTTCCTCAAGGGCGGTTTGGGCGATGACCAGCTTTGGGGAGAGGACGGCAATGACTCGCTCGATGGCGGGGCGGGGCACGACCGTATTTATGGCGGCCTGGGCAACAACATCGTCGTCGGCGGGGACGGCAACGATCGCATCGAAACGCTCGACGGGCACGACCAGATATTGGGGGATGCCGGGAATGACACCATCCTCGCAGGCGGGGGCCGCGACTATATCGACGGAGGCGCGGGAGATGACATCATCTACGCTGGCGCTGGCGATGACGGGTTCCTGAACGAAATCAATCCGGCGACCGGCCTGCTGACGACACAGGCGGTGGCCGGCGGCGCTGGCAATGATTGGATTTATGGCGAAGACGGTAACGACAAGCTGAAGGGGCAGTCGGGCGACGACCATGTCTACGGCGGCAACGGCAATGACAGGGTCGATGGCGGCGACGGCAACAACTATCTGTCGGGTGGCAGCGGCGACGATATTCTGGATTCCGAAGGCGGCGTGGATCAGCTCTATGGTGGTGACGGCCGGGACAATATGGAATCGGGCGCGGGCAACGATTTCCTCGACGGCGGCAAGGACGCGGATTCCCTGAATGGGGAGGCGGGGAACGACATTCTCTTCGGCGGCGATGGCGACGACCTGCTCTTGGGTGGCGCCGGTGCCGACGAGCTGCACGGCGATGCGGGGAACGACAAGCTGACCGGCGATCTGGGCGCGGACAGGCTATGGGGTGGCGCGGGCGCCGACTGGTTCGTGTTCAAAGGCGCGGGCGCGCTGGATGGTGGCGACCGGATAGAGGATTTTCAGGACGGCGCCGACCGCATCGTGCTGGAAAAGCTGGGAGTCACCAAATATGCTGCGGGTGGAGCGCCGGGTACGGTGTTCGCGCATGACGGAGCCTCGGGTAACGTCTTGCTGGATGTCGTCACCTCTTCCGGGGCGAAGTTCAGCATCGACATTGCCGATCCCTTGGGGACGTTGACCGCCCATAATTTCACGGCTGCGGATTTCATCTTCGCCTGATGGCGGTGCAGACCGGCCGTTTCTGAACGGAACGGGGCGCCGCTTGCCTGTTGGTGAGTGCGCTGCCCCGTTTCGCAATTCTTCCCCCCGCACCGGCTATTCGGAGTTAAGACGACAGAGAAGCTGCGTCTTCCCTGCTTCGGTCCCATCATAAGTCTCGAAAAACAGGACTGAAGGTGGCGTGCCGATGAATGCGGTGGGATTTCGATTGAAGATGACCTTTTCCGCGATTCGGTTGCGCGATGCGCTGACTCATCGGCGTGCGCGGGCCGTCTTCCATCTTCTGTCCGGCACCGCCGCGACGCTGGCGCTGACGCTTCTGTCCATTGCCTTGGTCGCGCGGCTTCTGGGGCCTGCCACCTATGGCATCTTCGCCATGATCCTGACGCTGGGACAGGCGTGCGAGCGGCTCGTCAGCTTTCAGTCGTGGCAACCGCTGATCCGCAATGGGGCGACCGTCGATCCTCACGCGGACCCGGCCACCTATTTCGCGCTGCTCAAATTCGGCTGGCTGCTCGATATCGGCGGCAGCATCGCGGCCTGGGCGATAGCGAGCGTGCTGACGATCGCCGGACATTATCTGTTCGGCTTCTCCTTCCAGCATGTCGGCTACACGCTCCTCTTCGCCACCTCGCTGCTGTTCAACTTCAACGGTGTCTCAACCGCCATATTCAGGCTCGCGGGCCAATATCGCGCGGTGGCGCAGATTCAGGTCGCGAACGCGTTCGTCCGCCTCCTTTGCGTGGCAGTTGCTTATCTGGCGGGCGCGGGCATGCTCCAGATCATCCTCATATGGACGGTCACCCAGATACTGGGCTCGATTGCCAATTTCGTTTTTGCCATGCGCTTTTTGCCTCAGCCTGGATTTCGTCAGCTGCTAGGAGCAAGGGCGAAAGGGATCACCGGCCGCTTTCCCGACATCTGGCGCTTCGCGCTCGGGTCGAACCTCTCCCTCACCCTTTGGTCGAGCGTACAAGTGGTCGATACGCTGATCGTGGGGTGGCTTGCCGACCCGGCAAGCGCGGGCCTGTTCCACATCGCCAAACGCGTCAGTCGCATCCTTCTCCAGGTCGGCGCGCAGGTGCAGGCCGTGGTCTATCCCGACCTCAGCCGGTTGGTGGCGGCGGGCAAGCGCCACGCCTTCGTCCGCGTACTCGTTCAAACCGAATTGCTGCTGGGGGCTTTCGGCGTCATCTGCTTCGTTGCCATGCTTTTAGTGGGCGGGCCGCTGATGCGCCTTGCGGTCGGGCCGCATTTTGCTGGAGCTGTCCCCTTGCTCACGATCCAGATACTGGCGGTCACCTTCGCGATCAGCGGGTCCGCCAGCCGCGCCGGGCTGCTTGCCCTGGGCGACCAGCGCGCTCTTCTCCGCACGGTGATGGCATGCACGCTCGCATTCTATTGCGCCGTATTTCCGCTGGTTCCGCTGGTCGGAGCGATGGGCGCGAACATCGCTCATCTGCTGTTCGGCGTGATCTGGCTGGGCAGCCTCACGCTGTGCCTGCGCCGGGCGATCAATGCCGCTCCGTGGACGGTGGAAGACGCGCGGAAATAACCGCGATCGTCAGAACTCTTCCAGCGTCTCGATGATCCGGTCGGCCTTTACGCCCTCATGTATGCCGAACTTGTGGATACGGTCGGGCCGGGCAATCTGCACCATCCGCCACCCGCGTGATCGGGGGGCGGTGAAATCCTTCGACGGGTTGTCCGCGACATAGGTCAGCGATCCGCCCGACCGACCGAAAATCTGCTCGACATGCTCGAACGCGCGCGGGTTTGGCTTCCAGCACTCCCGCCCCCATGTGTCGGTGCAGATACCAAGGTGGATGCCGCGCCCATACAGGCCCAGCGCCCTGATCTTGCGCCTCTGCGCATCAAGAAAGCCGTCGGTGATCACCGCAAAGCCCGTCTTGCCATCACGCCCCGCAAGGAACCGCTCCGCATCGGGCGCAAGGCAGATGTCGGGACGATGCTGCCGGTACGTAGCCAGCATCCGCGCGATCAGAAGGGGCGACGGCGCGAGGCCCATCTCCTGCAAGCTGTCGTCGAATATCTGGCTGCGAGACCCGGCGTCGAACCGCGCGCGCATCACCTCGCCGAGACCATCTATGCCCAGCGCGTTGCTCGCCCATCGCCCCACGGCCCTCAGCCCGCTCAGCACATAGTCGCGCTCCAGATAGAGCGTGTCGTCCAGATCGAACACGATGACGCGCTCGAACCGAGTGCTTTCAGACGAAAACGGCATCATCGAAACGCAGCATCAAGACGCCTTCCTGCCAGCCATCATGCGCCGTGCGCGGCAGTCCCAGCCGTTCCTCCAGCATCCACTGCGCAAACCGCGCGCCCGCCCGGTGCGCCAGCGGATAGCCTCCACCGAAACGGGCGTTGATCTCGAAAATGGAGGCGTTCCCGTCCGCATCCACCCGCAGCTGAAAGCACATCGCCCCGCGCGCACCCTGAAGGGCGGAACCCAACCGCCAGGCCAGGTCCTGCATGACGGCATCCCTTACTGTGACGCCCTTCTCGACCTCCCCCGACCGCACCCGCAGCCGCTCATGCGGAACCGCGCATTGCAGCTGTCCTTCGCCATCGAAATAGAGGCTGATCGTAAATTCCCGCCCCGCCAGAAACTGCTGGAGAATATAGGGTTCACTCTTGTCGAGCGCCGCCACCTCCTCGCGATCATAGACCATGCCGATGCCCCGGCTGGAGCTGCCATGTCGCGGCTTGGCCAGCAGTGGCAGTGGCAGATCGGCCGATCCCTCCAGATAGTCCTCCACCGATATGGTGGCGGGGGAGGGGAGACCCGCACCCGTCAGGAACCGCGCCGTGGCCAGCTTGTCCCGCGCCATCTCCACCAGCGGCGCGTCCGACACCGCGACATGGCAGTTGATCGCGGCGAACTGCTCGCGCGCATTGGCATAGGCGATAAGCTCGGTATCGATCGTCGGCACGATCAGTTCGATCCGCTCGCGCCTGCAAATATCGAGCATCGCCGGAATGAACCCATCGCTCTCCGCAGGCGGCGCGGCGAAGCTGCCGTCCGCTTCGATACAGGCCGGGCTCCAGTCCGGCTTCAGGTCGCACGCGAACATGGCAAGGTCGATGCCCAGCGCCCCCGCCGCTTCGCGAAAGCTCCGCATCAGGCCAACCCGCCGCCCGGCTGAACTCAACATCATGCGCAGCGACCGGCCGCTGCGGTCGGGTCCTTCCCAATCCGTGCCCAAGGTTGCCGATGCTCCTCCAGTCCGAGTCGCGGATGCGTCCATGTCAGGCTACCTCTCTTATCAGGACAAAGGCTTCCGCCGCGCGCCGGCTGACGCAACTGCCCCGCACCTGCGCCAGCGCGCGCAGGGTTTCGAAGGATCGTTCATTGGGAAAAGGACGAACCTGCGACTCAAAACAGCCAAAGGCCTCGATCTTCCGATCCAGATGCTCGCTGATGTCGATGAAGACGTGCGGCTGGAACGGAGGCGTCAGATAAGGCGCCGCCCAGTTAGTTTCCGACACCGTCTCATAGGCCAATATGCGCCTTGGATAATGGGCGCCAACCGGCCGCGCCGCCACCATCGCGGCTTCGAATATCAGGCCGTGGTCGAAATGCAGATCGCCAGGAAAGGGTAGGAACAATGTGTCGGCACGGCTCTCCGCCACCACAGCGGCGATGCCCTCATTCAACTCCGCGCGCGGCACGCAATCCAGCGCCGCCGCCTCGAATTCCAGGAAATGCGTCCGCGCGACGCCCAGCAACTCATGAGCCTGGCGCGCTTCGGCCTGCACCCGCTCCACCTGCGACGTATCAAATCGCGGCGGCTTGCCCTGCGTCGCAATGACGACCTCGACATGGCGGCCCATCGCGGTGAGGCGCGTGATCGTTCCCCCGCAGCCCAGCACTTCATCGTCGGGATGGGGCGCGATCACCAGCGCGCGCTCTATGCTATCGATCATGGTCATGCCGCTGCCTTGGCCCGTCCCAATATGGCGTGGTTGGGCAGGGGCGCCTCCCGCGCCGTCTGCCACCGCAACACATGCAAACCCTGATCGTCGCCACAGCGCACGACGAAGCCTTCCGCCATACGCTCGACAATCTGCCCCGGCATGGCGGCGGCATGATGGCGCAGGGGCACCAAGGCCGCCTCTTCGATGACGATCTTCTCGCCCGCATAGCTCGTCCAGGCGCCGGGATAAGGATGACCGCAGGCCCTGACACAGCGCCAGATCGCCGATCCCGGCGCCGACCAGTCGATCAGCGCATCTTCCGGCCGCCTGCGCGCGGCATAGGTGGCGCACCGCTCATCCTGTACCGTGAGCGTCGGCGATCCGACCGCAATATCCTCCAGCACGTCCGGCAGCATCGCTTCCAGCGCTTCCATATGTTTGGCGTAGAGCGTCGCTGCCGTCTCATCCGGCGCCAGATGGAAATAACGCTGGCCAAGCAGCGGCCCGCTATCCACCCCCGCATCGATTAGGAAGAGAGAGGAAGCGGAAATGGGCTCATCCAGCAAGATGGTCCATGGAATGACAGCGCGGCCCCGCAGGCGTGGCAGTGGCGCGGGATGATAGCCCACGACTCCCCGCCTTGCGGTAGCGCGGAACGCCTCCCCGCAAATCTGCGACCAGCCGATGACGAAGATATAATCGGGCGCCACATCGCGGATCGCCTGCAACGCGGCATCGGAATTGATATTGGCGGTTCGCACCATCCGCGCCCCCGCTTTTTCGGCCTCGCCCGAAAGATCGACGAAATCGGAATGGCGATGGGCAAGGTCCGGCGGCAAGGTGAATACCGCCGCCAGATCCCATTGGCGGGATTCGCCAAGGGCCGTCACCGCGACCCGCGTGCTTTCAACCGCGCCAACGACTATTGCCTTCATGCGCCCTCCTTATCGATGACTGGTTGGACCGTTCGCCGCGCACCGCCACGCTGATCGTCCGGGCAAGGATGGTAAGGTCGAGCCACAAAGATCGGTTCGCAATGTACCAGAGGTCGAGCGCGATCTTGTCCCGCTCACCCAGCAGCGTGTTGCCGTTGACCTGTGCCCATCCAGTGAGGCCGGGCCTGACCGCGCACCGCTGCCGTCCCCGCTCTCCCGCTTCCTCTATGGTCGCGGGCAACAAGGGGCGGGGGCCGATCAGGCTCATGGTCCCGGTAAGGATGTTCCAAAGCTGCGGCAGTTCATCCAACCGTGAGCGCCGAAGGAACCCGCCGAGCCGCGTCGTCCGCATGGCGTCGGGCAGCAACCGACCATCCCGGTCGTGGGCGTCGGTCATGGTGCGAAACTTGATGACGGGAAAGCCCCGCCCGCCCTTCGTCACGCGCATCTGTCGGTACAGCACCGGCGCGCCATCGGTCAGCCTTATGGCGCCAGCGATGACCGCCATGACTGGCAGCGCCAGTGGCAAAGCGGTGGCCGCGAACAGCATGTCGATCAGCCGCCTCACGCCCATCAGGATTCTCCGGCAAGGATCGGCGCGTTGACCCTCTTCCGCCCAGTCCGCCCGGCCACGGGGCCGTTCATCTCCATGGTCGACAGCAGCAGCGCATTCACCATCTCGACCGAATAATGGTCTTCAACCGTCTTGCGCGCCGCCATGCCCAGTTGCGCGGGCAGGGTCGGCTGCTCGCATATCCGCACCATCGCGTCGGCGAGCGCTTTCGCATCGCGCGGCGCGACGATGAAACCGTTTACCCCCTGCCTGATCGGCTCACGGCAGCCCGGCATGTCGGTGGTGATCACGCCCCGGCCCACCGCCATCGCTTCCAGTATCGTGCGCGGCAGCCCCTCCCTATACCAGCTTGGCAGAACGAAGATGCTGGCCTGCCCCAGATAGGGGCGAACATCGCGCGTCTCGCCCAGATATTCGATAATCCCCTCACGCTGCCATTGGGCGATCGCCTCGCGCGAAACGGCGGCCGGATTTTCATCGAGAGGCCCCAGCAGTTGCAGGCGCGCATCGGGAAAGCGCGCCCGTACGATCCGGGCCGCCTCGACATATTCGATCAGCCCCTTGTTTCGCAGCAGCCGCGCAATCATCAGGAAGACGGGCGGTCCTTCCGGCAAAGCCGCCTGCGCATAATGGGAAAGGTCCACGCCCGACCCCGGCACTTGGATGACCCGGCTGTCGGGGTGCAGGATATGGTGGCGCAGCATCTCGCCACGGTCATCGCTGTTGAACACGAACACCGCCTTGGCGGTGCGCAGCGCCTGCCGGTACAGAATGGACACGATCGCCCGCACATAAGGCAGCAGGCGCGATTCACCGTCGCTGAACACATGACCAAGCCCGCTCACCATTGCGTAGAAGCGGATGGACGGGAAAAACCGGCTGGCGATGCCGCCATAGATGATCGGCTTCTGCGTATAGGCCATTACCGCGTCCGGCCGATGTTTCCGGAAGCAACCGATCAGCCAGCTCAGCGTGCCCATATCGGCAAAAGGGTTCATCCCCGCCCGCGCCATGGGGATGGGCAGGTAGGTCGCGCCCATCGCCGCCAGCTTTGCCTCGATTTCGGGATCGCGGCCGGGCGCGCAGACAATGACCTCATGCCCGTTGCCGATCATTGCCGCGATCAGCCGCCCGCGAAAATTGATCACCGAATAGGCGAGGCTGGCGATGACGATGATCTTCATGCGGTCCCGTGACTGCTCCCGGATCGCCGCGCTATTGGGTGCGGCAAGGGCAAGCATAGGACAAAGCAGCCGAAAAACGCCGCACCATTCCGCACCTATACTTGAGGCCAGCCGCCCATCCTTTCGGATGATGAATGGGGATCGGGATTTGATCTCTGCTCAAAGGGATAAGGCCTCTACCCCTCTTCGGATCGTACCTATGCCCAACTGCCCGGCGCCCACATCCGCCCTATCTGAAGAACATGATTGATCGCCAGCCAAGCTTCGTCGTTATCGGCGCCATGAAGGGTGCGACAACCTGGATCGCTCATCAACTCCGCAATCATCCCGGCCTGTGGCTCCCTGACGCCGAACCGCATTATTTCAGTTCGGAATATGATCGCGGCCCAGACTGGTATGCCTCCCTCTTCGATCCTGCACCGCCCGGCCGCATCATTGGGGAAAAGTCGGCGGACTATCTAGCGCATCCGCAAGCCCCGGAGCGCATGGCGGCCATGCTGCCCGACGCCCGGCTCATCGTTCAGCTGCGCGACCCGGTTCAGCGCGCCTATTCCGATTATTGCATGCTCTTCCGACGCGGACAGGTCAGCAGCGACCCGCGCAAATATCTGGAAAGCGCGCAGCCTGAACAGTCGCGTTTCCTGTCGGGCGGACTTTACGGCGCCCATCTGCGCCGTTTCCTCCGCCATTATCCGCGCAATCAGATCCACGTGATCCTGTACGAATCGCTTCGGGAGCAGCCCGAACAGGTCATCGCGGACGTTTGCACCCATATCGGCGTGCCGGTGCATATCGCGCCGGAAGAGGTGGCCAGCCGGAAAAATGACAGCGCCAGCCCGATGTTGCCGTTGCCGCTGCGCCGTATGCTGCAACCGATGCGCCCGGTGCTCGACCCGCTCCGCTCCAACCCCCATCTGGCGAAACTGCGCGCATCCCTGGCGGCGCCGATCCGCTACCCGCCCCTCACGGATGAATTGCAGCAGATGCTGCGCGATTTTTACTGCGAGGATCTGTTGATCCTGCAAGACATCCTCCAGATAGATTTGCGCCACTGGATCACCGGCGATCCTGCCACGAGGGACGTTCAAGCCGTGGCGGCGAAGTGAGGCGCGCCGTCATTCTCCAGTAACGGCGGCGACTTATCTGACGCCGTATGGAGCATCGGCCCGACCCGCGGGCGGGCAACTGCGGAGGTACTCCGGAAAAGTCGGCCACGGACAATCATGCATGACGTAAATTGCCGGCCATAAGGGAAGTGAGGTGCGCTGATGCCCGGTTTCAGGGTGGTTCGACCTTGGCTGTTGAACCTCTATGTCCACCGATTGCCTCGCTTTCGCGGGAAATGGCGGCTGTTGTCGCCTTTCGCCAGGTTGCTGGATGGCACGCCGATTCGGTCGAGCTATGGCCGTGTCCGACTGGCGTTCGATGTCCGCGACCGGACTCATCTGCTCGGGCTGACCGGGGAATATGGCGCGCGAGTCTCCGATGAGGTGGAATGCCTCCGTCCCGGTGACTGCTTCATCGATGTCGGCGCCAATTGCGGCATCTTCACCCTGCTTGCAGCGGAGCGGGTGGGGCCGGACGGGCTGGTGGTCGCCTTCGAACCTTGCTTTTCCACCTTCGCAAAGCTGGTCCGGAACATCAGCCTGAACGCGTTTGGCAATGTCCTGCCCTTCAATATGGCCCTTGCGGCCCTGACCCGCCCCGACCTGCTCGACAATCGCGCGACAGGGCATTCCGGGCGCTTCTCCATCGCCAGCGAGCCTGTGGAGGAGGGGGAACGGGTCATGACATTGTCGATCGGCGACTTTCCCGGCCTCCTCAAGCTGATCGGCGACCGATCCATCACGGTGAAGATCGATGTGGAGGGATTTGAATATGCCGTCCTTCAGGGGCTGGCGCCGATCCTTGCCCTCCCGCAAACGCGTGCAGCGGTCGTCGAAATCGATAACCAGAACCTTCACCGCTATGGTGCTGATGCAGGCGAAGTCTTCACCCTGCTAGAGCGCCATGGCTTCACCCGCGTCGATCGTGACGGCGCAGGCGATCATTTCGACGCGGTTTTCCACCGCCGGACTGACACCGCAGTAACCGTCGCGGCTTGTGCTAACGTCACGCCATTTCGTCGGCCGCCTTCTCATGCCGCCTCCGTCTCGCTCTCGCTTGCCCGATCAACATCCCGCCTCGCGCGCGTCGTTGCGGCCTTGTTGGTGTTGGCGGGCGGCTGGTTCGCCATGGGCAAGGGCGTGTCGGTCGATCGCGGCCGGGCGGAGGAATATTTCATCAAGGAAGCCTTGCAGTCGCACAAAGTCGCGGAAATGCGGGCCGTCCTGCGCCGTTCCCCGCCCACGGTGTTCAACGTCGGCGAAGTCGGCTCCTTCGCCCGCATCGCGCTTCCCGTCCTGCCGCAGGGTTGGCGTATCACCGATGTACAGCTTTTCCCTTCCGACAGCGGTCCCAGCCTGCAGATGACCATCACCAACGACGTCAGCCGTCCGGTATCCCTGTTCGCCGTCCGCGACGATGGCGTGGCGCCCGCCAAACCGGCCGTGCTCACCCGCGATGGCAAGACTGTCGCCTATTGGCAGGAGGGCGAACTGGCCTACGCCCTGATCAGCAAGAAGAAGCAGCCAGCCGAACTCGATCGCCTTGCCGAGGATATCGCCGACAATGTCTCGTCCTAAGGGCGGTTAGTCCAACCCTCAGCGATCCGCCTAAGCGGACGGCGTCTCTTCCTGCGTCAACGGCCCTTCCAGCCCGTTGCCCGTCCGCATCCGCGTGACGATGTTCCATGTCGCGATGAACAGCGCGGCGATCACCGGCCCGATGACGATGCCGTTGAAGCCGAACATGTCGATGCCGCCCAGCGTCGTGATCAGCACCACATAATCGGGAATACGCGTATCCCGCCCGACCAGCATCGGCCGCAGCAGATTGTCGATCAGGCCGATGACGAAAAGGCCGCACAGTATCAGGATGATCCCCTTGACCACCGCGCCCGTCGCCAGCAGGTAAATCGCCACCGGCACCCACACCAATCCCGTGCCCACCGCCGGGATCAGCGAAAAGCATCCCATCAGCACGCCCCACAGCAGCGCTCCGGTGATCCCCAACGCCCAGAAAACGGTGCCGCCGATCATCCCTTGAACGATGGCTACGACCACGCTGCCCTTGATTGTGGCGCGGGTGACGACAACGAACTGCTGCATCAGCGCCCGCCGGTGGGTGGAACGCAGCGGCGCCGCGCGATCCAGCCGCGCCGCCAGCGCAGGCCCGTCGCGCAGCAGGAAGAAGGTGAGGTAGAGCGTGACGCTCAACGCCACGAAAAAGCTGAATGCGCTCTGCCCGATCTGGAACACCTGCGATGCGACGGACCGGAAGCTGTTGGCGATCCCCTGACCCAGCATGTCGCGCACCGCCGCGAAATTGGTGATGCCCACGCGCGCCAGCAGGTTCGAAGCCCAATCCGGCAGGTTCGCCCGGAATGCATTGAACATGGCGGGGATATTGATCTGCCCCGACTGTATCTTGGCGTAGAAAAGCCCCGCTTCCTGCACCAGCGAGACAGCCAGCACGATCGCGGGCAGGATGACGACGGCCACGATCAGCAACAGCGTCAGCCCCGCCGCGCTATTGGGGCGGCCCGGCATCTGCCGCAACAGGTTCTGGTTGATCGGCCCGAACAATATGGCGGCGATCACGCCCCACAATATGGCCGCGAAAAACGGCTCGATCACCAGAGCAAAGGCCACCGACACCAACAGGACGAAGCCCAGAAAAACACCGTCTTCGATGCGGACATTCTGTGGCTTGTCGGTCATGTTCGCGCTTTGGCAGAAATGGGGGGCAAAAGTCCATCTCCCGCGCGATGGCGGCGCTTTTGCACCGCGACCAACATCCGCTGTGTCAAAAAGGTCGCAGTTGCGTCAATTTTCCCTGAGCGATTGAATCCGCGTCGGCGAAGCGTAAGAGCTTCAAGGACAACCATCGGAAAGCAGGACATGGCAAAACCCGAATCCTGGCGGCTGAGCCCGGAAGCCTACAGCTTCATCACCAGCATCGATACGCGCTTCCAGGATATCGACACGATGGGCCACATCAACAATGTGGCCATCTCCGGCATCTTCGAAACCGCCCGCATCCGCTTCCACCATCATCTCGGCCGTCACCCGCAGGAACAGGGCGTGCGCTGGCTCGTCGCTGCCGTGTCACTCAACTTCGTCGAGGAATCGCACTTCCCCTATCCGTTCGAAGTGCATTGCGGCATCGGCCATATCGGCCGCACCAGCTGGACCGTCAGCTCCGCCGCCTTCCAGAAGGGAGTCTGCGTAGCCACCTGCGACACTACCGTCGTCACCCACGGCTCCGAAGGCCGCCGCAGCATCGACGCCAGCCTGCGCGAAGCCATGGAGCGCAACTTCCTGCGCCAGCCGGCCTAACTCATGACCGTCACCCCAGCGAAAGCTGGGGTCTCGTGAGGCTTGCCCGCGCCGTCTCCCTGAACCAACCTCCCTCACCCCCGTTCGCCCTGAGCTTGTTGAAGGGCTTTCCTTTCTTTCTCGAAGAGTAGGGTGGAGAAATCCAGATAAATGGTGAGGCGATCGAGCCCCGAGCAGCCTTAACAGGCCCCAGCC
>CAMPIM010000037.1 GCA_946886365.1 uncultured Novosphingobium sp.
GCGAAGCTGCGATATACCTCCAGCATCTTCATCGTCTCTTCCATCGCCTCATCGACGGTGGCGTGCGCCGTATGCCCTTCCTGCCAGAGGAACTCAGCGGTGCGCAGGAACATACGTGTGCGCATTTCCCAGCGGACGACATTGGCCCATTGGTTGATCAACACCGGCAGGTCGCGCCAGCTCTGCACCCAGCGGGAAAAAGCCGCGCCGATCACCGTTTCGGAAGTCGGGCGAACCACCAGCGGTTCCTCCAGCTTTGCCTCCGGATCGGGCACCAGCTTGCCGTCCTTCTGGATCAGGCGGTGATGCGTGACGACCGCCATTTCCTTGGCAAAGCCGTCCACATGCTCCGCTTCCTTTTCGAAGTAGGAAAGCGGGATGAAGAGCGGGAAATAGCAATTTTCGTGGCCGGTCGCCTTGATCCGATCGTCCAGTAACTTCTGCATCCGTTCCCAGATGCCGTAGCCCCATGGCCGGATGACCATACAACCACGAACGCCGCTTTCCTCGGCCATGTCGGCTTCGCTGACGACGGCCTGATACCAGGCGGCGAAATCCTGTTCGCGGGTAACGGAAAGGGCGTGCTTCACGGGTCCGGCCTTGTTCTTCGACTTAAAGGATGGCGCGCCATAGGCGAAGCGCGCCGTCCCGTCGACCCCGAACGCGCGGGCTCAGCCCAGCTTGTCGATCTTGGCATTGAGGGCGGAAAGCTGCGCCTTCAAATTCGCGATCTCGTCGTCCTTGCTGCTTTCGGAGGAAGGCTGCGCAGGCGCCGATGCGCCCGGCATTCCCGGCATGGTAGGCATTCCCGGCACGTTGCCGAAGGCATTCGCCGCGGCTTCTAACATCTGCATGTTGCGCTTGGCGATCTCCGCCAGCGGTCCACCGCCAAAGGCACCCTTCATCGCTTCCTGGAACTGCATCTGGTTTTTGCGGAAGGCATTCATCGACTCTTCCAGATATTGCGGCACCATCGACTGCATGGAATCGCCATACATGGCGATCAGCTGCCGCAGGAAGTTGACGGGCAGCATGTTCTTGCCCCGCTGCTCTTCCTCCATGATGATTTGCGTGAGGACATTATGTGTTATGTCCTCCCCGGTCTTGGCATCCACCACCACGAACTCGCGCCCCTCACGAGTCATTTGCGACAGCAGATCAAGAGTGATGTAACTGGACGTTTCCGTGTTATAGAGACGCCTGTTCGCATATTTCTTGATAATGACCGGCTCTGATTCATTGGCGGTCTTGGTTTTGGCCATGGATTCCTCTCCCACACCTGTACATTCCGCATTAGCACAAGGTGTTGCCGCACCGCAACATGGCCCTAGGCCATTGCCCCTCTTTCTCGACATTTTATGGCGGGAAACGGAACATGACCCCGATCTGCGACGGGCAGCTTTCCAAGGTCTGCGTAAATATCAGGGCGCCACCCGCCCATCTCTGCCACCGGCGCCGGCCGTCTTTGCTGCGGCCGGAAGCGCCAGATTGCTGCGATACGGCACGGAAAATGGCCTTGCGCCCGTGGTCTTCATCCCTTCGCTAATCAACCCGCCACAGGTTCTTGACCTGTCGGAAGGGCGATCCATGCTGCGCCACATGGCCGCAGCAGGACATGACGCCTATCTGGTCGATTGGGGCAGCCCCCGTGCCGAGGACGCGCAACTCGACCTTGAGCATCATGTGACCAAGCGCCTTCTTACTCTGCTGGAATCGCTCCCCCAGCAGCCCATCCTCGTGGGCTATTGTCTGGGGGGCAGCCTTGCGCTGGGAGCGGCGGCGGTTGCCGAGGTGAAGGCCGTCGCCGCTATCGCGGCGCCGTGGCAATTTGATGGCTTTCCCGATGTCGATCGCAACCTTATCGCGTCGCTCTGGCGCGGCGCGAAGGCCACCAGTGAGCAACTCGGTTATGTGCCGATGGAAGTGTTGCAATCGGGCTTCTGGGCGATGGACCCGGCCCGCACCATCCGGAAATATGCGGCGTTCGCCGGAATGGAGCCGGGCTCTGAAGCCGAACGCGCTTTCCTGGCCGTGGAAGATTGGGCGAATGGTGGATCACCCCTGACCTTTGCGGCAGGCCAGGAGCTGTTCGAGAACTTCTACGGACGAAATATCACTGGCCACCGGCAATGGCGAGTCGATGGCAAGACGGTCGATCCTGAAAGCCTTCGCTGCCCGACATTCTCCGTCCGATCCGCCACCGACCGGATCGTCCCGGCCAGCGCCGCACCGGAACTGGCCGAGGGTTTTACACTGCAACTCGGCCATGTCGGGATGATCGTCGGAAGCAACGCCCGTCACCTGCTCTGGGACCCGCTGTCTCTATGGCTTTCAACCCATGGAGGTTGATGATATTGCAACTGCGAACTGAAACCCTTCATTGAGGACAGGACTTTGTCAGACATCGTCATCACCGCTGCAAAGCGTACCGCCGTCGGCAGTTTCATGGGCGCATTCGGGTCCACGCCTGCGCACGAGTTGGGACGCACCGCCATCATCGCGGCGCTCAATCAGGCCGGGGTAGCCGCTGAGGAAGTCGACGAGGTCATACTGGGCCAAGTCCTGAGTGCGGCGCAGGGGCAGAACCCCGCGCGTCAGGCCGCCGTCAACGCCGGAATTCCGGTGGAACGCACCGCCATCGGCATTAACCAGCTGTGCGGATCGGGCCTCCGCGCCGTCGCGCTCGCGGCGCAGGCGATCAAGGCGGGTGATGCCCGCATCATGGTCGCGGGCGGTCAGGAAAGCATGTCGCTCGCCCCCCATGCGCAATATCTGCGTGGTGGGGCGAAGATGGGTCCGATCTCATTCATCGACACGATGACGCATGATGGCCTGACCGATGCGTTCAACAACTACCACATGGGCGTGACTGCCGAAAATCTGGCGGAACGGTATCAGATCAGCCGCGAAGCGCAGGATGCGTTCGCGGTGGCAAGCCAGAACAAGGCAGAAGCCGCGCGGGCTTCGGGCCGGTTCAGGGACGAGATCGTCCCGGTGACCGTGAAGGGCCGCAAGGGTGATACCATCGTAGATGCCGACGAATATATTCGCGCTAGCGCGACGCTGGAAGCCATGCAGGGCCTGCGCCCGGCATTCAAGAAAGACGGCAGCGTAACCGCAGGCAATGCCAGTGGCATCAATGACGGTGCTGCCGCACTCGTTCTCATGACCGCAGCCGATGCCGCCCAGCGGGGCGCTGCCGTTCTTGGGCGCATCGCAGGCTTTGCCACCTGTGGGGTGGACCCTGCCATCATGGGCATCGGCCCCGCCCCCGCGTCGCGCAACGCGCTGGCCAAGGCGGGTTGGTCGCTGGCCGACCTCGACCTGATCGAAGCGAACGAGGCTTTCGCGGCCCAGGCGCTGGCGGTAGGTCAGGAACTGGGATGGGACCCGGAAAAGGTCAATGTGAACGGCGGCGCGATCGCTATCGGCCATCCGATTGGAGCATCGGGCGCGCGCGTTCTGACCACGCTGCTTTATGAAATGCAGAAGCGTGATGCGAAGAAGGGCCTTGCAACCCTCTGCATCGGTGGTGGCATGGGCGTCGCCATGTGCATCGAAAGATAGTTGGTAAATGGGGCCGCCGGATCGAGTTCGGCGGCCTATCCCACGTCCTTATTCCCAGAGTCGATCGTAACGGGGACCGAGGCCGGTCAGCAATTCATATTGCGACAGGCCGGATAGCGTAGCGGTCGCTGGCAAGTCGTAGGCGATGTCGAGCCAGTCCCCTTCCCACACTGACGGCATCGCAGAGACATCCACCGCGACGAGGTCCATCGAAACCCGTCCCACGACCGGCAGTTGAACGTCACCCGCGCCAACCATCCCTCGGCCGGAAAAGCAGCGCAAATAGCCGTCCGCATAACCGATGTTCAACACGGCTATTTCCATGTCGCGCTCGGCGATATGGACCGCGTTATAGCCTATCCCATCGCCTGCGGGCACGTGGCGCCTTTGCAGCACCTGCGCCTGCGGAAAGACGACCTGCGCGATGTTTCCGGCCGCTTCGGTTCTGGGAATACCCCCATAAAGCGCCAGCCCCGGCCGCGTCAGGTCAAATGCATAGGCTTGGCCTAAGCAAATGCCCGCGCTGTTCGCCAAGCTGTAACGGCGCGCGGTAGCTTTACCTGTTAGGGCGCCGAACCGATCAAGTTGCAGTTTGCTGAGCCCGCTATCCTCATCGGCCGACGCCAGGTGACTGAGCAGCGTGTCGACCGTCAACCCGTCCAGAGCGGCGGCGACGTCACTCCGCCAATCCAGTCCGAGCCGGTTCATGCCCGTATCGACCATGACGTCGCAGGCGCCTCGGCCCGCCGCCTTCCACCGCGCGATCTGATCCGCCGTGCAGAGAACGGGCCGCGCACGCGACGCAATCGCCGTCTGCATATCCTCGGAGCGCACGCCGTGGAATACGGACAGGTTGATCCCATCCTGTAGCATCGGCTCCAGCAACGCCGCTTCAGCCCAGTTTGATACGAAAAAGTCTCGACAACCCGCGACAAGCAGTCGGCGCATCACCTCGACCGCGCCGGTGCCGTATCCATTCGCCTTGATCGCGGCGCCACATGCGGCGCCGCCGCTATGCCGTTGCAACCAGCGCCAGTTATTCACAAGTGCGCCGCCATCAAGGCGAAGGCGCAGCGGAGCGGTAAATGCGGTCATCGCCGTTGCGATAGCGGCATCCTGTACAGGCGTCGAGGTTTTCCAGGGCGCGGCTTCTTGCTCCGGGGTCAGCGGCACTGCCGACGTGACAGCCTTTGAAAGCTGGACCCTTCATGCAATCGCGGACAGCCCGTCGGCCCCTGAAAGACCGAGCCTGATGCAGCCCCTATCGGCTTACGCAGCGCGGGGTTTGGGCATCAACAAGATCTGGGCGCGGAAAGGAGACAATCCCCACCGCGCCCAACTCAAATTCCTATTCCAGTTCCAGGATGATCGCGTCCACCGGCAGGCTTTCGCCTTGCGCGGCCGACACGCTCTTCACCACGCCCGCCTTGGCAGCGCGCAGGATATTTTCCATCTTCATCGCCTCGATCACGGCAAGCGGCTGACCGGCTTCGACCTTGTCGCCTTCTGTGACGTGCAATGCGACGAGCAGGCCCGGCATCGGACAGATCAGGAAGCGGGACAGATCGGGCGGGATCTTTTCGATCATGTGCTTGGCATGGACCGCTGCATGGGCGGGCAAAATGCGCAGCTTGTGGCTTGCGCCATGAGCCGTCAGCACGAAGCCGGACCGAACCGGCGCGATCTTCACTGCCAGCAGTTCCTCGCCAAACTCCGCCTCTATCAGACGATCACCCGGCGTATATTCCAGCGCCATATCGATCGCTTCGCCATCCACGGTGACGTCATCCCCGTTGATGACCACGTCATGGACCGCCTCCCCGATCTTCACCTGCCAGCTGGTGGGAGCGCGCAACTTCTTGCCAAGCTGTCCATCGATGCGGCGGGCACGATCGGCCTGCGCCATCGCTGCGAACGCGCCAATCGCCGAAAGCTTCTTCAGCAGCGTTTCGGAAGCGGGCGCGCCGGTGAAGCCATCCGGATATTCCTCCGCGATGAAGCCGGTGGTGATGTTGCCCGAACGGAAACGCTCATGCTGCATGAGCGCCGAGACGAAATCGATATTGTGGCCCGGCCCTTCAATCTCGAACTGGTCGAGCGCCGCGATCTGCTTGTCGATCGCTTCCAGACGGGTCGGCGCCCAGGTGATCAGCTTGGCGATCATCGGGTCGTAGAACATCGACACTTCGCCGCCTTCGACCACGCCGTCATCGACGCGCACGCCATCGCCGGTTTCGGGCGGATTGTAGCGGATCAGGCGGCCCGTTGAGGGCAGGAAGCCACGATAGGGATCTTCGGCATAGACGCGGTTCTCGATCGACCAGCCGTTGATCTTCACATCTTCTTGGGCGAAGCTCAGTTCCTCGCCATTGGCGACGCGGATCATCTGCTCGACCAGATCGAGGCCGGTGATCTCTTCGGTGACCGGATGCTCGACCTGCAAGCGGGTGTTCATTTCCAGGAAGTAGAAGCCGTCGCCGGTCTTGTCCGCGCCCGACACGATCAGTTCGACCGTGCCCGCGCTGAAATAGCCGACCGCGCGCGCCAGGGCGACGCACTGCTCACCCATCTTCTTGCGCATTTCCGGCGAAACGAAGGGCGAAGGCGCTTCCTCGACTACCTTCTGGTGGCGGCGCTGGATCGAGCATTCACGCTCATTGAGGTAGACGATATTCCCGTGCTGATCGCCCAATATCTGGATTTCGATATGGCGCGGGCTTTCGATGAACTTCTCGATGAAAACGCGGTCATCGCCGAAGCTGTTGAGACCCTCACGCTTGGTTGCCTCGAAGCCTTCGCGGACGTCCTGCTCGCTGTAAGCCAGACGCATGCCCTTGCCGCCGCCGCCGGCCGAAGCCTTCATCATCACCGGATAGCCGATCTCGTTTGAGATCTTCACGGCATGTTCGGTGTCCTCGATCACGCCGACATAGCCGGGGACGACATTGACGCCCGCTTCCATGGCAAGCTTCTTGGATTCGATCTTGTCGCCCATCGCGGCAATGGCATTGGCGGGCGGGCCTACGAAGATGATACCCTCCGCGTCCAGCGCCTTGCGAAAGCTCTCGCGCTCCGACAGGAAGCCATAGCCCGGATGGACTGCATCAGCGCCGGTATCCTTGCAGGCCTGAATGATCTTCTCGGCGATCAGATAGGACTGGGCGGCAGGCGACGGGCCGATATGCACGGCTTCATCGGCCAGCAGCACGTGCGGCGCGCGGGCATCGGCGTCCGAATAGACCGCCACGGTCTTGATGCCCATCTTCCGCGCGGTGCGGATGACGCGGCACGCGATTTCGCCACGGTTCGCGATCAGGATCTTGGTGATTGCCATTATCTATCCTTGCCCCAGTCCTATTTGTTGCCCTTGCGGGCCGAGCTAATTCCAAGCTCACCTTTTCCGTCATGCCTGACTTGATCCGGCATCCCGCTGCCTCCTCACCACGTAGGTAAGAAGCGGGACCCCGGATCAAGTCCGGGGTGACGAGCAGGTGGGTGTGTCGGTTATTCAGCCGCCTCCAGATGCCCGTGCGGCTGCGCCATCATTGGCATCAGTCCGAGCTTCGAAAGCAGCGCGCTATCCTTGTCATCCCCGGCATTGGCCGCAGTCAGCAGTTTATCGCCGGTGAAGATGCTGTTCGCGCCCGCCATGAAGCAAAGCGCCTGACAGGCCTCGCTCATGCTTTCACGACCAGCGGAGAGACGCACCATCGATTGCGGCATGACGATCCGCGCCACGGCGACGGTACGCACGAACTCCACCTCATCGATCTTCGCGAGCGGCGTGTCCTTCAGCATGTCGCCCAGCACGGTCCCGGCCACCGGCACCAGCGCATTAATCGGCACGCTTTCAGGATGCGGCATGGTGCCAAGCGCATGGAGGAAACCGATGCGGTCGGAGCGCGTCTCCCCCATGCCGACGATCCCGCCGCAGCACACATTGATGCCCGCATCGCGCACATTTTCCAGCGTCTCGATCCGGTCCTCGAACGTCCGGGTCGTGATGACGTTGGCGTAATTTTCCGGCGATGTGTCGATATTATGGTTGTAATAATCGAGCCCCGCGTCTGCGAGCTGCTTCGCCTGATCGGACGACAGCATCCCCAGCGTCATGCAGGTTTCCATGCCCATCTGGCGCACGCCCTTCACCATTTCGATGAGCTTGGGCATGTCCCGTTCCTTGGGATTGCGCCACGCCGCGCCCATGCAGAAACGGCCCGAACCATGGTCCTTCGCCTGCGCCGCCGACTGAAGCACGGCCTGCACGTCCATCAGCTTGGTGGCCTTCAGGCCGCTGTCCGCCTCGGTCGACTGGCTGCAATAGCCGCAATCTTCTGGGCAGCCACCGGTCTTGATCGACAGCAGGGTCGACAGCTGCACTTCATTGCGCGGATGGTTCGCGCGATGGATCGATTGCGCTTCGAACATCAGGTCGTTGAAGGGCAGATCGAACAGCGCGGCAATCTCGTCGCGGGTCCAATCAGTGCGGGGTGTAGCGGTGGTCAAGCGGCTTCCTCCAGCCCCGCCGGGGGCATGTTGTGGCCGAGGAGGCGCAGCACATCGGCGGCGCATTCCACGACATTGGAACCGGGTCCATAAATGCCCTGCACGCCCGCGTCACGGAGATAGTCATAATCCTGCGGCGGGATGACGCCGCCAGCGATCACCTTGATGTCGTTGCGGCCCTTTTCGCGCAACTGCCGGATGAGTTCGGGGATCAGCGTCTTGTGCCCAGCAGCCAGTGACGAAGCGCCCACGACGTCCACGCCGCTATCCAGCGCCAGCACGACCGTTTCCTCCGGCGTCTGGAACAGCGGGCCGGATACGATGTCAAAACCCATGTCCCCGAAAGCGGAAGCAATCACATTGGCGCCCCGGTCGTGGCCGTCCTGTCCCATCTTGGCGATGAGTAGTTTCGGTTTGCGACCGAGGCGCCGCTCGACGGCCTGCACGCCGTCAAGAACCTGTTTCCACCGGCTGTCCTGCGCATAGGGCTTGCCATAGACGCCCTTCACCGGCGTCGGCACGGTGCCGTAGCGATCGAAGCTGTCCTCCATGGCGGAGGAAATCTCGCCCAGCGTGGCGCGCGCGCGCGCCGCTTCGACCGCATGGGCGAGCAGATTGTTTTCGATCGACTGCGGACCCGCAGCAGCTTGACGCAGCGATTCCAGCGCAGCCTGGCACTTGGCCTCGTCGCGCTCGGCCTTGACCCGGTTGATGCGGGCGATCTGCGCCTCGCGCACCTTGCTGTTATCGACCTCCAGCGTTTCGAGCAGGTCTTCGTTCGCCAAACGATATTTGTTGACGCCGACGATCACATCCTCGCCCCGGTCGACCCGCGCCTGACGAGCCGCTGCCGCGGTCTCGATCATCGCCTTGGGCCAGCCTGCCGCCACGGCCTTCGCCATGCCGCCTTCGGATTCCACACGGTCGATGATCTCCTGCGCCGCATCGACCAGTTGCTGGGTGAGCGCCTCGACATAATAGCTGCCACCCAGCGGATCGACGACATTGCACATGCCGGTCTCTTCCTGAATGACGATCTGCGTGTTGCGCGCAATGCGGGCCGAGAAGTCGGTCGGCAGCGCAATCGCCTCGTCCAGCGCATTGGTGTGCAGCGACTGGGTGCCACCCAGCATCGCCGCCATCGCTTCGATGGTGGTGCGCATGACGTTGTTATAGGGGTCCTGCTCCGTCAGAGACACGCCCGACGTCTGGCAATGAGTGCGCAGCATCTTGGAGCGCTCGTCCTGCGCGCCCAGCTTCGTCATGACCCGATGCCACAGCACGCGTGCCGCGCGCAGCTTGGCGATTTCCATGAAGAAGTTCATGCCGATCGCGAAGAAGAAGCTCAGCCGCCCCGCGAACTTGTCGATGTCGAGGCCGCTCGCCACGCCATAGCGCACATATTCCGCGCCGTCCGCGATGGTGAAGGCCAATTCCTGCACCTGCGTCGCTCCGGCTTCCTGCATATGGTAGCCGGAGATGGAGATGCTGTTGAACTTGGGCATCTCCCGGCTGGTATAGCCAAAAATGTCCGAGATGATCCGCATTGATGGTTCGGGCGGGTAGATATAGGTGTTGCGGACCATGAACTCCTTCAGAATGTCGTTCTGAATGGTCCCGTCCAGCAGCTTGCGCTCAACCCCCTGCTCCTCGCCCGCGACGATGAAGAAGGCCAGGATCGGGATCACCGCGCCGTTCATGGTCATGGAGACCGACATCTTGTCGAGCGGGATGCCGTCGAACAGGATCTTCATGTCCTCGACGCTGTCGATCGCCACGCCCGCCTTGCCGACGTCGCCGACCACGCGCGGATGGTCGCTGTCATAACCGCGATGCGTGGCAAGGTCGAAAGCGACCGAAAGCCCCTTTTGCCCCGCGGCCAAGTTGCGGCGGTAAAAGGCGTTGGATTCCTCGGCAGTAGAAAAGCCCGCATATTGCCGGACCGTCCAGGGGCGCCCCGCATACATGGACGCGCGCACACCACGGGTGAAGGGAGCAAACCCCGGCAGGCCCGGATCGACGGTCACATCCTCGGCAGTATAGAGCGGCTTGACGGTGATCCCTTCCGGGGTCTCCCAGTTCAAATCCTTGCCCTTCACTTCCTTGGCGGCGGCGGTCGCCCACTGATCCAGCGTCGGCTTCTCGGTCATTTGTCCCTACCCTTATTCCTCTCCCGCGGGCGGGAGAGGATACGCAGGCTTGGCGGCTTGTCCGCCTAGCCGAAGTTGGAGCGGGCTGTCTGGCCCACCCCGCTGCGACTAGGGCCTGTTACGCAGACCCAAGTCTCGCTGCCCCTCCCGCTCGCGGGAGGGGTGGTATCAATGCGCCTCTTTCGGCGTCTCCATGATCTCGGTCAGCACCCCGTTCATGTCCTTGGGGTGCACGAAAAAGATCAACGTCCCATGCGCCCCGATGCGCGGTTCACCCAGCACCTTCTTGCCGAGACCTTCGAACCAGGCCTTGGCTTGCATGATGTCGGGCACTTCATAGCACATGTGATGCTGCCCACCCGCCGGGTTCTTGGCGATGAAGCCGTGGATCGGACTGTTCTCACCCAAAGGCTCAATCAGTTCGATCTGCGTGCCTTCGGTGCCATTCTCGCCCGGCGTATCTACGAAGCAAACCTTCACGCCCTGCGCGGGCAGGTCGAAAGGCTCATGCGTCAGCGTCGCGCCCATGACGTCGCGATAATAGGCAAGCGACGCTTCGAGCGAAGGCGTCGCCACACCGATATGATTGAGCCGACCGAGTTTCATGTCACTTCACCTGTCTCGTCATCCCAGCGGAGGCTGGGGTCTCGTGCCTTCACGTTCCACATAGCCGCCTGAGATTCCAGCTTTCGCTGGGATGACGGCCATTGGGGCATCACAGCGGAATATTGTCGTGCTTCTTCCACGGATTTTCGAGGCTCTTGTTGGCCAGCTTGCGCAGGCCCAGGGCAATCCGTTTGCGGGTCGAATGCGGCTGGATCACCTCGTCGATGAAGCCCTTGCTCGCCGCCACGAAGGGATTGGCGAAGCGGTCTTCATATTCCTTGGTCTTGTCCGCGATCTCTTCGGGCGTCTTGCCGCGGAAGATGATCTCGACCGCGCCCTTCGCGCCCATCACGGCGATTTCGGCGGTGGGCCACGCATAGTTGAGGTCGCCGCGCAGATGCTTGGACGACATGACGTCATAGGCGCCGCCATAGGCCTTGCGCGTGATGACGGTGATCTTGGGCACGGTCGCTTCGGCATAGGCGAACAGCAGCTTGGCGCCATGCTTGATGATGCCCGAATGTTCCTGCGCAGTCCCCGGCAGGAAGCCCGGCACATCGACAAAGGTCACGATCGGAATTTCAAAAGCGTCGCAGAAGCGGACGAAACGCCCGGCTTTCTTGGACGAGTTGATATCCAACACGCCCGCCAGCACCATCGGCTGGTTCGCGATGATGCCCACGGTCTTGCCTTCGATCCGGCCAAAACCACAGATGATGTTGCCCGCATGCGCCGGCTGCACTTCGAAAAAGTCGCCTTCGTCGATGACCTTACGGATCAGTTCATGCATGTCATAAGGCTGGTTCGCGTTGGCTGGGACGAGCGTGTCCAGGCTCTCTTCCATCCGGTCCCACGGATCAGCGCTCGGCCGCTCAGGCACCGGCTCCCTGTTGGAAGCAGGCAGGAAGTCCACGAAATCGCGGGTCGCCAGCAGCGCCTCGATATCATTTTCGAACGCCACGTCCGCCACGCCCGACTTGGTGGTGTGCGTCACCGCGCCGCCCAGTTCTTCCTGCGTTACGATCTCATTGGTGACGGTCTTTACGACGTCAGGGCCGGTCACGAACATGAAGCTAGAATCCTTCACCATGAAGATGAAGTCGGTCATGGCAGGCGAATAGACCGCGCCGCCCGCGCACGGCCCCATGATCACGCTGATCTGCGGCACCACGCCGGACGCCAGCACGTTGCGCTGGAAAATCTCCGCATATCCAGCCAGCGAAGCGACGCCTTCCTGGATGCGCGCGCCGCCAGAGTCATTGAGCCCGATCACAGGTGCGCCAACCTTCAGCGCCATGTCCATGATCTTGCAGATCTTCATCGCGTGCCGTTCGGACACCGCGCCGCCATAGACGGTGAAGTCCTGGCTGAAGACGAAAACGAGTCGACCGTTGATCGTCCCGGACCCGACGACGACGCCGTCGCCCGGAATATGCTGCTCGTTCATGCCGAAATCGACGCAGTTATGCTCGACATACATATCGACTTCTTCGAAGCTGTCTTCGTCCAGCAGGACTTCCAGACGCTCCCGTGCGGTCAGCTTGCCCTTGGCATGCTGCGCGTCGATACGGCGCTGGCCACCGCCCAGGCGCGCGGCCTCGCGCTTGGCTTCCAGCTGTTCGATAATGGCGAGCTTCGACATATAGAATATCTCTCCGGTGACGACACGGTCGGCTACATCTGCCCCCTTTCCCTTCTTTCGCAATTTTCGCAAATGCAAATTTGCCAATTTGCAAATCACGATTTCGCAAATTATGGGCATGGGATGGCAAGAGGCAATCGTATTTTCGCAGGACCGCGTCTGCGGCAGCTAAGGTTGGACCACCGGATGGACCAGGCCACCATGGCGCAGGCGTTGGGGATTTCGGTGTCTTATCTCAGCCAGCTGGAAAATGACGACCGCCCCTTGACTGCCAAGGTCAAGGCCGCTGTGGCCAGCGCCTTCCCTACCGATTGGGCCAGTTTCGACAGTCGGGAGGAAGAACAGCTGCTGGGGGCGTTCACCTACGCGCTGGCGCATCCAGAGCTTCCCGGCCCTTTGATGGAGCCTGAGCGGGTGGAAAAGCTCCACCTGCAATTTCCCGAATTCGCGGCGCGCTACATCGACCTCTACAATGCCCATATGCGCGCCAATGAACGCATCAACATGATCGAGGAAGCGATCGCCAATGATCATGAAGTGCAGGCCCGCCTTCCCTGGGAAGCGGCGCGCGACTGGTTTCATGAGGCGGGCAATTATGTCCATGCGCTCGATTGTCTGGCGGAAGACATGGCGTCCAGCTTCACGGCGGGCCAGGTGCTTGACGAAGGCATGCTGGTGGAAGCGCTCGCGCGGCGGCATGGTATCGAAACGCTGATCGCCGACACGCCAGACTCCGCGCTTCGCTCCTATTCTGCGACCGATCGGCGGTTGTTCGTGAACGCAGCTTTGCCCATCGAAAGCCGCAAGTTCATGTTGTCGCACCAGCTGATGATGCTGGAGGGACAGGCCGTAATCGCCGACGTGGTGAACCGCGCCGCCCTGCCGGTGGAGGGCGCGGACCGGCTGCTCGCCATTGGTCTTGGCAATTATGCCGCGGGCGCGCTGCTGATGCCCTACGCCCAATTTCGGCAGGCTGCGCGGGAGGTGCGCCACGATATCGACCGGCTGAGCCGCCGCTTTGGCGTCAGTTTCGAACAGGCCTGCCACCGCCTTTCGACGCTTCAACGGCCCGGCCTGCGCGGCATCCCCTTCTTCTTCTGCCGCGTCGACATGGCGGGCAACATCACCAAGCGGCACAGCGCCACCCGCCTGCAATTCGCCCGTTTCGGTGGCGCCTGCCCCTTGTGGAACGTACATGAAGCCGTCGCGATACCCGACCGCATCAATGTCCAGCTCGGCGAAACGCCGGACAGCGTGCGTTATGTGTCCATGGCCAAGGGTTTGGTAAAGCCTTCGGGCAGCTATTCGCGCACCCCGCGTCGCTACGCCGTTGTTTTGGGATGCGAAGTCGCCCATGCGGCGAACTTCGTCTATGCCGACGGGCTACAGTTGGAGATGGAGGGGGCAGCCACCCCCATCGGCATAACCTGCCGCCTCTGCCCGCGCCAAAGCTGCGACCAGCGCGCCTTCCCGCCCGCCGACCGGCCGATCCGGGTCGATCCGGACAACCGCCAGATTGTGCCTTACTGGATCGGCTGATCCGCTACGCCAGCACCCAGCTTGCGGAAACTGGCCCTTTGCGGGCTTCTCCGGCTGCTTAAGATCGGACTTATGGACCACGGCCTTTTTCACGGCGCCGAATTGCAGGCAGACCTAATGCGCGATGGCTTTGCCCGCATCGCCGGACCTCAAATGCTGGCGATGCTGAAAGCCGATGCAGGATGCTGGACGCAATTCGCCGATAGCTGGAATGACCTTGGCCCCGACCTCTACATGGCGGACGGCGGACGTTATCGTCGGCGTCGGCATGCCGCATTTCGCTTTGAGCGGGGACATTTTACGCGCAAGCCCCACCAGCCACATTTTCAGAGCCGCGACTATAACCCCCTTAACGGAGACGTGCAGCGCTGGTTCGACCCCGTTCATCAGGAGACGATCGACAATCCTGTCACGCAGGCGATCTTTGCTTTTTGCGCGGCAAACTTCGGAGCCGATAGCGCACGGGAGTGGCATGTCGAAATGCACCAGTTCCGCATCGAAACGCGCGAAGACCATATCGGCCGCCCGACGCCTGAGGGACTTCACCGCGACGGGGTGGACTGGGTCCTCGTAATGCTGATCGAGCGGCGCAATGTGGACGAAGGCGTGACCCGCATCGGCGCGCCGGACGGCACTGCGCTGGGGGAGTTCACCCTCGCCCGGCCGGGGGACACGGTGTTGATCGACGACCGCCGCATCCTGCACGGCGTCACCGAAATCCGTCCGATCGATCCACGGCAAGCCGCGTGGCGCGACGCACTGGTCGTGACCTTCGCGGCGGCCCGCTGACCTATTTCAGCAGCACCAGTTCCTCGGCCATGCTGGGGTGGAGTGCCACGGTGTCGTCAAACTGCTGCTTGGTCAGTCCCGCTTTCACCGCCACCGCCGCAGCCTGTAGAATCTCTGGCGCATCCGGGCCGATCATGTGCAATCCAACCACGCGGTTCGTGGTCGCATCCACCACCATCTTGTACAGCGCGCGTTCGTCCCGGCCCGCAAGAACGTTCTTCATGGGGCGGAAGTCTGACGTATAGACCTTGACCGTGCCCAGCTTGTTCTTCGCCTCCGCCTCGGTCAGTCCCACGCCAGCCAGGGGCGGGTGACTGAATACGGCGGACGGGACGCATTCATAATCCACCGTCCTGGGATTGTCGCCAAACACTGTGTCGGCAAAAGCATGACCTTCCCGGATGGCGACCGGCGTTAATTGCAGCCGGTTCGTGACGTCGCCGACCGCATAGATGCTCTCGCAACTCGTGCGGCTATATTCATCGACCTTGATCGCCCCCTTGTCGTCCAGCTCAACGCCTGCATTTTCAAGGCCCAACCCCTCGACATGCGGCTGGCGTCCCGTCGCAAACATCACCGTGTCGCAGGGGATGGGGTCGCCATTGCTGAAATGCATGCAAAGCGTGCCATCCTCATTTTTCTCGATCCGATCCATTTCCGCATTGAAGCGGAACTGGATGCCTTTCATCGTGGAAATCTGGAGCAGCCGATCGCGGATCTGCTCATCATAGCCGCGCAGCAGCGTCGATGATCGGTTGACGATGGTCACATGACTGCCAAGCTGATGGAATATGCCCGCAAATTCATTGGCGATATAGCCGCCGCCGACAATCACCATCCGCTTGGGCGCGTCCCCCAGATGAAAGGCTTCGTTGGATGTGATGCCATGCTCCGCTCCTTCCATCCCCGGGATAGCGGGCCAGGCCCCCGTCGCGACAAGGATGTATCTGGCGCTGATTTCACGGCCGCTTGAGAGCTTCACCGAATGCGGCCCGGTGATCGTGGCGCGTTCCGCGATCAACTCGACCTTATGGCTCTCTAAGGTGTTCCTGTAGAGCCCTTCCAACCGATCGACATCGGCCAGCACATTGTCGCGCAGGACTTTCCATTCGAAGTCGCAGTCGGGGACATGCCAGCCAAAGCGCCGCGCATCCTTCAGATCCTCGGCGAAATGAGCGCCGTAGATCAGGAGCTTCTTGGGCACGCAGCCCCGGATAACGCAGGTGCCGCCAACCCGATATTCCTCGGCGACGGCGACCTTTGCGCCATGCGCCGCCGCCACGCGCGACGCACGAACCCCTCCCGATCCCGCACCAATGACGAAAAGGTCGAAATCGTAGTCGGTCATGCTGCTCTCCGCTGGATGGAGGCCGGATATGGCGGCTATCCAGCGGAGTTACAATCATCTTGGGCTTCTACGCACCACCCAAGGCCAGCTCGATCAGTGCCATGGTCGAGGGGTCAAAGCCCTTCGCCCCTTCAGCCTCGATCGACTTGGCGATTTCCTTACCCAGTTCCACGCCGAATTGATCAAAGGGATTGATCCCCATCAGCACGGCGTTGGCAAAGGTACGATGCTCGTAAAAGGCTATCAGCGCGCCCAGCGCATCGGGCGTCACATCCTCCAGCAGGATGGTGGTGGACGGGCGGTTACCAGGATAGGCGCGGGCGGGATCGGCCGCATTTTCCTTGCCCCGCATCAACGCCGCCCCTTGCGCGAAGCAGTTGACCAGCAGCGCCCGGTGATGCGCCGGATCCAGAGCATGGCCAGGCTCGATCGAAGCGACGAATTCGACCGGCGCCACGATAGTCCCCTGATGCAGAAGCTGGAACACGGCATGCTGCGCGTCCGTGCCCACGCCACCCCATGTAATCGGCGCTGTCGGCCCATCGACAGGCTGGCCATCGCGCGTCACGCTCTTGCCGTTGCTCTCCATCTCCAGCTGCTGGAGATAGGATGGCAGCAGCCGCAGCCGCTCGTCATAGGCGAAAAGCGCGCGCGTCTGGCACCCTACGACATGCGCATAATATTGGTCCACAAAAGCCGCGATCAGGGGAGCGTTATGAGCAGGATCGGACAGCCGGAAATGCCGATCCATGGCCGCCGCGCCTTCCAGCAGGCTTTCAAACGCATCCCAGCCAAGCGCCAGCGCAGCCGGGAAGCCGATGGACGACCAGAGTGAATAGCGCCCGCCTACCGTCTCGGAAAAGGGCAGAATACGCGTTTCGTCAACGCCCCATTCGATCGCCTTGTCAGGGTTGGCCGTCAGGGCGATCACCTTGCCATAGGGATCATCCACCCCCGCCTCGACAAGCCAGTTGATCGCGCTTGCGGCGTTCAACATGGTTTCGGTCGTGGTGAAGGTTTTGGACGCAATGGCGATCAGTGTCGCTTCCGGATCGAAGCGCGAGATCGCCCGCTCCAGCGCGGTCCCGTCAACATTGGACACGATCGCAACGTCATAGCGTGCGCCGTCGCCGCCCAGTGCGTCGATGATGAGGTTAGGTCCCAGCGCCGACCCGCCGATACCGATGTGCAGGATGTGACGGATCGGGCCTAGCGCCTCCCCCTCGATCGCGTCGATCAGCGCGCGCATACGGGCATGCAGCATCTTTGCCCGCGAAACGCTTTCCGCATTGCCTTCGCCCCGTTCGGCGGGATGTTCGGCGGCGCGACCTTCGCTATTATTGATGGGCTCACCCGCGAAAAAGGCGTCACGCCATTTGGCGAAGTCCTTCTCCTCGGCCAGCTTCAGAAAGCCGTCCAGCAGATCGCTGGTCAGATGCGTCTTGGACCAGTCGAAACGGATAGGTCCCTGGGTCAGCGTGAACTTGCTCAGCCGGTTTGGGTCCGCCGTGAAGATGGACTTCAATTCGGGCTGCGGGATGGCCGCAATGGCCTCCAGTGCAGGGCTGGACATGGAAGGGTAAATCCTCTTTTTTCCGTGGTTAGCGACGACGCCGCAACTATCGATTCTCCCGTCTCTTACCCAAGCGTGACGGCCAATGCATCGCCCGCTATGCTTGACGGCGGGTTTACAACGCAGCAAAAGCCGCAACGGCCTGTTTTCAAGGCGGATCGAAGGACTAGACAATATAGCATGAGCGCAAAATCCGAAACGCGGGACTTCCTTTGGTTTCTCGCTAAGCTGGCGGTGTTCGTCTTTGTCCTGCGCAGCTTCATCGTCTCTCCGTTCAATATACCGTCTGAATCGATGCAGCCCCGCCTGTTGATCGGCGACTATCTGCTCGTTGCCAAATGGCCCTATGGCTATTCGCACTACTCGCTGCCTTTCAACTTGCCGCTGATCCCCGGCCGCATCCTAGCATCCACGCCCCAGCGCGGCGATGTGGTGGTTTTCAAGGCGCCGCCTACCCAGAAGATTGATTATATCAAGCGGGTGATCGGCCTGCCCGGCGACATGATTTCGGTACGCGGGGGCACGGTCTATCTGAACGGTCAGGCCATTCGGAAACAGAGGGTCGCCGACCTCGTCATCCCCGTCTCACCTAACATGATCGATGCCGCAGCCAAGGAGGGCAGCCCTTCCCCTTGTTACCGCCCGAAGTTTGAGGAAGATGCAGCGGGCGGCGGGCGTCAGTGCCGTTATCCGCAATATCGTGAGACATTGCCCGGCGGCAAAAGCTACAACGTCCTCGATCTCGTCCCCGGCGGCGCGGCCGACGACCGCGACACGGTGCTGGTGCCCGAGGGCCATCTGTTCATGATGGGCGACAATCGTGATCGCAGCGCAGACAGCCGCTTCCCGGCGGTCGAAGGCGGCGGCATCGGGCTGGTGCCTGAGGAAAATCTGGTTGGAAAGGCGATGATTTCCGTCTTCTCCACCGATGGCAGCGCCAATTGGTTGCTCCCCTGGACATGGTTCACCGCAGCGCGCTGGAACCGGATCGGGGAAGGCTTTTGACAAAGGCCGACACGTCTGGCTGGCTCGCCGGGCTGATCGGACGAGCGCCGAAGGACGAGGCGCCTTTCCGTCAGGCGCTTACCCATGGCAGCGCGAATGCCGTCAATTATGAGCGGCTGGAATTTCTCGGTGACCGGGTGCTTGGCCTGATCGTCTCCGAGTGGGTTTATGAGCGTTTCGCGGGAGAACCCGAAGGCAAGCTGTCGCGCCGCTTCAACGCGCTGGTATCGGGTGAGACATGCGCCGAAGTTGCGCGCGCGGCTGGCGTCCCCACGCATCTTATCCTCGGCAAACAAGCCCGCGACGACGGCGCGGCCGACAGCGACAATGTGCTGGGTGACGTCATGGAGGCGCTGATTGGCGCGCTTTACCTGGAAGCAGGCATTGACGATGCCCGTGGGCTAGTGCGTCGTCTCTGGGCTGACCGGGTGGACACGCAGGAAAGCGCGCCCAAGCATCCCAAGTCCACCCTTCAGGAATGGGCCGCCGCCAACCGCCGCAAACCCCCGGAATATGCAATGACTGACCGCTCCGGGCCACACCATGCGCTGCGCTTCACGGTGACGGTGAGCATCAAGGGCGCGGGTGAAGCAAGCGCAACGGGGGGAAGCAAGCAAGAGGCGGAGACGGCTGCGGCGAAGGCGTTGTTGGATAAGCTAAACGGCTGAATCCTCGTCTTCCAACGTGCTACTTACCCCCGTTCGCCCTGAGCTTGTCGAAGGGCTTCACTTCCCTTCCGAGCGAAGATGGCTTTCTACACCTACATGCTCCATTGCGCCGATCGCAGTTTTTATGTCGGCCACACGAATGATCTACAAACCCGCGTAGCTCAACACGAAGCGGGAGAGATCGCAAGCTACACCCAAATTCGGCGTCCCGTTAAACTGGTCTGGTCACCAGACTTCAGCACGCGTATCGAGGCGATTGAAGCAGAGCGCCAGATCAAGGGCTGGAGCCGCGCAAAAAAGCTCGCGCTCATCCGCGAGGACTGGGATCTCATTTCGATCCTCGCGCACTTGAACAAAGATAAGTAAGGCGCTTCGACAAGCTCAGCGCGAACGGAGTATAGTTTGGAAGTTTCAGAACCTCACCAACGCTGCGGTGTCATCGCCATAGTCGGCGCCCCCAACGCTGGTAAATCCACGCTGGTCAACGCCCTGGTCGGCCAAAAGGTCGCGATCACCAGCCCCAAGGCGCAGACGACCCGTACCCGCGTCATGGGTGTCGCTATCGAAGGCGACACGCAGATTGTCCTGGTCGACACACCCGGCATCTTCGCTCCAAAGCGCCGCCTTGATCGCGCCATGGTTCAGGCCGCATGGGGCGGCGCGCAAGGCGCTGACCTGATCGCATTGATCGTCGATGGGAAGGCGGGCCTCGGCTCAAAGATGGAGCCGATCATCGAAGCGCTGACACACCGGCCCGAACGCAAATGGCTGATCCTCAACAAGGTCGATATCGCTATCAAAGAGAAGCTGCTGGTCCACACCCAGAAGCTTTACGAACGGATTGGCTTCGAAGAGACATTCTTCATCAGCGCCGCGACCGGCGACGGTCTCGCTGAACTCAAGACCGCCTTCGCCAATGCCATGCCCGAAGGCCCCTGGCACTTTCCGGAAGATCAGGTCTCCGACGCAACCGACCGCATGCTGGCCGCTGAAATCACCCGCGAGCAGCTTTATCACCAGCTCCACGCCGAGCTGCCTTACGCGGCCGCAGTCGATACGGAGCAGTATAAGGAACGCGAAGACGGCTCGGTCGAAATCCATCAGCAGATCCTTGTCGGCCGCTCCAGCCAGCGCGCCATCGTGCTGGGCAAGGGCGGTCAGCGCCTCAAGGAAATCGGCTCAAAGGCTCGGGCCGAACTGGCCCAGCTGCTGGGCGTCAAGGTCCACCTCTACCTCCACGTCAAGGTGAAGGAAGATTGGGAAGACGACCGCTTCATCTACCGCGACATCGGGCTCGACTGGGTGGAATAAGTCGGCCCCTCTCCAACCTCCGTTCGCTTCGAGCGAAGTCGAGAAGCGGATAGGGCGCGCTTCTCATTTCTCGACTGTGCTCGAAACGAACGGGTGGCGGATTACTCCGCCGCCGCCTTCTTCTTAGCCGGAGCCTTCTTCGCCGCTGGCTTTTTAGCCGCAGCCTTCTTGGGCGCCGCCTTCTTCTTCCCCTTCTTCGCAGGCGCTGCAGCCGCGCGCGCGTCGATCAACTGCGCCGCTTCCTCCAGCGTCAAGGCATCCTGCTCGATCGTCTTGGGCAAGGTCGCATTGGTCGTGCCGTCGGTGACATAAGGGCCATAACGCCCCGCCATCAGCTTGATCTCGGCCTCGGTACGCGGATGCTTGCCCAGCACCTTCAAAGGCTCGCGCGACGCGCCACCGCGCCCGCCCTTGTTCGCCGCATCGGCTAGCTTGGCGACGGCGCTATTCATCCCCACCTCGAAAATCTCGGCGGTGGAGGACAGCCGACCATATTTGCCGTCATGCAGCAGATAAGGCCCAAAGCGTCCGATATTCGCGACAATCGGCTTGCCCGTTTCTGGATGCAGCCCGACCTCACGCGGCAGGCTCAATAGCTTCACCGCCCAATCCAGCGTCATTTCGCCATCCGGCAGGTCCTTGGGAATCGATCCGCGCTTGGCCTCCTTGCCCTCGCCCATTTCGATATAGGGACCAAAGCGCCCGGACTTGCGCACGATGTCCTGCCCGGTTTCGGGATGCTGCCCCAGCACCTCCGGCCCCTTGTCATCACCGCCATCACTGCCGCCCGGTTGCCCGAACTTGCGCGTAAATTTGCACTCCGGATAGTTGGAGCAGGCGATGAACGCGCCGAACCGGCCGCCACGCAATGCCAACTGTCCGTCTCCGCACATGGGGCAAGCACGCGGGTTGCTGCCGTCAGCCTTCGGCGGGAACAGCATCGGCTCCAGGAACTTGTCCAGCTCGGCCGTGATGTCCGACGGCTTCTGCTCCATGACCTCGGCAGTCTTAGGCTTGAAGTCGCGCCAGAAGGCTTCCAGCACCGCTTGCCACTGGGCACGGCCACCAGAAATCTCATCCAGCTCATCTTCCAGCCCCGCCGTGAAGTCGTAGCTGACATAACGTTCGAAGAAGCGCTCCAGGAACGCCGTTACCAGCCGCCCGCTTTCCTCGGCGAAGAAGCGGTTCTTCTCCACCCGCACATAGTCGCGATCTTTCAGCACCTGCAACGTAGAGGCATAGGTGGAAGGCCGCCCGATGCCCAACTCCTCCAGCTTCTTGACCAGCGACGCTTCGGAATAGCGCGGCGGCGGCTGGGTGAAATGCTGCTCGGCCGTCACCTTCTTCTTGGCAGGCGCATCGCCCGCCACGAGACGCGGCAGCAGCTTGCTGTCGTCATCCTCGGCATCGTCGCGCCCTTCTTCATAAAGCGCGAGGAAGCCCGGAAAGATCACCACCTGACCTGTCGCCCGCAATGCGTGCTGCCCAGTGCCATCGACCAAATCGATCACCGTCCGCTCCAGCCGCGCCGAAGCCATCTGGCTCGCCAGCGCGCGCTTGAAGATCAGATCATACAGCCGTGCATGATCGCCCGATCCAACCTTGTCCCGCCCGAACTCCGTGGGACGAATGGCCTCGTGCGCTTCCTGCGCATTCTTAGCCTTGGTCTGATATTGGCGCGGTTTCTCGGGTAAATATCCGCCGTCATAACGCTCCGCGATCGCCTTGCGCGCGGCGGAAATGGCGCTGCCGTCCATCTGCACGCCGTCGGTACGCATATAAGTGATCGCGCCGTCCTCATAAAGCTGCTGCGCGATCCGCATCGTGTGGCTGGCGGAGAAGCCAAGCTTGCGCGCGGCCTCCTGCTGCAAAGTCGAAGTCGTGAACGGCGCGGGAGGATTGCGCGAAACCGGCTTCGTCTCCACCTTCTCGACGGTGAAGCGCCCGGCCTCCACGTCCGCCTTCGCGGCCATGGCGTCGCCTTCCTTGCCGATCGTCAGGCGGTCGATCTTCTCGCCCTTCCAACGTACCAGACGCGCGGTAAAGCCCTGGCCGCCCTGCTCCATCTCGGCCGCGACCGACCAATATTCCTGAGCGACGAAGCTCTCAATCTCACGCTCACGTTCAACCACCAGCCGCAGCGCGACCGATTGCACACGCCCCGCCGACTTGGCCCCCGGCAGCTTGCGCCACAACACCGGCGAGAGGGTAAAGCCCACAAGATAGTCGAGCGCCCGGCGCGCCCGATAGGCGTCGATCAAATCCTCATCCAGCGCGCGTGGCTTCGCCATCGCGTCCAGCACTGCGGCCTTAGTAATCGCGTTGAAGGTCACCCGGTCCACGGTCGCGGGCAGCGCCTTCTTCGCGCGCAGCACTTCCTGCACATGCCAGCTGATAGCTTCCCCTTCGCGATCAGGGTCAGTCGCGAGAATCAATCGGGTCGCCTTCTTGGCTTCATCGGTGATGGCCTTGAGCTGCTTGCCCTTGTCCCCATAATTTTCCCACGACATCGCAAAGCCATTGTCGGGGTCCACCGATCCGTCCTTGGGCGGCAAGTCGCGGATATGGCCATAGCTGGCGAGGACGTGGAAATCCCCACCCAGATATTTCTCGATGGTCTTCGCCTTTGCCGGCGATTCAACGATGACAAGCTGCATTCATGCCCCGGTTTTTGAGTTCTCTCACGTACACGCGCGAGTCTGGAAGGCGGCGGCACCCCGCGTCAAGGCCATCATGACAGACTTACCTTGCCGCCCGCATGACGTTCCAGCCGCCCTGCCAGTTCCAACTCCAGCAGCACGGTCTGAACGATGGCTGGGGAAAGGCTGGATAGACGAATGACCTCATCGACAGGCACCGACGCATGGCCGAGCAGACCCAGGACGACCTCCCGCTCCTGCCCCGCCACATCGGACGAGACCGGCGCGCCGCTAAAGTCGAGCCGCCCCTGCCGCACCATGCGCGCGTCGATGCCGCCAATGGCCTCGATCACATCCGCGCCATTCTGCACCAACGTCGCGCCTTCGCGTATCAGGTGATTGCAACCTTGCGCCCGTGGATCGGCTGGCGATCCCGGCACCGCCATGACCTCCCGCCCGGCCTCGACAGCCAAGCGCGCCGTGATGAGCGATCCCGATTTCGGCGCCGCTTCCACGACCACCGTGCCTGCGGCCAATCCAGCGATAATGCGATTACGCGCCGGAAAGTGACGCGCGAGCGGCTGCGTACCGGGAGGATGCTCGGTAACCAGCAGCCCCTCACTCGCCACCTGCTCCTGCAAGTCGCCATTTTCTGGCGGAAACACGACATCGATGCCGCAGGCGATAACCGCGATCGTTCCGGTTCCCACCGACCCTTGATGCGCCGCCGTATCGATACCCCTCGCAAGGCCCGACACCACCACCGCGCCCTGCTGTCCCAATTCCTGCGCCAGGGTCCGCGCGAAACGGCAAGCGGCGGCAGAAGCGTTGCGAGCCCCCACCATGGCCACGCATTGCCGCCCCGCCAGTCCCACATCGCCGCGCACGATCAATGCAGGCGGCGAACCATCCATCTGTTCCAGCAGAAAGGGATAATCCTGATCCCCCATCAGCAGGTAGCGCGCGCCAAGCGCCCGGCTGCGGGCAATCTCCTGCTCGACAGCGCCTGCGTCCGCCACTGCCGCCTTCCCGCCGCCTCTTGCGGCAAGCTCCGGCACCGCCCGCAAAGCATCTCCCGCCTTTCCGAAGCGCGCCATCAACTGCCGGAAAGTAACCGGCCCGATGCGGGGCGAACGGATCAGGCGGAGGCGATCGAACCGCTCCTGCTCACTCACTCTCTGGCAGCCCCGATCTTGGGTTCGGTTCCCTTCGCAAGCCGCGCGATATTGGCCCGGTGCCGCCACAACAGGATCAGCGTCATTGCCAGCGTGACGGGTATCAGGTCGATCCGGCCCATGAACCACAACGCGACCGGGGCGCTGATCCCTGCCGCCATGCCGCCAACTGAGGACCATTTCGTCCCGAACAGCGCCCCCAGCCATACAAGCGCAAACACTATTCCCGCAGGCCAGTGCAGCGCGGTCACCACGCCCATCATCGTCGCTACGCCCTTGCCACCCGCAAAGCGCAGCCACACAGGATAGCAATGCCCGATAAAGGCCATCGCCCCCGCCATCGGCCCGCCATTGTCGATCAACGCCGCGCCGATCAGTACAGCCGCCGCACCCTTCAGCAGGTCAAGCAGCAAGGTCGCCGCCGCCAACCCCTTGCGCCCCGTCCGCAGCACGTTGGTCGCGCCGATATTTCCCGACCCGATCTGCCGCAAATCCCCGGCACCTGTGATGCGCGTCAGTAGGAGGCCAAAGGGTATGGAGCCCAGCAGATAGGATATCAGCAGGACGAATGCGGGAAGTAGCCAGGGAGGGTTCATGATCTCGCCGAAATGATTGCGGCGCGACCATAGCGTTGCCGCCGTGGGGGGCAATGGCGAAGCTGCTCCAACCGAAACAAATCCTCCCCATGCCACGCATGGGGAGGGGGACCGATCGCGAAGCGGGCGGTGGAGGGGGAAATGCAAAGGTCGCGCCTTTTTCCCCTCCACCAGCCTTCGGCCGGTCCCCCTCCCCACGCCTTCGGCGCAGGGCGGATCAGGAAACCCCAATATTGACAGCCTCATCCTCACCCGCGAAATGTGCGCCATAATGAAGGTCGCCCCATCAGCCCCCCTGCTCTTCTTCGATTCCGGCGTCGGCGGGCTCTCCATCCTTGCGCCAGCACGTACAGCGTTGCCCAACGCCCCTATCGTCTATGCCGCCGACAGCGCAGGCTTCCCCTACGGAACGAAGAGCGAGGCGGAGATTGCCGCCCGCGTGCCCGCGCTGCTCGGTCGCCTGGTCGAACGCTTCCGCCCGCGCCTCGCCGTGATCGCCTGCAACACCGCCTCGACCATCGCGCTGTCCGCTGTCCGCGCCGCGCTGGACATCCCCGTCGTCGGCACCGTCCCTGCGATCAAGCCCGCCGCGCTTCTTTCCAAAAGTCGCGTATTCGGCGTGCTAGGCACCGATGCCACCGTGCGACAGCCCTATGTCGATCGCCTCACGGCCGAGTTCGGAGCAGACTGCACCGTCCTGCGTCACGGTTCCGCCGCCCTTGTCCAGCTGGCCGAAGCAAAGCTGCGCGGCGAGCCTTTGAACCCCGCTATCGCCCGCGACGCTCTTGCTGGTCTTCTCGATCAGCCCGGCGGCGACCTTATGGACACGGTCGTCCTCGCCTGCACGCACTTCCCGCTGGTGGAGGCGGAACTCGCGGCCGCCGCGCCCAGGCCCCTCACCTTCGTCCACGGCGGGGAGGGCATCGCGCGCCGCATCGCCTACCTGACACAAGGACAGGATTGGCCAGCCTCCCCCCCGTCCGGAAAAGCCGTGTTCACGCGCCTCGACAATAGCGTCGCGACGCTCGCCCCGGCGCTGGCTGACTTCGGCCTTACCCAGATGGAAGCGCTTTGAGGGGTGAGACCTTTGGTCCACTCCCAATTTCCTCTATCATCGTGATAGGTATTTCTCCCTAACGCTGCGAACGGTTATCGCTGGTAATGACGCGCGGCAGCAGGTAAACGCCCGCAAGAGGGGAATGCGGGCCACTAAGGGACTAGGGCGTTACGTGAACTACAAGCATATCTTCGCGCAGGCGATCGACCGGCTTCACAGCGAAGGCCGCTACCGCGTGTTCATCGATATTCTGCGGAACAAGGGTGCCTTCCCTAACGCCCGCTGCTTCCACGGCCATAATGGCCCGAAGCCCATCACCGTCTGGTGCTCCAACGACTATCTCGCCATGGGGCAACACCCCAAGGTCGTCGCCGCGATGGAAGAGGCGCTGCACGATGTCGGCGCAGGCTCCGGCGGCACCCGCAACATCGGCGGCAACACCCATTATCATGTCGATCTGGAGGCCGAACTGGCCGATCTGCATGGCAAGGAAGCGGCTCTGCTCTTCACGTCCGGCTATGTGTCGAACGAAGCGGCGCTCTCCACCCTCGCCAAGCTGCTGCCCGGTTGCATCGTGTTTTCCGACGAGCTGAACCACGCGTCGATGATCGCGGGCATCCGCAATTCCGGCTGTGAAAAGCGCGTCTTCCGCCACAATGACGTCGACCACCTGCGCGAGCTGCTCGCCGCAGAAGATCCCGACGCGCCCAAGCTGATTGCATTCGAAAGCGTCTATTCGATGGACGGCGACGTCGCCCCCATCGCCGAAATCTGCGACCTGGCCGACGAGTTCAACGCGCTCACCTATCTGGACGAAGTGCATGCGGTCGGCATGTACGGCGCGCATGGCGGTGGCATTTCCGAACGCGATGACGTCGCGCATCGTCTCACCATCATCGAAGGTACACTGGGCAAGGCTTTCGGCGTCATGGGCGGCTATATCACGGCCGATCAGATGATCGTCGATGTGATCCGCAGCTACGCGCCCGGTTTCATCTTCACCACGTCACTTTCGCCCGTCCTCGTCGCGGGCGTCCTCGCGAGCGTCCGCCACCTCAAGCAGTCGAACGAAGAGCGCGAAGGCCAGCAGGTCGCCGCTGCTACGCTCAAACGCTTGATGGCGGAATCGGGCTTGCCGGTCATGCCGTCCGTCACCCACATCGTCCCGCTGATGGTCGGCGACCCAGTCAAGGCCAAGCGGATCAGCGACATCCTGCTCGCCGAATATGGCGCCTATGTTCAGCCCATCAACTACCCCACCGTCCCGCGCGGCACCGAGCGGCTGCGCTTCACGCCCGGCCCCGCGCATACGGTGGAAATGATGCAGGACCTGGTTCAGGCGCTCGTCGAAATCTGGGATCGGCTGGAGCTGGAACTCAAGAAGGCCGCCTAACCGGACCTCTTGCGGAACAATAGGGGCATTTCCCATCTTCTTGGATGGATATGCCCCATTGGATCGAACCGCACCCCACCGGAATATACGTCCGCCCCGCTGACGCCTGGATCGATCCATCACAGCCAGCCGAACGCGCGCTCGTCACCCACGGTCATGCTGATCACGCGCGCGGCGGGCATGGCCATGTCTGGGCGACGCAAGAAACCCTCGCCATCATGGCGCTGCGCTACGGCACGGCGAGCGGGACGCCCGTCGGCTACGGCGAGCAGATCCGCATGGGCGGGGTGGACATCTCCTACATTCCCGCAGGCCACGTACTCGGCTCGGCGCAAATCCTGCTTGAACATGCGGGGGAGAGGGTGGTCGTCACCGGGGATTACAAACGCCGCCCCGACCCCACCTGCAAACCGTTCGAACCAGTCCCCTGCGACATCTTCGTAACCGAAGCGACCTTCGGCCTCCCCGTCTTCCGCCACCCTGACACAGGCAGCGAAGTCGATCGCCTGCTCGCCGCCCTCCACGCCCATCCCGACCGCTGCGTCCTCGTCGGCGCCTATGCACTTGGCAAAGCCCAACGCCTGATCTGCGAAGTCCGCGCGCGCGGCCATCATGACCCCATCTACATCCACGGCGCGATGGAGCGCATGTGCGCGCTCTATCAGGATTTCGGCATCGACCTTGGCGAACTCCGCCCCGCGACGGGCATCCCGGCAAAGGAGATGCGAGGCCACCTCATCGTCTCGCCCCCCTCCGCCCTCAACGACCGCTGGAGCCGCCGCCTGCCCGATCCCATCACCGCCATGGCGTCAGGCTGGATGCGCGTCCGCCAGCGCGCGCGTCAGAAAAATGTCGAACTGCCGCTCGTCATATCCGACCATGCCGACTGGGACGAATTGACCAGCACCATCCGCGAAGTCGCTCCATCCGAAACCTGGATCACCCACGGTCGCGAAGAAGCGCTGCTCCACTGGTGCATGACCCACCAAATACGCGCCCGCGCCCTCGAACTGGTCGGCCGCGAAGATGAGGATGAGGGCTAATGCGCGCCTTCTCCCAACTCCTCGACGGCCTCGTCTATACCCGCTCCCGCAACGGCAAGCTGGACCTCATCGCCCGCTACATGCGCGAAGCTCCAGACCCCGACCGAGGCTGGGCGCTCGCCGCCCTAACCGGCAATCTTGACATCAAAGCCGTCAAAGCCTCAGCCATCGGCGAAATGATCCGCGCCCGCACCGACCCGGTCCTCTACGAAATGAGCCGCGACTATGTCGGCGACCTTGCCGAAACCGTAGCCCTCCTCTGGCCCAAGCGCGAAGACCAGCCCGCCGAAATAGACGACGCCACCCTCACCCTCTCCGCCATAATCGACCGCCTCCACAACGTCAGCCGCGCCGCCGCCCCCGACACGCTGGCGCAGATGATGGATCACCTGGACGCCTCCGGCCGCTTCGCCCTCCTGAAACTCGCTACCGGAGGCCTGCGCGTCGG
>CAMPIM010000038.1 GCA_946886365.1 uncultured Novosphingobium sp.
GCCTTGGCACGGCAAGACTTCGCCGCCGCAATTGGCGCGCTGGAGCAGGCGGATGCCGCCAATCCAAATGACGCGGAAATCTTGCGCATGCTTGGCAGTGCCTATGCGTTTGACAAACGCTATCCGCAGGCGATCTCAGCGCTCCGTCGGGCAGAATTGCTGGCACCAGAAGATCTCGACATTCGTGCTGCGCTGGCGCGCGCTTATCTGTGGTCTGGTGACCGGGCAGCGGCAAAGCGGGAGCTTGTCGCCATGAAGCAGCGCTCTCCAGCAAACGCGGACGCTGTTGCCATCAGGCGTCAATTGGACGCTCGCGATGCTGTCAGTGCCGCGCCGACGTACTGGGGCTTGGCGGCCACGCAGAACGTTTCCCGCGTGTCCTTTGCCAATCGGCCCAGCCAAACCTGGTATGATACGAATGTCGCTCTTTTCGGCGCCATTGACTCCAATACGTCGGCAGCCTTGACCGTGGAAAGAGAAGACCGGCGATCATTTGCTGACACCCGCCTGGAAACCCGCATCGACCATCGGTTTGGCAACACGCTTCGGACCTTCCTCGCTTTAGCCGTGACGCCGAATGCGAATTTCCGGGAAAAATGGGGCGTGACAGCCGGAGTGGAGGCGGACATTGCCTCATTTGCTACGGTGCTGGCTGATTTGCGGCATGCGGAATATCGCGATGCGTCGGTCACCGTCTTTCAGCCCGGCGTTCGGCTTGCGGCGCAAAAGTTGAGACTGGCTGCCACCGTCCGGATGATCAACCTGTGGGATGAAGATGGCACCCACCGGTGGGGCGTGTCCGGTCGGCTCGATCGCACCTTCTCGGGCGGAGCAACACTCTATGCCGGGGCAGCCACCTATCCCGACACGGAAGCAGGGATAACCCGGCAGGTTCATTCCCTGTTCGCGGGCGTGACGGTGCCGATCGCTGACAAGGTCTCACTTCGGGCAGGGGTCGACTATGACCGCCGTCGCGCTACCTACAGGCGGACAGGTGGGACGCTAGGTTTTCAGGTCAGGTTCTGATCGTGCCGGGCTTCCCCATCGCCGATCATGTTGCCCGGATCGCCATATTCATATCCGTCTACGGGGCGCTGGCGATGGCCGCCTGGCTGCTCTTCCTGGTGATGCGTCGTGATCGAAAGGAGCGCGCCAGCGTCGCCAAGGCGGAATTGACCCGCGCCCTGACGAGGGAAATCATGGGGGTTGGCCAGAATATCGCCGCGTCACCCGCTTTCCAGCTCGCCCGCCCAGCTGAAAGGCTGGCGGCGATCAGCCGGATTGTTCAACTACTCAGGGGTGAAGACCGAGAGCGGCTCGTTGCCCTGGTGGAGGAGCAAGGGTTGCTCAAGCAGGCGTTGCTGGCGGCAAGGCGGTCCCGGCCGAGGCGGCAGATCGACGCCCTGCGACTACTCGGCAGCATAGGAGGAGGGCAGGCGATCAATATGCTCTACCTTGTGCTGCGGGAGGATCCGAAACTCGACACCCGGTTGGAGGCCGCGTCGTTGCTTGCTCGGTTGGATGCCTTGCCTCCGCCGAATGAGTTGATTGACCACCTGGACCTGCGAAGCGCGCAAATCACGCCGCTGCATCGAACCTTGTTCAGGTTGATCGCTGCACGCCATCCGTCCGAACTATTCAGCTTGGCTCAGTCCGCCGATTTGCCGCCAGCGGTGCGGGCACTGGTGATTGACGCCCTTGGGTGGACGGAGGATTTCGCTGCGCTTCCACTATTGGAAGCTGCCGCCGCCGATACCCATGCGCCCGTTCGTCTGGCCGCATTGGATTCGGCCGCCCGATTGGGGCACCCCGGCAGCGCCAAATGGATATTGCCGCTTTTGAACGACCCCGTGCCTCCCGTCCGTGCCAGAGCTATCCGCGCGTGTCAGTTGATGAGGCTGAACAGCAGCCTGCCTGCTATCGCGGAACTGCGCAAAGATCCTTCGCCCTAGGTACGCCATCGCGCGCAGCAGGCTCAACAGGTGCTGGGGACTGCCTGATGGGGGTGGGTTCTATATCCTCGACGTTGGAAAGCGTCGGGCTGGGCACCATGGTCGCGATAGGTATCCTGTGCTTTCTGGTCGTGACCGTCCGCAATCTCGTTTCGACCATCCAGTTGCTGCTTGCTGCGCGAGTCTTTGCCACGCGTGTCAGACCTGCTCAGCGATCCTATGACCTTTGGTCTCGCTATGCCGACCTTGCCCTCCCCGTGTCTGTGATCGCACCCTGCTTCAATGAAGAGTTGTCGATCGCAGACAGCGCGCGCGCCTTGCTGGCTCTGGAATATCCGGACCATGAAGTGATATTGGTCAATGATGGGTCCAACGACGCAACCTTGTCCGTCCTGATTCAGGAGTTCGATCTACGCCCGATTGAACGAGAACAATTGGCGGTACTCCAGAAAACTCGCATTTTGGGCATCTTTGGCTCCGCTCGCTATCCGAACCTCATTCTGATCGACAAGGAGAATGGGCGGAAGGCGGACGCCGTGAACGCAGGATTGGGCTTTGCCGCTGCCCCGCTGGTTTGCGTCATCGACGCCGATTCCATTATTGAGCCTGATGGCTTGCTGCGCGCTGCCGAGCCTTTCATGACAGATGACGGTTCGTTGATGGCAGTAGGCGGAGCAATTCGCATCGCGAACGGATCAATTGTCGAAGGTGGGCATGTTCGTCAGATTCGACTGCCGCAGCGCTGGTTGCCGCGCTATCAGATATTGGAATATCTTCGAGCCTTTCTGACAGCCCGCATCGCCAATGCGCGGCTGGATATGCTGATGCTGATTTCCGGAGCCTTTGGCATATTCCGGCGGGCGCCGCTGGTGGAAATAGGTGGGTACCGGCACGACACGGTCGGTGAGGATCTGGAAGTCGTCACGCGTATCCATCGCCGGATGCGGGAGCAGAAGCGATCCTATCGCATTGCCTTCGTTCCTGAAGTGGTATGCTGGACCGATGCGCCCGAAAGCTGGCGAGGACTGCGTAACCAGCGCGCACGGTGGGAGCAGGGCGCGCTGGAGACGATTGTCGAGCATCGGCGCATGCTGTTCAACCCTCGTTACGGCCGCATTGGCCTGATCGGTATGCCGCTGATCGTGATTGAAGATGTGTTTGGACCGCCTTGCGAACTGTTCGGCTACCTTCTGATCCCCATTCTTTACTTTTTGGGAATCGGATCGGGCACCGTCGTGCTTGCCTTCTTCTCTTTGACGGTGCTGTTCGGAACCGCCCTCAGTCTTGGGACCCTGGCGCTTGAGGAAATGCAGCTCAGACGCACGCCTAGTGCACGCGACCTTTTCATGATCGGCGTCGCTGCCGTTGTTGAAAATCTGGGATATCGCCAGGTGAATTTGGCCTTCCGGACTTATGGCATGTGGCGTTTCTACAGGAAGGACAATCGTTGGGCCGCAGCGGGGAGGGCGGGCTTCTCTAGAGAATGAGCGTTGTTCCGGGCGAGGGCGGGTTTTCGAATGCGCTAGTGCCACGGCTCGGCCTTTCGGTTGGACCCGGTTACCAGACGGGTCGTCGCAGCGCTCTTCTGCTCGCGTAGAGGCATCGGCAGGGCGAGATCAGCTTTTCCCTCCCGCAAAAGATTGCCTCGTTTCGATGAAATTGCCCCGGTTTTTCTCGTCCTCTGCTTTTGACATGGCCATCGACCTTGGCACCGTTAACACGGTTATCCATGTCCGCGACCGGGGGATCGTCCTCAATGAGCCGTCGGTCATTGCGATCGAGACCCGGCAGGGGTTCCGTCGCGTAAAGGTCGTGGGCAATGAAGCCAAGCTGATGATGGGGAAGACGCCCGCCAACATTCAGGCGATCCGGCCTCTGCGCGATGGCGTCATCGCGGACATCGATGTCGCCGAACAGATGATCAAGCATTTTATCGACAAGGCGCTGAACGGCAGCCGCTTTGGTCGGCGGCACGAGGTTGTCGTGTGCGTTCCGTCTGGGTCGACCATGGTGGAACGGCGCGCGCTACGCGACGCCGCCGCCAATGCCGGGGCCGCCCACGTCCAATTGATCGAGGAACCGATGGCGGCGGCGATCGGCGCGGGATTGCCGGTTACGGAACCGCGCGGCGCGATGGTGGTCGACATCGGGGGCGGAACAACGGAAGTCGCTGTCCTTTCACTGCGTGGTATCGCCTACAGCAATTCGGCGCGGGTCGGCGGCGACCGGATGGACGATGCGATCGCATCGCATATCCGGCGCAACCACAACCTGTTGATCGGCGAAGCAACGTCCGAACGGGTGAAGTGTGAACTCGGCGCGGCGACGCTACCCGATGGCGAAGGACGGCGGATAGTGGTCAAGGGCCGCGATCTGGTAAATGGCCGCCCTGCCGAGATGACGATCAGCGAGGCGGAAATCGTGGACGCGCTTGCGGAGCCCGTCGGCCAGATCAAGATGGCGGTCAGGACAGCACTGGAAAAGACCGCGCCGGAACTGGCGGCGGACATCATCGAGGAAGGCATCACCCTGACGGGCGGCGGCGCGCTGCTGCGGCGACTGGACCAGGCGCTGATGGAGGAAACCGGCTTGCCAGTGAAGGTCGCGGAAATGCCGCTAATGTGCGTGGCAATGGGAGCGGGCAAGGCTCTGGAAGATCCCGCCTATCAGGGCGTTCTGGCCATTTCCTGATCGTCAGGAGAAGCTCAGCGGTGAGGTGGAGAGTAAGACGGCTCGGGTGGCGCGCCCAACAGGGTGGTCCAGAGAGCAATATCGTTTCTGACGATGTCCTGCTCGGATCGCCACGATGGCGCATCGCGCCTTCCTGACGCGGATCATGCCCCAAATTCCTTCCTTGGGTTAATGGTTGGATCAGCGGGCTTTGCGGGGCGCCATGACCGTATTGCTTGATCGTGTACCCCCGCTGACCGAACGGCTCGGTCACCCCCTCGTCCGGGCCACCTCCGCACCGCGATGGACGGAGCGGAGCTTGAGCAGGTCCTGCCGCGCCACAATGCCGATGACCCTGCTCGATGCGGGCTCAACGATCGGGATGCGGCCGATGCCTGCATCGACCATCATGTCCGCGATGCGACTGATCGGATCACTCGGCGTGCCATAGGGCTGCGATGCATCGGACAAGACTTCTGCGAGGGTCGCTTGCACGGGCGCGCCGTCCACCTGCCAGCGCAGCGCATCAGAACGGGAAACAAGGCCTATGAGCCGCCCTTCCTTGTCCACCACCGGGTAACTGCGATGGACGGCCTGCCCTGCAAAGAAGGAAATGACCGCACCAATGGACGTTGTCCCCTCCAACGTCTGCGGTTCTCGCGTCATCACTTGCCCTGCCTGAAGGAAATCGAACGGATCAACGGTATATTCCTGAAGCACATGCCGCCCGCGCCGTGCGATCTTCTCGGTCAGTATCGAGCGCCGCATCAGCAGTACGCTCACCGCATAGGCTCCCACCGACGCCGCAATGGTCAGCGGCAGCATCGCGAAATCCCCAGTTAGCTCCGCCGCGAACAAGGCGGCCGTCAGCGGCGCGCGCATCGCCCCGCTCATCGTCCCGGCCATCCCGGCCATTGCCCATAGCGCGCTCCCGCCTGGCAGATATTGGCCCAGCAAAAAGCCCAACGCTCCGCCTAACATCAAGAGCGGCGCCAGTACGCCGCCCGACGTTCCGGATCCTAGCGCGATCAGCCACACCGCCGCCTTAACTACCAGCAGCGCCAGCGCCACCCGCACCGCCAACGACCCGTCCAGCAGCCCCCTGATACTCTCATAGCCCGCGCCCAGCACGTGCGCATCCACCAGTCCACCGATACCGACGGCGAGCCCCCCGATCGCTGGCCACCACATCCAGTGGACGGGTAGACGCCCGAACATATCCTCGATCCGATAGAGCAGCGCAGACAGCAACGTCGCCTGCACCCCTGCGATTGCCCCCATGCCCAGTGCGATTCCGATCAGCACTGGCGTCAGTTCCACCGCATGATGCACGGGAAAGAGCGGCCCGCTTTCGATCAGCACTGGCCGCCACAGCAGTGAGATCAGCACTGCAATAACCACTGGCACGAAGCTGCGCGGCTTCCACTCGAACAGCAGAACCTCGACGGCGAGCAGGATAGCGGCCATTGGCGTGCCGAAGATCGCTGTCATACCCGCCGCCGCGCCCGCGACCAGAAGAGTTTTGCGCTCGGCCGCGCTCAGATGAAAGAGTTGAGCGAATAGAGACCCGATCGCTCCGCCGGTCATGATAATCGGCCCCTCGGCGCCGAACGGGCCGCCGCTGCCGATGGAAATGGCAGAGGAGAGGGGCTTCAGCACCGCGACCTTGGGCGACAAGCGGCTTTCGCCATAGAGGATCGCCTCGATCGCTTCTGGAATGCCGTGCCCCCGAATCTTCTCCGACCCGTAACGCGCCATCACGCCCACGATAAGGCTGCCTATGACCGGAACCGCGATGACGCCGATCCCTAGCGTGTTGTCCGTGATCGCAGCAGGCGCGGCAGAGAGACGGCCAAACCAGAAGAGATTAGTCGCCACCGCAATCGCCCGAAGCAGCAGCCATGCGCCCAGCGCGCCGCCCGTCCCCACGATCAGTGCGGCGGCGGCCAGCATAATCATGCGTAGGTTGGCGCTATGATCGGCGAGAAGGCTTTGCGATGGAGAGGAGGTCGATGATGTCATGCGGGGAGCAACTATATCGCACTGCGATATTTATCAATGCCCCTTGGCACGCTATGATGTTGCATGGCCGATCAGTTGACCGACAATGACTATGCGGCCCTTGCCGATTTCCGCTTCTCCCTGCGGCAGTTTCAGGCGTTCAGCGAAAGGGAGGCGGCGCAGTGCGGTCTGACGCCCCAGCAGCATCAAGCTCTCCTCGCGATCCGCGCCGCGCCGCGGGGCAGGGCGACGGTAGGGCATGTCGCGGAACGGCTGATCCTCAAACCCCATAGCGCGACCGGACTTATCGACCGACTGGAGGCGCTGGGCCTGGTACGGCGGCGTTTATCGGAGCAGGATCGCCGACAGGCGCTGCTCGAACTGACTGAGCAGGCGCACGGGATACTCACCACACTCAGCGCCGCGCATCGGCAGGAAATTGGGCGGCTGCGGCCGCTGTTGATGGAGTTATTGGAAAGGGTTGGGGTTTAGGGGAGAGTCTTGCGCGCTTCGCGTAAATTCTATGCGTATCGCGTGACTTCGTCATTTTTGGAATGGCATCGTGCAGCCGCAGCCCGCTTCTGTGAAGCGAAATCCGGTCGCGGCATTCGGGACGTGGAAGCCCTCACCGCATGTCCATTAGAACAAGGCGCGGCAACGCCATGGCGGGATGAAATGCTGCATTTTCCAAGAAAAGATGGTGGACGCACTAGGGCTCGAACCTAGGACCCGCTGATTAAGAGTCAGCTGCTCTACCAACTGAGCTATGCGTCCACACTCGCTTTCGGATCGCTCCGTTTGGAGCCTCGCCTTGGCGTGGCCGGGCGGTTAGCATTATCCTCCGGCTTTGCAAACAGTAAATCACCGCAGTGCGGAAAATTTTGCGTCGCGGCTGCTTTTAGCCCCAATTTCCGGGCCGTCTCCCGCCCCGTCGGCTGGAGCGGTCAATGGCCATGATGATCCCGATGCACAGCATGACGGTCAACATCGACGACCCGCCATAGGACATGAAGGGCAGGGGAATGCCGACGACAGGTGCGAGGCCCATCACCATCATAAGGTTGATCGCGACATAGAAAAAGATCGTCGTGGTCAGGCCCGCCGCGACCAGCCGCGCATATTTGTCGTTCGCGCGCAGCGATACGCCGATACCCCACCGGAAGAGCAGCAGGAACGCGCCGATCAGGAATATACCGCCTACGAGACCCCATTCCTCCGCCATGGTGGCGAAGACGAAGTCGGTATGCCCCTCGGGAAGATAATCCAGGTGGCTCTGGGTCCCCTTCAGGAAGCCTTTGCCCCAGATGCCGCCCGACCCGATCGCGATCTTCGACTGGCTGATATGGTAGCCTGCACCCAGCGGATCGCTTTCCGGATCCATGAAGATGAGCACGCGCTTTTGCTGATAGTCGTGCAGGAAGCTAAAGGCGATCGGGATGATCGCCGCCATCACCAGGCCTGATCCCACGAACAGGCGCAGCGGCAATCCGGCCAGGAACATGACCGTCACGCCGCCCGCCGCGATCATCGTCGCTGTCCCTAGGTCTGGTTGTACCAGAACCAACGCCCATGGCACACCGATGAGGACGAGTGCGGGCCATATCGCTGTCCAACGGCGGATTTCGCCTACCGGAAGCAAAGCATAAAAACGCGCGACTGCCAGCACGATCATCGGCTTCATGAATTCCGATGGCTGCAATTGCATGAAGCCAAGGTTGATCCACCGCTGACTGCCGCCCGCAACGCCGCCGATCAGTTCGACAAGCACCAGCGAGATCAGAATGGCGCCGTAGGCCGGAAAGGCGAAGCGCGCGAAAAGCTCCAGCGGCACCCGGCTTATGGTGAAGGCCATCACCGAAAAGATAATGAACCGCACGCCCTGGTTGATCGCCCACGGCGTGATGCTGCCGCTCGCCGCGCTGTAGAGCACGAGCGTGCCGAACCCCGCGATGGCGATCAGGATCGCGAGTACGCGCCAGGGGAATTCCGTCAGCGGCTGAGGAACGATGCCCATCAGTCGGCCACCGTGTCGGAGCCGGGCGGCGGCGGCGCATCATCTTCCGCCGCGGGCGACGGCGACGCCGGGGCGGCCGCGTTGAAGGAATTCGTTGCCTGGGCGGCATTGGCGGCCTCTGGCGGCGCCTCGCCCTTTTCGATCGCCTTGGCGAGGCGGAACGCGGCCATCTGGCGGGCCATTCGCTCGGCGGGTGGACCGCCCCAGCCTTTTTCCAGCGTCTCCAGCTTTTCTATCGCCTTCGCCTGGTCGAAAAGGAAGGACATTGTGTCGCTGGCAATCATCGGCGCATCCTCTGCCCGGATCGTGTGGCCGCCATGTTCGATGATGCAGGCGATTGCGTAGCGGGGATTGTCGAACGGCGCGAAGCCCTGGAACAGGGCGTGATCGCGTAGCTTGAAGGGTAGGGAGGCGTTGCCGCGCACGCCGCCTGCGCGCTCTGACATGGTGATGCGCCGGACCTGTGCTGTACCGGTCTTTCCTGCCATGAGGACGCCGGGAATGCTCATCCGCGCCGCGCCGCCGGTGCCGCCACCATTGACGACGGCGCTCATGGCATCACGGATAGTGACAAGATGTTGCTCCGCAACGCCGACAGGGGCCGGTTCCGGCCTATGAGCGCCATGGATGAAATTGGGCATCAACTGACGGCCGGTAGCCAGACGTGCCGCCATGACCGCCATCTGGAGCGGATTGATGAGCATATAGCCCTGGCCGATCGTGGCATTCACGGTGTCATACACCTGCCACTTCTGCCCATATTTCTTGAGCTTCCATGCCGGGTCGGGCACTGTGCCATAGCTTTGGCTGGGGAAGGGCAGGGAAAATTTCTGACCCATGCCGACACGATGCGCCATGCTGGCAATGCGGTCCATCCCGATCCGCTGGGCCATCTGGTAGAAATATATGTCGCAGCTTTGCGCAATGGCGCCCCGCATGTCGAGCGCCCCATGCCCGCGCTTCTTGTGGCAGTGGAACAATGTGTTCCCCACTCTGATCGCTCCGGGGCAGTTCACGCGGTCGGCAGGAGAGATGCCCGCCTCCAGAAGGGCGAGCGCGACCATCGGCTTCACCGTTGATCCGGGCGGATACAGGCCTTGCAACGTCTTGTTGCGAAGAGGGATATGATCGTCGCTGGACAGCATCTGCCATTCCAGATGGCTGATCCCGTCGGAAAAGCTGTTGGGATCGAAACTGGGCATGGAAGCCATGGCCAGCACGTCACCATTCTGGCAATCGATGACGACGACTGATCCACTCTGCGTGGCCAGCCGCCGTCCGGCATATTCCTGCAACCCTGCATCGATCGTCAATTTGATGGATTGACCGGGTGCGTCGGGCCGGGTGGTCAGTTCCCGCACGATCTTGCCCCGCGCTGTGACCTCGACCCGCTTCGCGCCGGGCTTCCCCGTCAGTTCCCTGTCGAACGATTTTTCGAGCCCGTCCTTACCCACCTTGAAGCCCGGCGTGATCAGCAGCGGGTCCCTGCGTTCCTCAAAATCCTTGGCTGATGCCGCACCTACATAGCCCAGCAGATGACCCACGGTCGCACCAGCGGGATAGTAGCGCGAAAAGCCTTGGCTGGGCGCGACACCCGGCAGGTCGGGCAGACGAACGCTGACCGCCGCGAACTGATCATAGGTGAGTTTCTCGGCCACCTGCACGGGGCGGAAGCCGGGTGACTTTTCCAGTTCCGTCCGGATGCGCTCCACCTCATCAGGTGGTAGCGAGAGAAGCTGCGTCAGGCTGCGGATCGTGCCTTCCGGATCGGTCACGCGTTCGGGGATCAGATCGACGCGAAAGTCCGTCCGGTTATTGGCCAGCGCACGGCCGTTCCGGTCCAATATCCAGCCACGACGCGGCGGAATCAGAGTCAGGTTAACCCGATTACTTTCAGAGAGGAGATTATATTTCTCGTTTTCCGCGACGCTGATCCAGCCCATGCGGCCGATCAGCATGGCGCCCATTCCTGCCTGCAGCCCGCCTACCACCATTGCCCGTCGGGTGAAGGTGAAGGACAAGGATGCTTCGTTAACGGTCTTACGCTTGAGCTTGGGCAGCTTCATGCCATCACGCGCCAGCGATCGATCCGGGCGCATTGCCGCACCACGAAAGGGAAGAGCAGGATCGTCCAGAGCATTTGTGGCGCGACCAATTCCAGCTTGATGTTTCCTCCGCCGGTAATCCGAGCAAAGAACAGGCCACCGGCGATGCAGAAGATAATGGCTGCCGCCGCGATTAGCCAGTCCTGCCGATAGCTGCGCCACACCATGCGATGTTCAACCGCGTCGATGCCGATCAACATCATGGTCCACAGGAACATCGCCGATCCGATCGGCTGCCCGCTCATGATGTCGTCGAACAGGCCGAGTGGAACGCCGATCCAGACGCGCCACAATTCCGGCCGCAGCAACCGCCATGATAGCAGCAGCAGCAGGCCGAAGGGCGGCATGACCGGCGCTTGTGCGATAACCGGCAGGACCGTGATGGACGATCCGAGCATGACCGTGATGACCGGCGTCCCTGTCAGCCGAAAATTGGACGGGGTGCGGCCCAGCTTGGGAACATGCTGGAGGTGTGGGTCGATCATAGCGCGCTGGCGTTCGCCGCCGCTTCTGCTGGTGCCGCTTCAGGCATAGTGGGGCTACCGCGCGTCACGACCTCTTCAAAAGAGCGTTCGACCACCACCGCATCTACCTTCGCCGGATTGGCGAGCGGCACACCGTAGGCGATCTCGCCCGCTATGCGCACGACAACCGCAACCGGAATATTGGGTTGATATATGCCTCCGACACCTGATGTGACGAGGATGTCGCCCGGGCTGAACGGATTTCGGCCGGCCGCCAGCGAACGGATTTCGACGGTTCCATCTCCCAGCCCGGTTGAGATGGCTGCCACGCTGTCCGTAGCGCGGCGAACCGGCACGATGTTGCTGCTGTCGGTCAGCAGCAACACATCAGCCGTGTTGGGCGTCACGCTGTGGATGCGGCCCACCAGGCCCTCGGATGCGCGCACGGGCATGCCGGGGCGGACGCCTTGCCACCGGCCGGCGTTCAGGCGGGCGAAACGGCGGGCGCTGGAGGAAGAGGAGGATATCAGCCGCGCCGTGAGCAGATCGCTCTGATCTTCATCGACCAGCTTCAACAGCCTCTTGAGGCGCAGATTTTCCTGCGCGATCGCCTTCGCCTCGATGATGCGGTTGCGATCCGCATCCACCTGATGGCGCAGGGCGATATTCTGTGATCCGGCGCGCCAATAGGCGGTCAGCACATCGTCGAGCGAACTTGCCCCGCTCACCATGTTGCGCAGGCCGAGCGACGCGGGGCGGGAGATTTCCGCCGTAACCATACGGATCGCCGCGAATCCTGTGGGATCGAAAATTGCCACGGCGATCAGCAGCAAGCCAGCAGCCGCACCCGTCACCGCCACAACATAGCTGGCAAACAGGCTGTACTGCGCCTTGCGGTTATGGCCGGGACGTCGGCTGGATGGCCGCGCCATGCAGTGGTCCCCCTGACCTTAAGCGGTCTGCAGCACGCCTCGGAAGATCGGGTCCTCCATCGCGCGGCCGGTGCCGATGGCAACACAGGTCAGCGGATCTTCGGCGATCGTGACGGGCAGGCCAGTCTCGTCGCGCAATTCATCGTCCAGGCCCTTCAGCAGCGCGCCGCCGCCAGTCAGAACGATCCCCTGATCGACAATGTCCGCCGCCAGTTCCGGCGCAGTATTTTCCAGAGCGATCCGGACACCCTCAACGATGGTGCTGATCGGTTCCGCCAGCGCGTCGGCGATCTGCCCCTGGTTGATCGAGATTTCCTTGGGAACCCCGTTCACCAGGTCGCGACCCTTGATGTGGATGGTTTCGCCCACGCCGTCTTCGGGGGGCTGAGCCACGCCGAACTGCTTCTTGATGCGCTCGGCGGTGGCCTCACCGATCAGAAGATTGTGGTGGCGGCGGACGAACGAAACGATCGCTTCGTCCATCTTGTCACCGCCGACGCGTACGGAAGTGGTGTAGGCAAGACCGCGAAGAGAAAGCACCGCTACTTCGGTGGTGCCGCCGCCAATGTCCACGACCATCGAACCGATCGGCTCGGTCACCGGCATGTCAGCGCCGATCGCGGCGGCCATCGGTTCCTCGATCAGGAAGACCTGGCTCGCGCCCGCATTGCTCGCCGCATCGCGAATCGCGCGGCGTTCGACGCTTGTGGAGCCTGACGGCACGCAGATCACGATCTCAGGGAAGCGCCAGGGGCGCGACTTGCCGCCATGCACCTTCGTGATGAAGTGCTTGATCATCTGTTCGGCGACATCGATGTCGGCGATCACACCATCACGCAGCGGTCGGATCGCCTCGATCGAATCAGGCGTCTTGCCCATCATCAATTTGGCATCGTCGCCCACGGCCTTGACCCGTTTCACGCCGTTCAGTGTCTCCACCGCCACGACCGATGGCTCATTCAGTACAATCCCGCGGCCCCGCACATAGACGACGGTGTTCGCCGTGCCGAGATCGATAGCCATATCCTGGGAGGAGAGTTTGAAAAGTCGCGAAAAGATCGACATGCTTGTTCCTGTTCAGCCCGCCCGTCCCGGCGACGCGAACCGGGGCGTTCGGAGGTCCCTGCCACGTTCCGCCGCCCCTGTCATCATTCCGTGTGATGAGGCAAAATTTTCGGGGGCAACGGCTCGCGGAAAGCGCTCGCTTGGGCTAGTCACTAATCAATGTCAATACGCCGCCTGCCCGAACATCTGGTCAACCGTATCGCTGCCGGTGAAGTGGTCGAAAGACCCGCCAGCGCGCTCAAGGAAATCGTTGAAAATGCGCTGGATGCCGGGGCAAGCCGCATTTTCATACGGTTAGGCGGCGGTGGGCTCGACCGTATCGAGGTCAGCGACGATGGCTGCGGCATGGCGCCGGACGAGATCGCGCTGGCGCTGGAGCGGCATGCGACGTCGAAATTGCCCGACGATGCGATCGAAAATGTATCGACCTTAGGCTTTCGTGGGGAAGCACTGCCATCCATCGCCAGTGTTGCCCGGCTTTCCATCGACAGTCGTCCCAAGGGGCAGGATGGCTGGAACCGCACTGTCGATAATGGCGCGCTACTGTCGGAGGGACCCGCTGCCCTGCCGCCGGGCACCCGCGTGACCGTCGAGCAGCTTTTCGCGCGGGTGCCCGCCCGCCGCAAATTCCTGCGCTCGGCCAAGGCGGAATATGCCGCCTGCCTCGACATCGTCCGCCGCTTGGCGATGGCCCATCCGTCTGTTGCCTTCACCATGGAGCATGACGGCCGCCGAGCCGTCGCCGTGCAGGCAGTAGAAGCGCGGGAGGATCGGGTGGCCGCGCTCACCGACCGTGCGCTTGCCGAGAATCATGTGATAGTCTCGCTTGAACGCGAAGGCGTCCGCTTGTCAGGCGTTGCCTCGCTGCCAACCTATAATCGGGGCGTGGGTGACCATCAGTTCCTCTTCGTGAACGGCCGCCCGGTTCGGGATCGCCTGTTGATAGGAGCGGTGCGCGGTGCCTATGCCGACATGTTGGCGCGTGACAGGCATCCCGTGGTGGCCCTGTTCCTCGACGTTCCGCCGCTGGAGGTGGACGTCAATGTCCATCCGGCAAAAACCGAGGTCCGCTTCCGCGACCCGGCGATGATCCGGGGCATGATCGTTTCGGGCGTACGGCGCGCACTCGATGCAGAAGGATTCCGCTCCGTGCAGCAGGCCGACCCAGCGAGCCTTTCCGCCTGGCGGGCAGAGCCTGTGTCGCCCACCCCCATCAATGGGCTCCCCATCTTCGAAGCTGCGTCAGCATCCTACACGCCCCCCGCCGTCGCATTCGCCGATCGCCGCCCTTCCTTCTTCGCCCCCCCGCCGCAAGCGCGCGCGGAACCAGCTGCTGCCCCTGCGCCGGAAGGAACCAGCTTCCCGCTTGGCGTGGCGCGCGGACAGGTGGCCCGCACCTATATCGTCGCGGAAGCTGAGGACGGGCTTGTGATCGTTGATCAGCACGCCGCGCATGAGCGCCTGACGCTGGAACGCATGCGCCGCGCGATGGAGGGGCAGGGCGTCGCCGCACAGGCACTGCTGCTGCCCGAGGTGGTCGAACTGGACGAGCCCGCCTCCGACCGCCTCGAAACGCGTATCGATGAGTTGCGCGACTTCGGCCTGGAACTGGAGCGGTTCGGTCCCTCCGCCATGCTCGTGCGCGCGGTCCCCGCAATGCTGGGGCAGGGCGATGTGCAGGGGCTCGTCACCGACCTCGCCGATGATCTGGCTGCCTATGACGATGCTCTATCCTTGAAGGAACGGCTCGATCTGGTGGCGGCGACGATGGCTTGCCACGGATCGGTACGCGCCGGTCGTATGCTGAGCGTCACGGAAATGAACGCGCTGCTGCGGGAGATGGAAATCACGCCACGCAGCGGCCAGTGCAACCACGGCCGTCCGACTTGGGTGAAGCTGGGCCATGGCGACATCGAGAAGCTGTTCGGGAGGAAATGACCATGCGCATGATCGCCTGCTTGGCTGCCTTGAGCCTGTCCGCGCCCGCTCTTGCCGCAACGCATGGCGGTGACCCATGCCGCAATGCGCCGCTTCCCCTTGAACCATGGACGAGCTGGAACCAGAGCGGCACGGAGGCAGCGGCGGGCGAAGCGGCTTCCGCCCCCCGGTTGATCCTCGGTAAGCCAATCGTCGCAACCTTGCGTCCTTCAGCGCAGGTCCAATATGTTGTGAAACCCAAGCGTCAGCAGCCTAAAAGCTATGGCGGGTTGTTCAGTCTAGCGCTGAAGGCGCCTGCAAGGGTCGGGGTAGGCCTCTCCGGTCCTGCTTGGGTCGATATCGTCACCGGCCGCAGCCTTGTCGCGTCTGCTGCACATGGCCATGGCGCGACATGTTCGGGCATTGCGAAGATCGTCTGGTTCGATCTTTCGCCGGGCCTGCACCTCATTCAACTGTCGAACTCGTCAGCCAGCCAGATCCGCCTGATGGCTGCGGATGCTCTCGCGAACCAGCCGCTGCCGCCAAAGCGCGACAGATAGGCTGCTGATCCGTTCAGTTCGGACGCGTGCGAAACATCGTGATCGGCATCAGCGTCATGACCGGCTCGTCATGCTGGTTGAAGATCGTCACCTTGCTCTTAATGATGCCCATCTCCGGCCTGCTGCGGGATGCCTTCTTTTCCACGACCTCTGACGTGCCCCGCAGCGTGTCGCCCGGTCTGACGGGGCGCAGCCACCGCAGTTCATCGATACCCATGGCGCCCAGGCTCGCATCCTGATGTCCGCAAGCCTGCATCTTCGCGACGAACATCTTCATGAACAGCGCGGTGGTGTGCCATCCGCTGGCCGACAGGCTACCGAAATGCGTTTCTGCCGCAGCCTCGTCCGAAAGGTGGAAAGGCTGGGCATCGAATTCAGCGGCGAAGGCGATGATCTCGTCCCGACTGACAGTGACTGAACCGAACTCCAGCTTGCTGCCGACTTCCACATCCTCGAAATAGACAATCCCGCTCATGATCCAGCACCCCTCATGTTGCGGACGATCTAGGCGGGACTTACGTTTACGTCAATGTGGGGATGGCGCGATCCATTGGCGCAGCGTCCGCCACACCTCTGCCTTCTTGTCGCGGGACAGCATGGCGTTCGCGCCACTGCTGGATGGCAGGTCGATCAAGGACAGTCCCGTGTCAGCGCCTATTTGGCGGCGGCCATGCAGCGACGCCGTCTTGCCGTTGAAGGCAATCGCCCGCAGTGCAGGCAGGCGCGCGATAAAGGAGCCTAAATCGCGCAGCTCCGCGCCACGGATAGCGCTGTCGAGGCTGCCTTCGCGATCCGCGCTCTCGATCACGTCCCACAGGCCGACACCGCGCGCGCGCAATCGCTTCAGCCGTATAGCGTAGGGAAGGGCGCGCAAATCCTCGCCCAGCACATCCCCCATCAACGACCAGAAGGCGTTGCCGCGATGCGCATAATATTCACCCTGCCTGATGGAGGCATCACCCGGAAGGCTGCCAAGGATCAGCAGCGTCGTGCGTTCATCTACGCTGGGTGGAAAGGCGGCCTTACGCTGGGCCGGGATCTGGCCGGGCCGCAGCGTCACGGCGTTAGACGTTGAAGCGGAACAGCATGATGTCGCCGTCCTGCGTCACATAATCCTTGCCTTCGGACCGCCACTTGCCCGCTTCCTTGGCACCCGCTTCGCCACTGAACTGGACATAGTCGGCATAGGCCATGGTCTCGGCGCGGATGAAGCCCTTTTCAAAATCCGTATGGATCGCGCCGGCCGCTTGGGGCGCCTTGGATCCCTTGGCCACGGTCCAGGCACGAGCTTCCTTCGGACCAACGGTGAAGAATGTGATGAGGCCGAGTAATTCATAGCCCGCCCGGATGATGCGGGCGAGGCCTGCTTCGGTCAGGCCCAGAGCTTCCAGATATTCGCCGCGCTCTTCGACCGGCATGGTGATGAGTTCCGCTTCGATCGCGGCAGAGACGATCACCGCCTTGGCACCCTCGGCCGCCGCCTTTTCGAACACGCGAGCGGAGTGAGCATTACCCTCTGCCGCCGCCTCTTCCTCGACATTGCAGACATAGAGAACCGGCTTGGCGGTCAGCAACTGGGCCTGCTGGAAGATGCGGGCCTCCTCGTCATCGCCGGGCTGCGTCAGCCGCGCGGGCTTGCCGTCACGCAGCAGGTCCAGCGCCTTGCCCAGCACGGATGCGGCCACCTTGGCTTCCTTGTCGCCCTGCGCCGCCTTCTTGGCGAAGTTTGGTACGCGCTTTTCAAGCGATTCCAAGTCCGCTAGCATCAATTCAGTCTCGACGGTCTCCGCGTCGGCGATGGGGTCGACCTTGCCCTCGACATGGGTGATGTCGCCATCTTCGAAGCAGCGCAGCACGTGGACGATGGCGTCCGTCTCACGGATGTTGGCGAGGAACTGGTTGCCCAGCCCTTCGCCCTTGGAAGCGCCGCGCACCAGGCCTGCAATATCGACGAAGGACAGCTGCGTCTCGATGATCTTGGCGCTGCCGCCAATCTTGGCGATGGTCTGAAGCCGATCGTCGGGCACGGCGACGCGGCCTTCATTGGGCTCGATCGTGCAGAAGGGATAATTCGCCGCCTGCGCCGCCTGCGTTTCAGTCAGCGCATTGAACAGGGTGGACTTGCCCACATTGGGAAGCCCGACGATACCGCAACGAAAACCCATGGAACTGCCTTCACGTCAAAATGATGGCCGGGCCGATAGCCTGTTCCGCGTCCGAAGGCCAGCCTGTGCTCAGCGGCGGAAGAAGAGCGTGACCGATGCGACATGGTTCATGCGCTGGTTCCCGCCTCGCTGGTTGATCAGCTGGTTGAGATAGCCGATCTCGGCCGTAGACTTGCCCATCAGCTTGACCTCCGCGCCGACGAAGCTGCGCAGTTGGTCGAAACCTGCCCTTTGTCCCCAATCCGTGCTGTTGAGAGCGGCAAATCCTTCCGCATAGACCAGCGCATTGACGGCCTGACTGTCAGGTTTCAGCGGCTTTTCATAGCGGAGCATCTCCCGCAGCCGCCACCCCATGCCGCTGCCATCCGAACGCCAGCGTTGTTCCAGCCGCGTGCGGGACGATAGTTCGCCGTCCCATGGCTTGGCGATCGTCCAGCTGATCTGCTGAAAACTGCGCTCTTCACTGACATCGCGCCCGCCTTGCGACGGCAGGACGATATGCGCATAGCCCTGATAGACGGACAGCTCTGGCGACAGCTTCCATCCAACCGCACCGCGCAGGAGAGTCTGGTCGGCCTGTGAGGCGCCACTGCCGAACCGGGGCTGGATCTCGGCGAAATAGATGAAGTCTCCGCTTACCGGCCCCATGGCAGTCAGATTGAGCCACACCTGCTCATCTTCGGCCGTCGCCGCATGCGCAGCAGCGCCGGTCAGAAGGGTGCAAACGCCTAAAAATGCGCGGAAAGAACGAGCAATAGTGCGGGAGCGAAACATGGCGCGTCCCTAGCCTTTCGCTCTTGCCGTCCCATGTCCCTCGGATAACTTTTTATGTCTGTCAGGTGATCACGCTCGGCCGGTCCATGCTGGTAAATCCTGCGATATCCGCGATTTCTTGCGCGGCCCGGACCAGCGGCGCGAGGGCATCGGCGGTTTCCATGCCAAGGTTGCCGTCACGATCTACATAGCGTTCAATATAGACGCGCAAGGTAGCGCCTTCGGTGCCGGTGCCGGAGAGACGAAAAACAATGCGCGATCCATCCTCGAACAGGATGCGGATACCCTGATTGCGACTGACGGACTGGTCGGCAGGATCAGTATAGGCGAAATCATCCGCGCTCTTCACCGTGCCGCCGCTGTTGGATGTGCCGGGCAGGGTGGGCAGCTTGTCCCGTAACGCAGCCATCAGCGCGTCGGCGCGGTCCTTGGCGATGGCTTCATAGTCATGGCGCGAATAATAGTTGCGGCCGTAGGTGGCCCAATGCGCCTGCATGATCTCAGTCACGCTTTGCCTGCGGGCCGCCAGGATGTTGAGCCACAGCAGCACGGCCCAGATGCCGTCCTTTTCCCGCACATGGTCGGACCCGGTTCCCGCGCTTTCCTCGCCGCAGATCGTCGCCATGCCCGCGTCCAGCAGATTGCCGAAGAATTTCCATCCGGTCGGCGTCTCGTAAAGCGGAATGCCCAGCTTTTCGGCCACCCCGTCGGCAGCGCCGCTGGTGGGCATCGACCGTGCAATGCCCTTGAGGCCCTTTGCATAGCCCGGTGCGAGATGCGCGTTGGCCGCCAGTACCGCGAGCGAGTCCGATGGCGTCACATAGCAGTTACGGCCGATGATCAGGTTTCGATCCCCATCGCCATCCGACGCCGCGCCGAAATCGGGCGTAGCTTCGCCCATCATCCGGTCGTACAGTTCCTTCGCATGGACGAGGTTGGGATCGGGATGGTGATGGCCAAAGTCGGGCAGGGGGGTGCCGTTGCGCACGGTTCCCGATGGCGCGCCCAAACGCCGCTCGAAAATCTCTGTGGCATAAGGACCGGTGACTGCGCTCATCGCGTCAAAGGAGAGGGTGAAGCCTTCGGCGATCATCTCCCGAATGGCTGAAAAGTCGAACAATTGCTCCATCAGATCGGCATAAGCGGCAACCGGGTCTACCACTTCGACCGTCATTCCGCCAAGCTGGGCCTTGCCGATGGTGTCGATATCGATGTCGTCTGCATCGACTATCCGATAGCTGTCGATCGTGAGCGTGCGGGCGTGAACGGCGTCCGTCACTTTCTCCGGTGCGGGGCCGCCATTGCTCACATTATATTTGATGCCGAAATCCTCGTCCGGGCCTCCGGGATTATGGCTGGCTGACAGAACCAAACCACCGAACGCGCCTGAGGATCGGATCAGGTGCGATGCAGCAGGGGTCGACAATATGCCGCCTTGGCCGACCAGAACCCGGCCAAAGCCATTTGCCGCCGCCATCTTGAGCACGATCTGGATGACTTCGCGGTTGAGATACCGCCCGTCGCCGCCGACCACCAGAGTCTGTCCTTCAAATCCGGTCAGGCTGTCGAACACCGACTGCACGAAGTTGGCGGCATAATGCGGCTGTTGAAAGACGCGGACCTTTTTGCGCAGGCCGGAAGTGCCCGGCTTCTGGTCATTGAAAGGCTTAGTCGAGACGCTCAGTATCACCTGTATCCCTTTGGGAAGTTTAGCCGGCGTCTTCTATGGCCCGGCAATGCTGCACTGCGCAATCCATTCCCCTGATTTCACCGCACGGACAGGGCGGCGGGACGAACTTTCACTTATTAACGCATCTTCTGCGGATCAGTCCGCCAGCCTGAGCGCAACCTCATTCATGAAGCGCGCGTCGTCGCGCTTGGCCAACCATTCGGCTTCCGCGCCGATCGCGCCAAGCATGTCGGCCAGCGCATCCATCTCACTCTTGTGATAATTGCCAAGCACATAGCCATGCACCCGATCCTTGTGCCCGGGATGCCCAATGCCGATCCGCACGCGGCGGAAGTCCGGGCCGATATGCGCATCCGTCGATCGCAGGCCGTTATGCCCCGCATTGCCGCCGCCGCGCTTCACCTTCACCTTCATCGGTGCGAGGTCCAGTTCGTCGTGAAAGACGGTCACGTCCTCCGGCGCCAGCTTGTAGAAACGCATCGCGTCCCCCACTGACCGACCGCTTTCGTTCATGAAGGTGGCGGGCTTCAGCAGGATGATCTTCTCAGGTCCGATGCGGCCTTCCTGCACCCATCCCTGGAACTGCTTTTTGGGCGGGGAGAAGCGGTGCATGTCGGCGATGACGTCGGCCGCCATGAAGCCGACATTATGCCGGTGCATCGCATATTGGGTGCCCGGATTGCCCAGCCCGACCCAGATCTGCATCCCATGTCTCCAAACAAAGCGAACCCCCGTTCGCCTGAACCTGCCGAAGGGCCTCTCTTCCTATTCCAAGAAAAGGGGCGGGCCTCGACAAGCTCAGCCCGAACGGGGGTGAGCAAACCGTTAATCGGTAAGCCGGGGTGAAAGGCTTATTCGCCTTCCGCCGGAGTTTCGTTGTCGCCCTCGGCGCTCTTCATGGCAGAAGGAGCAACGATGGTCGCGACGGTGAAGTCGTTCTCATCATGCGCAGCCTTCGCGCCCTTGGGCAGCTTCACCGAGCCGATGTGGATCGATTCGCCCACGTCGAGACCCGTCAGGTCGACAACGACGTCGTCGGGGATTTCGGCCGCATCGACGATCAGTTCGATCTCGTGCGCGACGATGTTGAGCACGCCGCCCTTCTTCAGGCCGGGCGATGCATCTTCATTGTCGAACCGAACCGGCACGTTGACGTGAACGGTGGCATGTTCCGAAACGCGCAGGAAATCGGCGTGCAGCGGACGATCGCTCACGGGATGGAAGGCGACATCCTTGGGCAGGGTACGAACCTGCTTGCCGCCAACCTCGACCATGACGACCGAGTTGAAGAAGTGGCCGGTGCCGAGCAGCTTGTTGAGGAGCTTTTCCTCGACGTGGATCGACTGCGGTTCTTCGTTGTTACCATAGATGACGGCGGGTACGCGGCCCTCACGACGGAGAGCGCGGGAGGCTCCCTTGCCTGCCCGATCGCGTGCCTCTGCCGACAGCGTAAGCTGCTCGCTCATTGCGTGTCTCCAAAAGCTGATATGTCAAAACTTCCCGCAACGCCTCCAGGGATGACCATCACGGGAAGTCGGCCCTGTAGCAGAAAGGCGGGCAAAGGCAAGGGCGCGGCGCTATTCTACCCGCGTCACTTTGTAGCCGCGTGCCTCAAGCAAGCTGATAAAATTGTCCCGCCCGGTAAGATGTCCCGTGCCCACCGCGATGAAGGGGCGCCCCTTCAACTTCGTGATAGCTGCGCTCCAGTCCTGATTGCGGCCAATCAGCACCGCCTTTTCGACCACCGGGTCGGGTTGTTCTCCACCCTGATCCTCCCGCGCGATCGCGGCCATGTCACCCTTCAGCCAGGCATGAAGAATGCGCTCATACAGCGCCTTCATCCCCTTGGCCTCCGTTACAGTCTGGGTCAGCAGCTGCCGTTGCGATGCCTCGGGCAAGGTGTCAAAGGCGCCTAACTGTCGCGCGACCGTCTCCAGTCCCCCGATCGGCTTGCCCGCTTCCTGAAACGCGGCGATCAGGACCGGCTCGACACCCGCGCTGGCGCTCAAGTGCAGCGACTGCTGCGCCGCCGCCGAAAGCAGCATTGCGGCTGCCCAGCTTTCATATCCGGACAGAAGCTGCATATTAGCGCCTCCCTCGCCAGCAATCCGCCGAAGCTCATCCCGCTTGTCCGCAGGCACACGGGTTTCGAGCGTGGGGAGGTCGGGGCTGCGGCCCATCTTCTCGAACAGCGCCCTCGTTCGCGTCTGGTCCTGAATTTCCGCGGTTTCGAGCACCAACTGGTCCGCAGCGTCCATCGCCTGCTCAATCTTGCCGGTTCGCCAGCCGACCCCCTTGGGCAGCACGTGAATGGTCCCGAACAGCCATCCATCGACCCCAGGCCCCTGCACCCGCCACAGGGCAGGCCCGCCGCCCTCCGGAGGAGAAACCGGCTCCGGCCCGCACGCCGCTATCATCAGCAGCGCGCACAGGCCCAGCCATCGCAGCAAGTTCACTCGGCGACCCTAGCCGATGCGACGTTCATTCCCTTCAACTGCTCTTGTACGCTACCCTTGCCCGCCAGATGCCCGGCACCGACCGCGATGAAAACCGTTCCGGGTCGCGCCAGCCGTTCCTTGATCCATTTGGCCCAATTCATGTTCCGCTGAATGAGCAGCACCTGAGCCAGTTCCGGCGTCGCTTCGAGCGATTCGTTCATTTCGGCGGCCAGCTTGTCCGGATCGCCCTCCTGCCAGTGCGCGATCAGGCGGGAAAACTCCTTGTCCATGTCCGGCAGGCCCTCAACGGTGGCGTTCAGGAACTTCACCTGGCTGTCCATCGGCAGCCCGGCAAAATAGCCCAGTTGCTGCTCCACCGTTTCCAGCGCGCCAACTTTCTTCCCAGCAGCCTTTGCCGCCGCCGTCAGTGTCTTCTCCGCGCCAAGGTCCGCTTGATACCCCAGTTTTTCGAGCGGCTTCACCGCCAGCGCCATGCCAGCCATCCAGGGATTGAACGGCTCGAACATCTGCCAGGGCAAGCCGTTCGCCGCCATCGCCGCCTGATATTTGCTTCGCATGTCGGCATCCAGACGATCCGACAGCTTCACCCCATCACGCGCCAGGCCCGTATGCGCCATGGAAGCAGCCATCGCCTGAGGATTTTCCGGCTCTACAATTTCCAGCGCCAGTTCGTCGGACGCATCGAATGCCTGCCTGATGCCGCCTCTGAACCATTCGGTCCCAGGTTTCAGCACATGGACCGTGCCGAACAGGTAGATGGTCGTATCCTCATCCTTCACCTGCCACAGGGCGGGCGTCACGTAGGCGGTCTTTGCCGCTGGCGGCCGAGCGGCGACCTGCTGTTCCTGAGTGCAGCCGCTTAGCAGCAGCAAGCCTGCAACCATCAAGCGCGAAAGTGACCATTTCATGCCGGCTATCGATCCATTGCGAAGAGTTTCGCCATATCCATGCTGGGCAGGCGGCGTTTGGGCAAGCGGATTAACCGCCTTCAAGCCCGCTTTTCCTTGACCCAAAAGCCCTCCTGCGCCAAGGCGCGCGCGATCAAACCGTCATTTTCGCAAGGGACCGTCCGTGGCGACAGGAAAGCCGCTCTCCTTTCAGGACCTGATCCTGACCCTGCACGCCTATTGGGGAAAGCAGGGCTGCGTCATCCTGCAACCCTATGACATGGAAGTCGGCGCGGGCACGTTCCACCCCGCCACCACCTTGCGCAGCCTTGGCCCGGACGCCTGGAATGCCGCCTATGTGCAGCCCAGCCGCCGCCCGACCGACGGCCGCTATGGCGAAAACCCCAACCGGCTCCAGCATTATTACCAATATCAGGTGATCATGAAGCCGTCCCCGGCGAACCTTCAGGAGCTGTATCTGGGGTCGCTGGTCGAGATCGGTATCGATCCGCTGATCCACGACATTCGCTTCGTCGAGGATGACTGGGAAAGCCCGACGCTGGGCGCCTGGGGCCTTGGCTGGGAAGTCTGGTGCGATGGCATGGAAGTCACCCAGTTCACCTATTTTCAGCAAATGGGCGGCTATGACTGCAAACCCGTCGCGGGCGAGCTGACTTACGGCCTCGAACGCCTCGCCATGTATATTCAGGGCGTCGACAGCGTTTACGACCTGAAGTTCAATGACGCAGGCGTCACCTATGGCGATGTGTTCCTCGCCAACGAACAACAGATGTCGAAATGGAATTTCGAGATCGCCGACACTGAAAAGTTGTTCCGCTGGTTCAAGGATGCCGAAGCCGAGTGCAAGGCGTCGCTGGAGGCTGGCGTCCCGCTCGCCGCCTATGATCAGGCAATCAAGGCAAGCCACGTCTTCAACCTGCTCCAGGCGCGCGGCGTCATCTCCGTCCAGGAACGCGCCAGCTACATCGGCCGCGTCCGCGACCTTGCGAAAGGCTCCTGCGAAAAGTGGATGGAAGTAAACGGGTGGGCCGCGTGATGTGTAAGATCAATTCCGTCATCCCAGCGACCCGAAGGGCGGCGCTAGCCAACGCTGGGATCTCATGCCCGGCGCGTTCCGTCATTCGGCATCAAAACCCAGCCTCCGCCGGGGCTGCGGAGAAAATCGCATGACCGATTTCCTCCTTGAACTCCGCTGCGAAGAAATCCCGGCCCGGATGCAGATCAAGGCATCGGAAGACCTCGCCCGCCTCTTCACCGAGGAACTGGGCAAGGCTGGCCTGACACCCGAGAGCATCGACAGCTTCGTCACGCCCCGCCGTCTGGCCCTGATCGCCCGCAACCTGCCGCTGCAAACCGCCGCCGTCAGCGAGGAATTCAAAGGCCCCCGCACCAGCGCCCCCGCGCAGGCGCTGGAAGGCTTCCTCCGCAAGACCGGCCTGACCCAGGACCAGCTGGAAGACCGCGACGGCGTCTGGTTCGCCACCGTCAACAAGCCCGGCCGTGCCACCGCGCAAGTGCTGGCGCAAGCCGTCCCGGCCGTCGTCCGCGCCTTCCCCTGGCCCAAGTCCATGCGCTGGGGCACCGCCTCGCAGACGACCGAAAGCCTCCGCTGGGTCCGCCCGTTGCAGGGCATTGTCGCTATCCTCGGTGAAGACCTTGTCGATATCGAGATCGAAGGCATTCGCAGCGGCTACGCCACGCTCGGCCACCGTTTCCACCACCCCGGCGAAATCACCATCGGCGGCGCGCACGACTATGTCGAAAAGTTGCGCGCCTGCCATGTGATCGTCAGCCATCAGGAACGCCAGTCGATCATCGAGGCAAAGGCAAACGAAGCCGCCGCCGCGAAGGGCTACACCGTGATCGAGGACAAGGGCCTCGTCGCGGAGAATGCCGGGCTGACGGAATGGCCGGTGCCACTGCTAGGCGATTTCGACCCTGCCTTCCTTGAGGTGCCACCTGAAGTCATCCAGCTAACCCTACGGATAAACCAGAAATATTTCGTCCTTCGTGACGGGGCGGGCAAACTCGCCCCCGCCTTCATCTGCACCGCCAATATAGAGGCAAAGGACGGCGGCGAAGCAATCATCGCAGGCAACCGCAAGGTCCTCGCCGCGCGCCTGTCGGACGCCCGCTTCTTCTGGGAACAGGACCGCAAGACTAGCCTCGAAGACCATGCCAAGAAGCTCGAACGCATCACCTTCCACGAAAAGCTAGGCACCGTCGCCGACAAGGTGGAACGCGTAGCCAAACTAGCCCGCTGGCTGGTAGAACAAGGCATCGTAACTTCTTCTCCCCTCCCGCAAGCGGGAGGGGCCGGGGGTGGGCAGGCGCCAACGACCGAACAACTCGCAGACCTAGCCCAACAAGCCGCCCGCCTAGCCAAAGCCGACCTGGTCACCGAAATGGTCGGCGAGTTCCCCGAACTCCAAGGCATCATGGGCGGCTACTACGCCCGCGCCGAAGGGCTGCCGGATGCCGTGGCCGACGCCATCCGCGATCATTACAAGCCGATTGGGCAGGGGGACGATGTCCCGACTGCGCCGATTGCGGTGGCTGTGTCATTGGCTGACAAGCTGGATACGTTACTGTCATTTTTCGACATCCAAGAGTATCCAACTGGATCGAAAGATCCGTTCGCCCTCCGGCGCGCTGCGATCGCGATTATTCGCCTGATTCTCGAGAACCGCGTTAAGATGGTGACTGACGCTCCCATCGAGTTCTGGCTCGGCCAATCAGATGAGGGAGCAGTTCTTTCTGAGAACGATCTTGAGCGTCGGCGGTTGCTTACCGTTGGGCTAGACTTCCTTTTGGACCGCCTAGCCGTTCAGCAGCGAGATGCAGGAATTAGGCACGATTTTATTGAAGCATCGCGGCGCTGGAATGCTCGTGACGATGGTCGATTGGACCGTGTTAGCTTGCGCGCGTCGGCCCTCCAATCATTCATCGCTACCGACGACGGCACGAACCTGCTCGCCGGATACAAGCGTGCCGCCAACATCCTGAAGAAGGAAGGCGTCGAAACCGCCGAGAAGGTCGAACTGACCTACACCCCCGAACCCGCCGAAGCCGATCTCATCGCCGCCCTCGACACCGCCGAACCCCGCGCCACAGCAGCTGTTCAAGCCGAAGATTTCGAAGGCGCCATGGCCTCACTCGCAACATTGCGCGCGCCGATCGACGCCTTCTTCGATAAGGTGACCGTGAACGACGCTGATCCGGCCAAGCGGTCGGCTCGCCTCGCGCTGCTGGCGCGGGTGCGGGACGCCGTGCATGCGGTCGCCGACTTCTCGAAAATTGCAGGATAGTTCGGAAAAGTCCGACGCTTCACGGCGATAGAGGATAGAGAAGAACAAAGGATCATCGTAAAAGCGGGTGCGTTCATCGCCCCGCCTGTTGTAGGAAAGTTGCTGCAACGCACAAATACACGGCAATCAGTGCAGGGAGAGCCGGGACTATGTTGACAATGGAAGAGGCCAGCATGAGCACGACCGCGACGCGTTATGTCTATCGTTTCGGCGGCGGCGTCGATGATGGTGGCAAGGGTAACAAGAATCTCCTCGGCGGCAAGGGCGCCAATCTGGACGGCATGGCCGCCATCGGCCTGCCGGTGCCTCCGGGCTTCACCATCACGACCGAGATGTGCACCCGCTATTATGAGGATGGCGGCGTATTCCCGGACAGCCTGAAGGCGGAAGTCGCGAACGGCATCGCCCATATCGAAGGCGTAACCGGCAAGAAGTTCGGCAACGCGGCCGATCCGCTGCTCGTATCCGTCCGCTCAGGCGCGCGCATTTCCATGCCGGGCATGATGGACACGGTCCTCAACCTCGGCCTCAACGACGAAACCGTGGTCGGCCTCGCCACTGCGAGCGGCGACGAGCGTTTCGCCTGGGACAGCTATCGCCGTTTCATCCAGATGTATTCCGATGTCGTGCTGGAACTCGACCATGGCGCGTTTGAGGAAGCCCTCGAAATCGCCAAGGAAGACCAGGGCTACACGCTCGATACGCAGATGACCGCCGACGACTGGAAGGCGCTCGTGGCCGAGTATAAGGCCCTCGTTTCAAAGCTCTGGAACAAGCCTTTCCCGCAGGACGTAAACGACCAGCTTTGGGGCGCGATCAGCGCCGTCTTCGGTAGCTGGCAGGCCGACCGCGCCAAGGTTTATCGCCGCCTGAACTCCATTCCGCACGATTGGGGAACCGCCGTAAACGTGCAGGCGATGGTGTTCGGCAATATGGGCGACACCTCGGCCACCGGCGTCGCCT
>CAMPIM010000039.1 GCA_946886365.1 uncultured Novosphingobium sp.
CCCCCACAGCTCCGCTATCGCCCCCGTCACCCGGGCAACCCCCGGGCATGATCGCGCCGGTGCCTCGAAAGAGGCTTAAAAGGGAACATGGTGAAGGAGGCACCCGCCTCCCCAAGCCAAGGCTGTCCCTGCAACTGTAAGCGGCGAGCGCGATGCACATCGCCCCACCTCATAGGCGGGATGGGGCAAGTCACTGGGCCGGACGCTAAATCCTGCGAGGCCCGGGAAGGCCGTGCATCAAGCGATGACCCGCGAGCCAGGAGACCTGCCAGCGTCTGGTCGCTCTTGCCTTGGTCCAGGGGATGGCCGCGGCACGGTAGTTTCCGTCTGAGCGACGAACGAGCGGCGAGAGGCCGCTTCGGTGACGCTGGCGGCCGCCTTGGGGGCGTCCGGCCGTCGGCGCGCGCCGGTCGCCGTCTGGCGGCAGGTCTCTCGCCGAGTGTCGCCAGACGCCCGGAGTGCATCAAGTGAAACTACCCAATCAACTCCACCGCGCTGCCTGCGCGCTGACCGCCACGCTCCTCCCATTCCCCGCCTTCGCTGCCGATGCGAATGACGCGGGCGAGGATGCGAACACCATCGTCGTCTTCGGCCGGGGAGAGGACAAGATCGGCACCGCCCATGCAGCCAGCGAGGGCAGCGTCAGCGGCGCGGACCTTCTCGTCCGCCCGCTCCTGCGCGTCGCTGAATTGCTCGAAGCGGTGCCGGGCCTGGTCGCCGCCCAGCATTCGGGCAGCGGCAAGGCCAATCAATATTTCCTGCGCGGCTTCAATCTCGACCATGGGTCGGACTTCACCACCTATATCGACGGGGTTCAGATGAACTTCCGCACCCATGGCCATGGTCAGGGCTATCTCGACTTGAACGGCCTCATCCCCGAAATCATCGCGCGAGAGGATTTTCGCAAAGGCCCCTATCGCGCCGATGGCGGCGACTTCGCACTCGCGGGCGCGGCCTATATGAGCACGATCGACGGCTATGACCGTCCATGGGTCGCGGCGGAGGGCGGCTCCTTCGGCTGGCGCAGACTGGCGGCGGGCGGCACGGTAAAGGCGGGCGCAGGCAATCTCACCCTCGTCGCCCAGGCCAAGGCTTATGACGGCCCGTGGCAGGAGGCCGAACATCTGCGCCAATATGCAGGTTTCGCCAAATATACGCTTCCCGCCGGGGCCGGTAAGATCGACGCCACGCTCCACGCCTATCGCGCGACATGGCGCCCGACCGAGCAGATACCCGAACGGATCATCGGCACGCCGCTCTGCCCCGATGTCTTCTGTTCGCCCGATCCTTCCGCGCGCGGGGAAACGACGCGCATCATCGGCAACATCGCTACCATCCAGCCGACATGGCGCACCAATCTCTACGCGCAATTCTATGACTGGACGATGTTCTCCAACCCCACCTACACCGATCCCGACGGCACCAGCGCGCAAATCGAGCAGTTCGATCGACGCTGGGTACTGGGCTTCACCGGCGAAAAGCGCTGGGACATCGCCTCCGCTCTGCAACTGAAGCTCGGCACGGAAAATCGCTATGACGCGATCGGCAATGTCGGCGTCAATCGCACGTCGAACCGCGCCTTCCTATCCTCGCTCGGCCGCTATCGCGTAAAGCAGGGTTCAGCAGCCCTTTATGGCGAAGCGACCGTCACGCCGCTGCCGGGCTTGCGAGTCACTGGCGGCCTGCGCGGCGACTATTATCATTATGACGTCCGCGCCCGCGACGCCGTCGCCGCTGCGCTGGGCGAAGGCAGCGGATCGGACACGCTCGTCTCTCCCAAGGCATCTGCGGCCTGGGCGATCACGCGGCGTCTTGAACTTTATGCCAATTGGGGCCGGGGCTTTCATTCCAACGATGCGCGCGGCGCGGTCAATGTCGACACGCCTGTCCCGATGCTCGTGCGCGGCACGGGCAAGGAATTGGGCGGCCGCCTGCAACTACCCGGCTTCACCTTCACCGCAACCTATTGGTGGCTGAACGTCGGGAGCGAGTTGCGCTTCGTCGGCGACTCCAACGCGGTCGAACCCAGCGGAGCCAGCCGCCGCCACGGCTATGAGCTTGTCGCCTTCTGGCGCCCGCTCCCCTGGCTCGCCTTCGACGGCAATTACACCGCAAGCCACAGCCGCTATACCAATGGCGACCATATTCCCAACGCCTTCAAAAATGCCGCGTCCGCCGGGGCTGCCATCGTGCTCGATCCATGGGAAGCCAGCATCCGCGTCCGTCACCTTGGCCCCTCGCCGCTGATCGAGGACAATAGCGTGCGCGATTCCGGTAGCACGGTCGTCAACGGGCGCGCCGCCTGGAAGGGGAAGCGGGTGCAAGTCTATGCCGAACTGCTCAACATCCTTGGCAGCCGGGACAAGGACATCGCTTATTATTACGAGTCCTACCTTCCCGCCGCAGATGCGGAGCCTGTCGAAGGGAGGCTAAGCCGCGTGGTCGAACCGCGAACAGTGAGAGGCGGCATCAAGTTCAGCTTCTGATGCTGGGGAAGGCCGCATCTACAAAGAGTCTGCGGCCTTCCCAATCAATGGCTTACATAATGAACGGCGATGTTCATAAAGTAAAAGTGAACAGAGCAACGGTCAAACTACAATAGAATACATGTTAAATACCCGTGGAAATTTTGAGACGTAGTTGACGTCTTTTCGCCGCTATGCAATTTTCCCCCTCGGCAATCTGGACAAAGAATCAGTAGCCTGGAGAGGATGCCAATGAAGCACGCACCACTAAGGGGCGCCGTTTTTCACGCGATATTGCGTGACTGCCTGGAAGCACAGCGCGCCCCCAAGGAAACAGAAATACAACTGATCGCCTGCAAGATATGGCAGGACAGTTTCGCGGCGATCACGCACAAGAACTGGCACGACCTCGTACCGGGCGGCGAGGAGTATGAATACACCATCAACGCCGCGCGCATGGCCTTCGGCCTGCACGCGACCAACACCGCCGCCTAAATGGATAGCCCAATCCGCTTACGCCGACGATTGCCGGATCAAAGCTGGAACTGGGTTATCCATTCGCAGATGAGCGCGGGCTTGCTCTCGCCTTCTATCTCTACCGTTGCTTCGGTGGTCAGCTGAATCTGCCCCGGCCGCTTTTCGACGATCTCCAGCGGCTTGAACCTTCCGCGCACACGTTTGCCGGATCGAACGGGCGCCAGGAAACGCAGCTTGTTGCTGCCATAATTGATCTCCGTAGCGCCGTCGGGAACGATGTCGCCTCGCGCATCGGCGCATAGATGCGGCAGGAGTGAAAGCGTCAGGAAACCATGAGCGATCGTCCCGCCGAAGGGTGACTGCTTCGCGCGCTCCGGATCGACATGGATATATTGATGATCCTTGGTTGCTTCGGCGAACTGGTCGATCATCTCCTGACTGACCAGGAACCAGTCCGACACGTCTTCCTCGTTCGCCCGCGCCTGAAGATAATCGAAAAACTGGCTCATTCCATTCACCCCCCACGCTGCTCCAAGAGCGAAACTATGCACAAGCATGCGCGAATGCGATAGGAAAATACTCCAGTGGTGATGAGGATCAGTTGGACCTTGTCAGCGGCGTCGAGTTACTTACCCTTCCCAAAAGAATAAGCTGGAGAGGCCATGACTGGAGAAGGCAAGAAGCTTCGGCTGCACGAAAGCCGTGCAGCCGAAGAGTCGAGGGATGGATATCGATCGCGGAACCATCCACGATCAAACATCGCGGAATATGATCTAGCGCCGTGGTCGGCCCACATCATCCTTGCAGCGTGGGAAGGGATCATCTGATGAGCCCCTCTCATCCGTCCAACGACCCTTTCGGAATGGAACATGAGCTGCTGCTGGCGGCGCTCCGACGGCGGCTACGAGCAGCGGGCCTGACCCAGGCCGACGTCTCGAAAAAGCTTGGCGTGGGCACCGCTACCGTCAAACGATGGCTGCATGGCCGTGGGCTGGGCCTGCGCACCTTGTCGCAACTGTGCGCACTCGCCGACACGACGCTCACCGAAATCGCCGAAGAGGCCGCCGTGCGCGATCGGTCATCCGACAAGCTGACGCTGGCGCAGGAAAAGGCGCTGACCACAAGCCCCGAACTATCCACCATTTTCTTCATCATCGTCACGGGTTGGCCGGTGTCCGAAGCCGAGGAAGGCTTTGGCATACCGCCCGAACATATCGCGCAACATGTCGAACGGCTGGAAAGGTTGGCGCTGATCGATCGCCTGCCGGGAGGACGTCTACGTGCGCGGCTGGACCCGGCCCATGTGTGGCAACGCGAGCCCATGCGCAGGCATTTCGAACAGCATATGAAGCATCTGTTCTTCAATCTGAACTATGGCGACCCAGATACGATCTTCGGCGTGGAAACGGTCAAGCTGTCGCCCGTGGGCGTCGCGCGTGTCGCGGAAAGGATCGAGCGTTTCAGGGCCGAACTGCGGGAAATCGCGCAGGCGGATCGTCGCACCTCGGCTCTTCCGGGAGAATGGCACGCTGTTCTTGCAGTGGCATGTCCGGTGGCGCCGCTGAAACCTCGCTGATTGTGGATGGCCCTTGACGAAGGGATCATTTCAAGACACGCTGCATGCAAACAAGATAGCTCGGCCGAAGAGCTGATCGGTGGCCGAAGCTGTCAGGAGAGGATGCAGAAAGGGCTCGCGGCCATGCGCCGCGGATCAGGCTGCATCATGAACAATATAATGGCGGAACACCGCCAAACGTCCGTTTTCGGATGCGCGTACGCGTGTTCGGTCCCGGATGGTGGACCGAGCTTCTAACGGAGCACGGCCCGTATCGAGGGATGGCATCGCCCGACGAAAGGAAGGGGATTGCCATGCGTTCATCTATTGCCGTTGCGTTAGCGGGCATATCATCGTTCGCCACGACAGCGGCTCTGGCGCAGACTGCCGACCCGGCCTCACAGGCTGCGGTTCAGGGGCAGCTGGCCGACATCATAGTGACGGCGCAGCGGCGCGAGGAAAGCCTGCAAAAGGTGCCCGTCGCCGTTACCGCCATCGGCGCAGACCAGCTTGACCAGTTGCGCGTCACCAATGTGCGCAACCTCGCTGGCCTGGCTCCCAGCCTTCAGATCAATACGCAGGGCCTGCAATCCAATCCCACAATCATCATTCGCGGCGTGGCTTCCGGCACGTCCAACAATGCGGTCGATCCAAAAGTCGGCATCTATCTGGACGGCGTCTATATCGGCCGCACCGTCGGCTCGATCTTCGACCTGTCCGACATCCAGCGTGTAGAAGTGCTGCGCGGCCCGCAGGGAACGCTGTTCGGCCGTAACGCGACAAGCGGCGCGATCAGCCTTGTGACGGCTGCTCCAACGGGCGAGTTCGGCGTTCGCGGTACGGTATCCTATGGCAATTACGACGCGTTCCGGACGAAGGTCTCCGTCGACCTGCCCGCCTTTGGCCCCTTGTCGGTCAAGCTGTCCTACCTTCATGACGAGATTGAGGGTGATTATCGCAACCTCCTGGGCGGCCGCACCATAGATCTGCGTCAGCGCGACCCGTCATTCGGCGTGCAACGCATCGCCGACCGGCTAGGCGAACGCAATGTCGATGGCGTAGGCGTCGCGGCACGACTGGATCTGGGCGACCTGACCGCCGACTATCGCTTCGACTATACCGATGCGCGTTCGACCGGCCGGGCGATACAGAGCTATGGCGTCATCCCGGATGCATCAGGCCAGTTGTTGGCGCCGATTATCGCCTTCCAGCCGCTATTCGGCGGCATCACCAATATTTCGACTGATCGCCTGACGTCAGTCGCCAATGCGACCAGTCCCGAACATGTAGTGACGCAAGGGCATAGCCTCACCTTCACCTATCCCGTGAGCGATGAGATTACGCTCAAGAGCATCACTGCCTATCGCAAGTTCCGGCAGGATCCGAACATCTACGACCTTGGCGCGACCGGAGGTTTGCGTTTCACGACCGCGCAATTCCAGGCACTGCTGGCGGGTGATGTTGCAGCCATCCTGGATCCTGCCAATGCGCCGGGACCCAATGACTCTTTCTTTTCCCTGCTGACGTCGCGATCCACCAGCCAAAAGCAGTTCAGCCAGGAATTTCAGGTCCAAGTCACTTCTGAAGCATTCGACCTGACGGCGGGCCTTTTCTACTTCCATGAAAATACCCCCGCGACCGACATACTGGGTATTTTCCAACCCGTCGCGAACGGCGTTGTACTGGACACATCCACCGTCGGAGTGATCCCCGGCCTGCCGGTCGGGCAGCTGCCCTTCGACATCAACGGCGACGGCGTGGTCAATGCGGCCGACTTCAACCCATCGCTCGACAGCATATTCGGCAGCGGACTGACGCGGACGCGCGCCATCAATGACAGCTACGCAGCCTATGGGCAGCTCACCTATCATCTGACTGATACGATCGATTTGACGGGCGGCATTCGCTACACGATCGACAAGCGGGAAAACCGGATCTTCGCAGTATCCGGCGGGCAGGGCGGCCAGTTGGGCGTCGGCGACTACAAGGTCGATTACAAAAAGGCCACCTGGGCGGCGATCGTCACCTGGCGGCCGACCAACCAGGTGACGGCTTATGGTAAAGTGTCCACCGGCTATGTGGCTGGCGGCATATTGAGCGGCATCCCCTATAAACCCGAAACGTTGACAGCCTATGAGCTCGGCCTGAAGACGCAAAGCTGGGGCAACCGGCTGCGGACCAATATCGCTTTGTTCTACAGCGATTATAAGGATCTTCAGACCCAGAACTTCATCAATGGCCGCCAATTCTTTGACAATGCAGGCAAGGCGAGCATCAAGGGTTTTGAACTTGAGGCGGATCTGGTGCCGGTGCGCGGGCTAACATTGAGCGGCAATCTGAGCTATACTGACCTTGATTATAAGAGCTTCATCCTGAACGGGGTCGAAGTTGCCGACATTGCCCGCACCACCTTCGCCTCCAAATGGCAGGGCCGCGCCTCGGTCCAATATGACAGCCCTGACATGAACATGGGCGGCCATATCTCGGCACGGGTGGACGGTCGTTATCGCAGCCGCGCGCCGCTGGTCTCGACGCCCTTCTTCGACCTTGCGGGCAATAGCGCGAACCTGAACCGATATGCCTACACCAAGGCATATTGGCTGGTTGATGGCAGGATCGGCTGGGTGGACATGCCCTTGGGCGGGACAAAGGCGTCTCTGTCGCTGTTCGGCCAAAACCTGTTCAACGAACATTATAATCCGTTCGGATCGCCCGTGCTGCAACTGATAGCCAGCTACGAACGCGGGCGGACCTATGGTGTCGAACTTGGGGTGAGTTTCTAAAAGACAGAATGAAGAGGAGAGACATGATGGAAAACGAGATTGCAGCGCGCGTAAGCAGCGCGGATTTTGAATATTATAATGGCTCGGGGCCGGGCTTCACGACCGAAAGCTCCGTCTTGATCAGTTCTTCGCCCTATCTCAACCACCCGCAACTGCGCGCGCTGATCGCTCAGGAGATGCTGCGGCGGAACGGCGCTGAACTGCCTAACACGGCCTATATTCCCGATGTCGTGAAGATATTGATGGAACTGGAAAACTGGCCCCGTATCTTCCAGCTGTTCGAGGAAGAAAAGGCGCGGCTTCCTGAATTCAAGACATGGTTGGACGGCAAAAAAGTCTCGCTGTTCAAGAATGAGGAATTGGCCGGTGCTGAACCCGGCACGCTACGTGCCGTGATCTACGATTTCGTGGTCAATAGCGGCTATAATATGGACCATTTCTTCCAGGGGATGGAGATAGAGACCGATTTCGACTTCTACATGAAGGAGCGGACCCATACCCATGACATCGAACATATGATCACGGGTTTTGAAACCAATCATGCCGGTGAAATAGCGCTGCTGGCAGCGAACATGCGCGCGCTTTATAAATATTTCACGCCCGAACTCGCATCCTTCTTCAACCGCGTCAGTTCCTATCTGCGCGCCAAGACGATGATGAAGAGCGGGCTTTTCTATCCTGAATCAGTGAAGATAGAGCTGGACGCTGAAGACATTGGCGCAGCACAAGGGCGTAACTGGAAGCATCCCCTCTTCCTCATCCCCTATCGCGATTATCTCGACTGGCAGGTCACAGATATTCGCGAGGAATTTGGCATCACTAATCCGCCAAAGCCCGGTGAATGGGCATGGACCACCGCAATCAGCGAAGACCCGAGGCCAAGCCATCAGGGCATGCCCTCCATGGCGGCGGAGTAAGATCAGGATTGGCGCTGCCCCTCTGATGAGGGGCAGCCGCCTACTACATTGCCGCGAAGTCGATCACCGTTACAGGATCGCTGCCGTCCCAGTCGCGGGCCGCCACGATCCCCGCTTCGCACATGCCGCGCATATCGGGGCCGCAGATAAACTCGAACAATTGGCCAGGCTCGCCGGGGACGCGCAAATAGGCGACGCGCGTGGCAGGGTTATGCGCCGTGAAAAGCACTTCCATGCCCCCCGCCACCGCAGTTTCAACGGCGGCGTCCAGATCATCGACTATGCGAGCGATGTGATGAAGGCCCAGAAAGCGCGACCCATCATCAGCTCGATAGGGTGACGGGGCGTCGTTCGTGGCCTCGACCAACTCAATTTGCACGCCATCCTGATAGGACAATCCGACGTGCATGGTGACGCGCGTCGGTTCGCCACGATATTGGCCATCCAGCGCGACATTGCGGAATACGGTCCATGGACCCACGCCCGAATGACTGATCCAGCGATTTATGCTGGCATCGAGATCGTCCACCAATATTCCGATCTGGTCGATCGCACCGAATTTAGCCAAATCCATATTCCTATTTGCAAAGACAGGGCACGAACGGCTGCGCCGCCCGCGCCCTTTTTCTTTATTCGGCGGCTTCCAACGAAGCCAGCGCGTCATTCGCCGCAGCGGTGGGCACCAGATATTCGCCCGGACGAGCGCCGGTATAGCTGTTGCCGTCGAAGGTCTTGACCCCATTCACCAGCGTCAGCCGCATCGGTGCCGCCGGACGAGTGAAGCGCCATGTCGTACCGCCGTCGCCATCGGGCACGTCGAACCGCTTCTCCATATTGCGATATTCGACCTCGCTCAGGTTGAAGACGGCAATGTCGGCGCGCCGCCCGACCTTGATCTCGCCCGTATCATGCAGGCCGAAGAAATTGGCGAGCTTGCCCGTTTTTACATGGATCGCCTGCTCCACCGTCAGCAAGCCTTCCCGCACGTATTTGGTGAAGAGCAGGATATTCTCTCCACCACCGCACAGCATCTGAAGATGCGCGCCCGCGTCGGAGATGTTGCCGACCGTCTGCGGGTCCAGCATCAGCTGGATGGTCAGGTCCTCATCCTTCGGGAAGGGCGCCATATGCACAGTGGATTTGGTGCCATTCTCAAGAATCCACTGCGCCATTGCGTCCGAGCGGTGCAGGCCACGCGACTCCGCAAATTCCTTCAACGTACCGCCCACGGGGCCGGTGCCATTTTCGCTATCCAGCAGATACAGGTCCTGCGGATTATTCATCGGCGAATGGGGCCATGCCTTGGTGTCCCAGCTCTCCCGCGCCCGCGCCCGCCAGTCGGGATCGGCAAGCAAACGTGCCTTTTCCTCATGCGTTTCGGCAAGGACGACTTCATGCCAGACATAGTCATTGGACTGGGCGAAGATCAGCGACTTGACGAGGCTCAGCGTGCTGGTCGGCGAGACATGCGCATAGCCGGGCCAGACATCGATCCCTTCTTCCTTCAGCTTCGCAAGGGTGTCCTGCAATCGGGGCAGAATATCCTTCTGGAATTCCAGCGTCGGAATGCCACCCGCCACCTGCATACGGATCGCCCGGCCTTTCGTCAGCCGCCCAAGCCGCTCCAGACTTTCCGGTCCGGTCTTGCGCATGAAGGTGTCGATGATGACCTGATAAGTCGTGCCGGGATAGCGCTCCATCACCGCAAATAGCGCTTCGAACTCCGCATCGTCGGCGAGCAATGTCGGGATGGCGCGGTCGTCGCCATCATGGTCGTGCAGATTGTCCGACAGCCCAAGAGCGCCAGCTGCCAACGCATCCTCCAGCAGTTCGGCCATGCGCGCGATCTCTTCAGCCGTTGCCGCGCGATCCCATGCTTCAACGCCCATCGCAGCGAGACGCAGGGCAATATGTCCAACGAACGCAGAGTAATTGGCAGGCAGGCTGATGTTGCGCGCCATCGACGCCTTATATTCCGACCACTTCTCCCAGTCCCAGGGGACATTCTGGAGGAAGGGCTTCAACGGAATATCCTCGAAGAAGGAGAAAATCTTGATCATCTCCAACTGCGCGGCCTTTTCCTTCGAAAGCGGCGCGGCGCTAAAGCCGCAATTGCCCAGAATTACCGTGGTCGCCCCGTTGCCGGGCAGCGGATCAAGGTCCGGTTGCCACCACATCGTCGCGTCATAATGGGTGTGGCTTTCGATGAAGCCCGGCGTCACATAGCACCCACTGGCATCCACCACTTCCTCACCGGCGGCGGCGGTCAGACCCGCGCCGATCTCGGTGATCCTGCCGCCTGCCACGCGCACGTCAGCAGCATAGCCGGGCGCGCCTGTGCCATCGACCACCGTGCCGCCACGGATCAACATGTCCGTCATCTCTCTCTCCTCTTGAGGCTTGTTTTCCCTCGAGCCGAAGCCATTGCATCTGTGTCGCCTCTTAGGGGCGATCGTGCTGGATGCAGGCTATCGCGACCGGGTCAGCCACCGCAAGTTCGCTGCCGGACAAGTGGGTGGTAGGATCATCGGGTGATCCCGATCGGGATTGATGGGTGATCCCATCGGTCGGGACCAGGATGCATCGGTCAACTGGAGGCCATCAAGGCCCGGCGGCGCAAAGCGCCCTGACCAGGACGATAACGCTTCCCTATCAAGCCGCCGATTGAAGCCCTCCCTCGACTCCCTGATCCGCAATGCCCGTAGCGGTAGAGAGCCGTTCAGGCTCCATCATAAGTGCGACAAAATGCCACCACGCAGGAATAGCGGGACGTAGCGCCAACAACTGCCCCTGGCGACGCACCGCGACCCAACGGCCATCTTCGCGTTCAAATTTCCACTGGGGATCGCAATTGAGCGGAACCTGTTCGAATTCAGGCGCACCGTTCTGCCGAGGACCGATCGCCCGGAGCTGACTGGGAACTTCGCGGCATGCGCCTCCGGGAAACTCGACGAGAACGGACATGATCTACTCCATGCCAGCGGGTGGTCAAACCGCCGCCTCGTCCAAACGCACGACAAGGGATTGAGTTCTCGAAATAAGGAGAGGACATGACGCATCATGTTCGGGATAGGGCCATCGGGAGCAGCGGAGCCGCTCTCCAACAGGCATCGACAATCACGCCGAACCCCGAATGTCGGGGGTTCGGCGTGACATTCAATCGTCAGTCGACATTCTCGATCACCAGCGCGATGCCCTGACCGCCGCCGATGCACATGGTGATAAGGGCATAGCGGCCGCCGATCCGCTTCAGTTCATAAGCCGCCTTGATCGTCAGGATCGCGCCTGTCGCGCCGACAGGATGGCCAAGGGCGATGCCCGACCCGTTCGGGTTCAGTTTTTCCCCATCGAACTGCAACGCGTTGGCTACCGAAAGAGCCTGCGCCGCAAAGGCTTCGTTGGCTTCGATCACGTCCATCTGATCCAGCGTCAGCCCGGCCCGCTTCAGGGCAACCGGCACCGCCTTGATCGGGCCTTCACCCATATATTCCGGTTCCACGCCCGCATGGCCCCAGGCAAGTATCTTCGCCAGCGGCTTCAGCCCGCGCCGTTCCACTTCGCTTGCCGTCGCCAGGACGACGGCGGCCGCGCCATCATTGATGCCGGACGCGTTGCCTGCGGTAACCGTGCCATCCTTCTTGAACGCAGGACGCATGGCGGCCAGCGTCTCGGCGCTGGTGTCGGCGCGGGGATGTTCGTCCGTGTCGAAAATGGTCACGCCTTTGCGCGTCTTGACCTCGACCGGCACGATCTGCTCCTTGAACCGGCCTTCCGCGATAGCCCGCACCGCGCGCTGATGCCCTTCGGCCGCCAGCGCATCCTGCTGTTCGCGCGTGATGCCATGCCGTTCGGCGCAGTTTTCCGCCGTCACGCCCATATGGTATCCGCCGATCGCATCCTGAAGCCCGCAGACCAGCGCGTCCTCTACCGGATTGTCGCCCATCTTCCGGCCCCAGCGCGTGCCATGATCATGATAAGGCACATTGGACATCGATTCAGCGCCACCCGCGACGGTGATCGACGCTTCACCCAGCTTCATCATCTGCGCGGCCGATACGATCGCCTGTACGCCCGATCCGCAAAGCCTGTTCAGTGTCAGCGCCGGAACCTCAAACGGGACCCCTGCCTGCAAGGCGATGGCGCGCGACAGCATGCCATCGCGGGCACTGGTCGGCATGACCTGACCGATCACGACATGCTCAACGTCGGAAGCCGGCACACCGGCACGGGACAGCGCTTCCTTCACGACCATGCTGCCGAGCTGCGAAGGCATGAAGGGCTTCAGCGAGCCGCCGAAATCGCCAATCGCCGTCCTGACGCCGCTGACAATATAAATATCTTCCATCTCTGATCCTCTGAGCAATGGGATGCGCCGTTCCGCACTTGCAGGCGCTCATGCGCCCCCACACGCAACTGTCAAGGACAATGCGCAACCTGCCACATGGGTGGCGGCGGCCCCTGACCATATAGGAATGGCTATGCTTGCCGACCAGATCGGCCGCGACATATGGCCAAATCCCGGTCGGGCCGTTACGAACAAAACCATGACCAGCACCGCCCAGCGCGCCATCAGCGAACATGTCGTCCAACGCACCAGCAAGGGACAGCGCACCGCCGACCGCTTGCTCGACACGGCGGAACTGCTGTTCGCGCAGAAGGGCTATGAAGCGACGGCGTTACGGGACATCGCAGCGGCGGCAAATATCCAGCAGCCCGGCCTGTACAAGCATTTCGAAAGCAAGGACGCCCTGTACCGGCAAGTTCTGCAACGGGCGCTCCAACCCCTGGCGGACGAGATGGAGGCGACCATCAGCCGGTCGCCGCGAGAAGCCTCCTTTCGCACGCTGTCCGACAAGCTGATCGATGTGCTGGCACAGCATCCCAATGTGTCCATGCTGCTTATCCGGTCGATCCTGTCGCCCCCATCGGATCGGGACGAGATCGGCATGGCCTGGGTGGAACGGCTGATGGATTATGGACGGCGGATCACACGCGCGGCCGAGGTCGAGCCTCCGGCCGAGGATCTGATCCTCCAGATCGTTGCCATCTTCAACATGATGTTCGGCTATTTCTGGGCCGCCCCTCTTTCTCGAGGATTGGCAGGCATTGACCCGCTCTCTCCAGCGATGATCGAGCGGCAAAAGGCGCTGCTGAGCCGATTTATCGCGACGATCGAACAGGACCAGCCTGACGGGAAAGCCACGGCAGGCGCCTCACCGGAATAGCGGGTCAACGTGCATCTGCCTTGTTTCCGATCCGTAACGCCTTAAACTGCCTTCTCACATTTTCGCGAGGCGGGGACGCCGATCGCCCAGCCTGGTCCCGGAGTAATAGTACAAACGATGTCCGCCACCCGTCTTTCCAGCGTCGGTCGCCGCGCTTCCATCATCGCAGCGGCCAGGGCGGTTTTCGCGCGCCACGGGTTGGAAGGCGCGCGGACGCAGCAGATCGCCCGCGCCGCAGGTGTGTCGGAAGCCCTGCTGTTCCGCCATTTTCCTACCAAGACGCACATCTATCGGGCCGTATTGCGCGAGGTGATCGCAGACCAGAACAGGGTCTTCCGATCATTCGGTGACGCCGAAGCCAGCACAGAGGGCTTGCTCGAAATTTTGCGGCGTACCTTCATATATGCGACCGCCGGGATGTACGCCCTCAATGCAGAAGGCTTGCGCATGGTCTTGGGCAGCCTTGCCGGCGACGGAGGCTACGCTCGCCTCGTCTATCGCCGGGCCTTGCGCCTGACACTGCCCAATCTGGAAAAGGCGTTGCAGGCGGCACGGGCCGACGGGGGAATACCCGGAGAGGCGCTTTCGACAACGAATGTCGGCGCTTTCATAGAACATATCAGCACGATGATGCTGGTGGCGCGCTGCCATGAAAAGACGGCGATACCCTATGAGGAAGATCGCGTGTTGCGCGACGCGATCCTCTTCTGCGCACGCGGGCTTGGCGTAGCGGAACCACGCATCCAGCGATTCCTGGAGCAGATGAAATCATGCGAGCCCGAAACCGCGGCATTCATCCGATCGGGAACGCCTGTCACGCCGTAGGATGTGTATTGGGAACCTTCTTCACCAGCTTCGACGGATTCGAGATAGGCTCAAAGCACTGCCATGAACCCCCGCAGGAACATCGACGCCGCACGTTCCGCATAATACCGCCGTTCCAGCTTTGAGATGGAATGCCCGCCCGCCAGCAGACGGTTGCCACGCATCGCAAGCACCAACAGTTGGCGTGCGTGCCAGTCCGCACTCTCCTTGATGCCCAGGCTTTCCAGCCAGGGGATCAACCCCGTCACCCACGGCCTTCGCAGGATAAGGTAGACGTCCCGCGCCAATGCAGCGTCCCGGCGAGACTGACTGATGACGACGCGGTGCAACCGGATTGAACGACTGGAAGCCAGGTTATCCAAGGCCGCTTCCACATATCGGCCTAATGCCGCCGGATCGGCTTCACCCGACGTCAACGCTGGCGGCTTTGCCGCGCGCGCGCAGTCTTCGGCCATTATGCGCATTGCAGCTGCAAACAGCCCGGCCTTGCTGGCGAAATGCCGGTAGAGCGTACCCCGCCCCACCCGTGCCTCTTCCCCGATAAGGTTCAGGTTGGCGCCTTCAAAGCCCTCATCCAGAAAATGGCGCCCTGCTACATCGAGCAAGGTCCGGATATGGGGGAGCGGCTCCTCACGCAGTGGCGGCTCGGCGTCGAATAACGGCTCCGGCGAAGGCAAGCCATTCGACTCTCCCGGCCGGATACCCTGAACGAAAAGCGCGACCGATTGTTGCGCTATCCGCTCGCGATGTTCTGACGAAGCGGGAGGAAAGCCCATGAGGACAACCGGACCTTCCACCGCAAGCGATCCGAAATCCAGCGCCAGTTCCAGCGGCACCGGGCGGTCAACGCCTTTGTCCCTCGCATAATCCTCCAGCGCCAGTCGCACCGGCTCCAGCCGCATGCCCTGCCCATTCTGCAACGACGAAGCCAAGTCCGGCATCTTGTGCGCCACGCCAGCCGCAACCCAGAGCGCGCCGAACATCCCCTGATCCAGCGCCGAATCCAGAATCGCCCGCGCAAGTCCCGTCAGTTCCGATCCGCCGGTCGTGGCACTTTCATGCGCGGCCGCCGCGCGAGCATCGAACTCCGCGCCCTGCGCATCCAGCGCTGCGCGAAACAAGGCTTCCTTATCGTGGAAGTAGCGGTAGATCGTTTCCTTACTGACGCCTGCGGTGCGAGCGATCGAATCGATGCTCACCGCGTCAAAACCGCGCTCGACAAACTGGGCGCACGCCGACGACAGCAAATGCCGGACGCGCGGCGACGCCAGTTGGCTCCCGGCCTCCGCTACCACTTTCATTCAGCATCCCCGCACATTGGAACCCGCTATAACAGGCTCAGGCACCGATGCACCCATGCTTCTTGACGAGAACCGAACGGTTCGATACCGTTCGGTCATATAGAAAGATGGAGAGCGATAAAATGGCATTGCCATGGACGGAGCGGCCGCTCGAACCGTTCGGCGTCGAAATCGGCCTTCGGCTGCAATGGCCGCTGCCCGACGGGTTCGAACGACGGCTGACCGAGCTATTTGATCGCCACAAGCTCATCCTGTTCCGCAATCAGAAGCTCAGCGAGGCCGATCAGGTCCGGCTGCTCGAAAATTTCGGCCGCGTCCTGGGATCGCACGGTGAATATCGCGAAATCTCCAGCGATGGCGCCCTCGGATCGGGGCCGCTCACCTGGCACAGCGATCTGGCTTTCACCGAAGAACCCTTCAAGATCATCTCGCTGCATGCCGTTGCCGTGAATGACGGGCAAAGCTGGACCGACTTCGCCAACGGCGCGGCTGCGGCCGCCGCCCTGCCGCAGCAATTGAAAGCCGCCGTCGCAGGCCGGGAAGCGGTCACGGTGATCGCGCCGATCCAGACGCACCGGACGGTCGGCTACGACAGTTCGACCAACCTGCCGCATCAGATACGCCCGGTCATCATCCCCCATCCCCGAACCGGCGAGCCCATCCTCTATATCAGCGACATGCAGACCGCCCGCATCACCGGCATGGACCAGCCGGAAAGCGACGCCACGCTCAACGCCCTGTTCGCCCAACTCTATCGCGAAGATCGCATCTATCGCCACCACTGGAACAATGGCGACCTCGTCATCTGGGACAATATCGCGCTCCAGCATGCGCGCTGCGACCTCACCGGCATGACGCCCCGCCGCCTCCAGCGCATCGTCGTCGCGGACAAGAGCTTCTTCGACCTGCTGCCGCAATTCAAGGTGGGGGATGAACGGATCAGCGCCTGGGGTTCAGGCAACAAGCAATTGGTACTTGATTGAAGGAACGACAAAAGATGGTCGACATTCCCTATCTCGCACGCGGCCTGATGCCCGTCGAAACGGACAGCAGCATACTCATCTCATCGTCCAAATATCTCAACAATCCGCGCCTGCGCGAATGGCTGGCGATGATCCTGTTGCGGCGAAACGGTCCCGACGTGCCCCCGCCGGCGGAAATGTACGAGTTCCTCCCGATCCTGGATTCACTCCGCGATTTCGACGCGATCGAAGACATGTTCACGCAGGAGAGAAAGGTAAATCCCGAACTGGACGCCTGGTTCAGCGAAGGCTTCATTTCGACCTACAAGATCGAAGATTTCCAACAATATGAACCCGGCTCCCTGGGCGGCATCTTCTACCAGCAGATGACTGCCGGAGATTATGAGATCCAGATCACGCCCTGGAAAGAGCCGGAAACGCAGCTTCAATTTTACAATCTACGTTCCGGCCAGACCCATGACTTCGAACATATCCTCTGCGGCGGCGGCTTCAATTTCATGGGTGAGCTGGTGCCCTATTGGTATCGCCTGACCAACGTGCCAAAGCATATGCGCAACCCGCATCTGGCGGCGGAGGTCAACATGATCCAGATTTTCGGATCGCTCCGCTACACCGTACGCACGATGCTGCATTATCCCGAAGTGTGGCCGACCGCCGTCAACGCGATCCAGCGAGGCATGAAGGTGGGGCAACAAAGCGACGCCCTCTTCATGAAAAAGCTCGAAACCGTATTCCACCTGCCGCTGGCCGAAGCGCGGGAAGCGCTAGGCGTGCGCGGCGTCGAAGAGGTCGATACGTCACAAGAAGGCGCCTTCTGGGCATCGGACGGCAAGACCAGCCTCGAACCCATCGCGAGGGCCGCCGAATGAGCGCATGCGACCTGCTGATCCGTGGCGGCACCATCGTCGACGGCAGCGGCGGCGAGTCCTTCATTGGCGATGTCGCCATCCATGATGGAAAAATCGTCAGCGTCGGCGCTTTCACCCGAGAAGCCCGCGAAGTCATCGATGCAACGGGCCTCACCGTCACGCCCGGCTTCGTCGATATCCATACCCATTATGATGGTCAGGCCATCTGGTCGGAGGAACTCTCCCCCTCCTCCTCCCATGGCGTGACCACGGTCGTGATCGGCAATTGCGGCGTGGGCTTTGCGCCTTGCCGCCCTGCTGATCACGACCGTTTGATCCGCTTGATGGAGGGTGTCGAGGATATCCCCGGAGTCGTCATGGCCGAAGGGCTCAGCTGGGATTGGGAAAGCTTCCCAGACTATCTGAACGCCCTCGAAAGCCGCCCCCGCGACATCGACATTGCCGCCCTTCTGCCGCACAGCCCCTTACGCGTATTCGTGATGGGCGAACGAGGCGCGCAGCGCGAGGCCGCGACCCCTGCCGACCTGCAAAAGATGCAGGCCCTCACCCGCGAAGCCTTGGACGCGGGCGCGATCGGCTTTGCAACCTCGCGCCTCCTCATCCATCGCACAAAGGCCGGAGAGAATATCCCCAGCTATCAGGCCGATATCGAGGAACTCAAAGCCATTACGGGCGCCATGCGGGACGCCGACACCGGCGTCTTGCAGATGGTGCTGGACGCCCCCTTCTCCAGCTGGACTGACGAACTTGCCCACCTTCTCACCGTCGCAAAGGCAGCGAACCGTCCAGCCACCTTCACGCTTGGCACCTCCAATACAGGTGAGCCCGTCTGGCAGGACGCGCTGCGCATCTGCGAGGAAGCCAATGCGCAGGGCCTGAAGATCAGCCCGCAGATACTCCCCCGCCCCGTCGGCATGATCTGCGGCTTTGAACTGTCCAGCCATCCCTTCTCGCTCTGCCCAAGCTATGAGGCGATCGCCGCCCTGCCGCTCGACCAGCAACTCATGCATCTGCGCGACCCGGAATTTCGCGCAAAACTCATCGCCGAACAGCCGCATGAGGGCCATCCCTTGGCGATGATGACCCGCAACTGGGACTGGATCTTCCCCCTGTCCGACCCGCCCAACTATGAACCCCCAGCGGAAAGCAGCGTCGGCGCTCAAGCGCGCAGCGTGAACCTCACACCGGAACAGGTCGCCTACGACCTCATGATGAACGGCGGCGATGGCAGGGGGATGCTCTACAACACACTCGGCAACTTCTATAATGGCAGCCTCGACACGGTGCATGACCTGATCACGCACCCGGACACGGTCATGGGACTGGGCGACGGCGGCGCCCATTATGCGGCAATCTGCGACGCAAGCTATCCCACCTTCCTGCTGACCTACTGGACCCGCGATCGCGCAGGGCCAAAGCTCAGCATCCCTCAGGCCGTCCGCGCCCTCACCTCACGTCCGGCCGAGACGATGGGCCTGCGCGACCGGGGCAGGATTGCGCCCGGCTACAAGGCGGATATCAACATCCTCGATCTTGAGACCCTGCGCCTCCACGCTCCTCATATACGCTATGATCTGCCGGGAGGCGGCAGGCGGCTGGACCAGAAAGCCACCGGCTTCGTCGCCACCATCGTCTCGGGCGAAGCCATCCGCCGCACCGACAACGCGACCGGCGCACGGCCGGGGCGGCTCGTCAGGGGCGCTCAAACCGCACCAGCTAACACGGTGGAGGAATATGCCGGAGCGTTGTAACGTGGGTCACTGACCCACGGGAGAGATGCAAATGGCAACAGCGGTACATGTCCCGGAAGCTGACTGGTCCGCCCTGCGCGCCATGTTCGGCGATCGGTTCAGCGATAGCGCCGCCATCCGCGATCATCATGGCCGGGCGGAGACCTTCTACCCGGCCATGCCCCCGGACGCGGTTGTCTTCCCCCTCAGCACGGAGGAAGTCGCCGCAGCGGTCATCTTCTGCAAGGAACGGGGCATCGCCGTCACGCCTTACGGCACCGGCACATCGCTGGAAGGCAATTTTCTGGCGGCAAGAGGCGGTCTTTGTATCGACCTCTCCCGCATGAATCAGGTGTTGCGCGTCAGTCCAGAAGACCTGGACTGCACCGTGCAGGCGGGCGTCACCCGGAAACAGCTCAACAGCGAGTTGCGCGACACGGGCCTGTTCTTCCCCGTCGATCCGGGCGCGGACGCGTCCATCGGCGGCATGGCTTCGACACGCGCGTCCGGCACCAACGCGGTTCGCTACGGCACGATGCGGCAGAATGTGCTGGGACTGAAGGTGGTGCTTGCCGATGGCCGGATCATCCACACCGGCGGGCGGGCGCGGAAATCCGCGGCCGGGTACGACCTCACCGGGCTGTTCGTCGGGTCCGAAGGCACGCTCGGCATCATCACCGAAGTCACCTTGCGCCTCTATGGCCAGCCAGAAGCCGTTTCCGCCGCCGTTTGCGAATTTGAAACATTGCGCGGCGCGGTGAACGCAGTAATCCAGACGATCCAGATCGGCCTTCCCGTCGCCCGTATCGAATTGCTCGATCCGCTACAGATCCGCGCGATAAATGCCTACAGTCGGACCAACTATCGCGAATGCCCGACGCTGTTCCTCGAATTTCACGGCACGCCTGCGGGCGTTGTGGAACAGGCGGAAAGCTTCGGGCAGATCGCTACCGACAATGGCGGCGGACAGTTCACCTGGGCGACGAAGACGGAGGACCGAACCGCCCTCTGGGAAGCACGCCACAAGGTCCATTATGCCAATCTCGCGCTGCGGCCAGGGTGCAAGGCGATCGCAACTGATGTCTGCGTCCCGATTTCGCGGCTTTGCGACTGTATAGAGGAAACGCGCAGCGCCATTGAGGCAAGTGGCCTTACCGCACCGATCGTGGGTCATGTCGGCGACGGAAACTTCCATGTCATCCTCATCTTCGATCCGAACTCGGCCGAGGAAACGCAAAAGGCGAAGGCCTTGTCGGAACGGATCGTCGAAATCGCTCTCGCCATGGAGGGCAGCTGCACTGGCGAACATGGCATCGGCATTGGCAAGAAAGCCCATCTCGTTACGGAGCATGGCGCCGCGGTCGAGGCGATGCGCCAGATCAAACGGGCTCTTGACCCGACAGGCATCCTGAATCCCGAAAAGGTTATCGACCTTTGACGCAGCCCTCGTTCATCGGAATCTGAGGATCAAGCGGAAGGCAGGCGGCTTTCAGCGTCCAGCCTTCCACCTCTGCTCCCGCGCTTCCAGCTGATCACAAGGATCGACAGCGAATGTCCAACGGCGGGACCGATCGCGAAAAACAGATGCACGCCCGCCACCCCTTCCGATCCTGAAGACCTCGGATCAAATCCGAGCAAGCCCACGACGGACAAGGCTATGCCCACTGCGATCGCATAGGCCGCATTGGTCGTCACATTGAACACGGATGAAAACAGCCCGGCTCGCTCAACGCCGCTACCCTCGCGATGACGATCCGCCACATCATAGATCATCGACCGCAGCATCAGGTTACCCGATCCCTGCGTCAGCCCCTGTCCCACGATCAGCAGGATGAACAGCCACATGCGATCCGGCGTCAGGAACAGGACCATCAGGTTGATCGCAACCTGCACGCCCTCTGCCATGATCAGCGTTCTTAGCCTCCCGAACCGGTAACTGATCCGCGCCCATAGCGGCGCTGCGAACATACCGAATGCATATTGCAGCATCAGCAGCATGGCCGGTGAAGCCATGCCCATGTAACGCGTCACGAAGAACAGGAACACGGCAGTGCGAAAGCCCTGCCCCAGCGCGACGAAGAAATCCGACGCCACGATCCGCCAGAGCGCTGCATCGGTCAGCACCGCCTTCAGCCCCTTCTGCCAGTTCGCGCCTGTGGGCGCGCGTTCCGGCAGCGGCGGCTCGCGAAAGAGAAAGGCGATCAGCACCATGCCACCAGCGAGGACAGCGGCGACCAGCGCCCCCATCGATCCAACCCGAACCTCAGGATTGCCCCGACCCAGCGCGTCCAGCACGGCAGGCAATACCAGCACCAGAAAAATGCCGATGGACGACCCTGTCTGGATATAGGCTTGGATACGCGCTCGCTCGACCGGCGATGACGCCATTTCCCCGCCCCAGGCGTAAAGCGGCGTGGAGGTCGCAGTCCACCCCAGGCACAGCAGCAAAAGCCACCCACCAAGATAGAGCGGCGTGGCTCCGGCAGGCGGAGAAAAGACCGCGAGCAGGGACAGAAGGAACAGCACGCCGCCACCCAAAATCCAGGGTTTCCGCCTTCCAATGCGTGTGCGTGTGTGGTCCGACGCCCATCCGATAACCGGATCGGCTGCCGCGCTCCACAGGCGGCTGATCATGAAGACCAGCCCGACGGTCGCCAGGTCCATGCCGATGACCGTCGGGTAAAAGGCAGGCAAATAGGTCTGGAGCGGAATATTGAACCCGCCGGTCGCGATGCTCGTCACGGAAAATGCCGCAAGGCGCGGCCCCGACTCACGCGTCTGCCCGGTCATGCGAACCGATATTCGTGAAGGTGGAAGAGCGCACCAATCATCCCGGCTGAAACCTCCCCATTCCATTCATCAGGCGCTGTCAGCCGCCGATCCCATCCCATATCCGCCAAATTCCGAACCCGAAACGCAAATTGCATTTTTTGCAACACAGGGTGTCTTATTATTCGTTTTACAGCGTGCTATCGGCCCCCTCGTCTATCCACAAGGGGATTATCATGAAGCTTTCTTTTGCCTTCGCGGCGGCTCTGTCGCTGTCGCTTTCCGCTGCGGCGATCGCCGCCGACGCGCCCGCGATCAAGGCCAATGCACTTGTGAAGACGGTCGACGGCCGCAAGGTCGGCTATATCGACCGCATCCTTAAGAACAATGCGGGCGAAACGACCGCCGTCCAGATCATCTACAGCGGCCGTTTCGTGGTTATTCCCGTAACCACGCTCAGCACGGCGGAAAAGGGTCTGGTCACCAGCCTGACCGCCAAGGAAGTGAACCGCCTCTAAGGCGTGCCGGGGCGCTGCATGGGGTCGGCTGCGGCTGACCTGACCGCAGCGCCCTCTTCCCTAGCGCGGTGCGACGGCAGTCCTATTGCCGTTGCGAGTTGATATTGCCGCCGTCCACGACGATCTCCGCGCCCGTCATGTAACTCGCTTCATCCGACATCAGGAAACGGATGACGCGCCCCAGTTCCTCCGGCGCGCCATAGCGGCCCAGCATGATCCGCCGCTCGAAATGCCCCGGCAAATGCGCCTTGGTCTCCGCAATGATCGGCGTATCGATCATGCCGGGGCTAACCGCATTGATGCGCACCCCATCAGCCGCCAGTTCATCCGCCATCGAATGGACCAGCGATATCACCGCGCCCTTGGCCGCGCTGTAGATCGGGATCATCCCATTGCCCAGCGTCGCATTGATGGATGACAATGCGACAATAGCGCTCCCCGACGAGGCGCGCAGATCTTCGCGGAAAGCCTGGGTCATAAGGACGATCGACCGGACATGCAGCGCCAGTCCCGCGTCCCAGTTTTCCGGCGTCACTCCGTCGATGCCCGTGGCTTCGGCCGTGCCCGCGCAGTGCACGATGCCACCGATCGCACCGATCGCCGCCCGTGTCGCGATGGCGGCGGGGGTCACCGCCTGCGGGTTACGGAGATCGACGCTGAAACCCGCCGCGCGCACGCCATAGCGGCTCTCGATGATGCTCGCCGATCCGGCCGCACCTTCCGCATTGATGTCCCACAGGGCGACCGGCCGCCCGACGGCAGCCAGCGCATGCGCCGCGGCCAGCCCGATACCGGAAGCTCCGCCCGTAATCACGACGCCAGTGCCGGGCGATCCCAGCTGGGGCGTGAAGTCGGCGTCATTGTCCAGTATCGGCACGGCAGCGTTCCTCCTTATTGCTTCTCCAGATCGCGATAGGCCGCCGCGACAATCTCAGGCCGCATGCTGCCGTTCAGCCAGGATGGCCAATATTGCGTGAGATAGAGGAGGAAGAACTTGCGCTCCGGGTCCATCCAGCATGCCGTCCCCGCAGCACCCGGCCAACCGAACACACCGGCCGGCACCGCGCCCGGCCAGTCGAAGAAGCTGTTGGTCTGCTCACTCGCCTTCAGCGATACGGACATGCCCGCGCCCATGCCGACATTCGACAGCGTATAACCGATCGGCACGTCCACATGCGTTACCGCTTCGGGCAGCAGGTTCGACCGAGCGATCCGCACCGTTTCCGGCTTCAAAATGCGTACGCCGTCCAGTTCCCCCTCGTTGAGCAGCATGGCCGCAAAACGCGAATAATCATGCGCCGTCGATACCATGCCGCCGCCACCGGACGGATAATAAGGCCGCGCATAGAGGCTGTCCGCCGCATCATCGGCCAATGCCCATGTCCCGTCCTCCTGCTGCTGGGGGAGATCGGCAAAGCGGGCGGCCTGATCCGCCGTGATGGAAAAGCCCGTGTCCACCATGTCCAGTGGATCGAACAGGCGCGTCTTCAGGAAGGTTTCGAACGGTATGCCCGACGCGACTTCGATCACCAATCCCAGGACGTCGAGCGCGACGCTGTAATCGAACCGCGTGCCGGGATCGGTCGCCAAGGGCAGGGCGGCAATACGCTCGCCCAATTCAGCAAGCGTTGCCGGCACCGGGAGATCGCCCGGACCCGGCACCCAGTCCCGCGAACCCGGCGCCACGCCATGCTTCGTGTAGAGCTCGCCGAGCGTCATGCCGTCCATGCCAAAGCCCGCCGTATGGGTCAGCAGGTGGCGGACAGTGATTGGGCGAACCGCTGGCCGCGTCACTTCCGGGTCATCACCCTCGATGACGCGCATCTCGGCAAAAGCGGGCAGTATTTCGCCGATCGGCTGGTCCAGCCCGATAACGCCATCCTCGATCAGCATCATCGCGCCGATGCCGGTGATCGGCTTCGACTGGGAAAAGACGCGGAAGATGGACCGCTCGTCCACGCCATCCTTGCGCGCATAGCCCAGTACGCCTTCGCCATGGTAGCGAACCGGACCATCCGCGGTTCCCCACGCAAGGACGCCGCCCGATATGACGCCCTCCTCGACAAATTCGCGCAGCTTAGCCTCGGTTTCCGGCAGGCTGATGACGTCCGGGCTAGTCTCGATCATGGCAGCAATCCTTCTTAGATGGCAAACGGTCAGCGCGGTCCCATGCGGATCGCGCCGTCCAGACGGATCACCTCTCCGTTCAGCATCGGATTTTCAATGATATTCTGAACCAGCTTCGCAAATTCTTCCGGTTTGCCCAGCCGCGAAGGGTGCGGCACTTGGCTGCCCAGCGAATCCTGGGTCGCCTGCGGCAGGCCCTGCATCATCGGCGTCAGGAAAATGCCCGGCGCGATCGTCATCACCCGAATGCGATGTTGCGCCAGATCGCGCGCGATCGGCAACGTCATGCCCACGACACCGCCTTTGGACGCTGCGTAAGCAGCCTGGCCGATCTGCCCATCAAAGGCAGCGACGGACGCCGTGTTGACGATCACACCCGCTTCTTCGCCGTCCAACCCTGCGGCAACAAGCCGGGCGGCAAAGCGCGAAATGACGTTGAAGCTGCCGATCAGGTTGATCTCGACAGCCTTGCGGAACGCGTCCAGCGGATGGGGCGAACCATCCTTGCCCACGACACGAAAGCCCGGCGCAATGCCCGCGCAGTTCACCAGCACACGCGGCGTGCCCAGCTTCGCCGCAGCCGCTGCCAGCCCCGCGTCCACGGACTCGGCGCTGGTCACATCGACCTTATGGAAGCTGCCGCCCAACCGTTCGGCGAGCGACGCGCCAGCTTCCTCGTTCAAGTCGAAGATCGCCACGCGAGCGCCAAGCTCGGACAGCCTTTCGGCAGTCGCACAGCCCAGTCCCGAAGCGCCGCCGGTGACGACAGCGCACAAATTCTTAATGTCCACGACCGTTCCTCCGTGGCTTAGAAATCAAGGCTGAACGACTGGTCGAACTGAACGAAGCGGCGTGCGATCTTCCACCCGTCGCTTGTCTTCACCACCGTATCCCGCTGACGGCCAGTTACGACGATCTTGGCGCTCATCGGCGCATGCCCTGCGTTGACGTTCATGAAGGCATATTCCGCATATACCGCGCCGTCCTTCTCGGACACGATCATGTTGAAATTATAATGGCGGTTCTTGCCTTCGGTCTGGTTGGCCGACTCCTTGGCATGTTCAACCTGAGCCTCGACGCCTTCATAGCGGATGGGCAGGCCCTCCATTTCCGTCACAACCTCGGGCGTGAAGAGGGAGGCAACGCCTTCCCAATCGCCAAAGTCGGAACAGCGGGTGAAACGGGCGATCAATTCCTGAATCGCGATCTTGTCTTCCAGCGTGATCATCTCAATCCTCTCCGTTGATTTATTTATCGCCATACCAGGGGAAGAAGGACGGCATTTGCGACGCCTTCCCCGTGAAGTCCGCTGGCCGCTTTTCATTGAAGGCGCGAACCCCTTCGCGGCCGTCCGCCTGACTGGTGTAGAATACCGCCAGCGATTCCGTCAGATGCGCCTGCCACGGATCGGGCTGCGCGCTGTTGCGGTTCAGCATCTGCCGGATCAGCGCGATCGAAACGGGCGAACGGTCCTTGACCAGTGATCGGGCAAAGGCCTTCGCCTCCTCGACCAGCGTCTCGGCCGGGAACACGCCGCGCACCAGTCCCTTGTCATGCGCCTCGGCGGCATCGAAGATATCGGCCTTATACGCCCATTCCATCGCCTGTTCCAAACCGACAATGCGCGGCAGGAAGAAGGACGAACACGCCTCCATCGTGATGCCCAGCCGTCCAAAGACAAAGCCGAAGCGCGCCTTGTCCGAAGCAAAGCGGAAATCCATCGGCAGCAGCATGGTCGATCCAATACCCACCGCCGCGCCATTCACCGCGCCGACGATCGGCTTCAGGCAATCATACATCGCCATCGCCACGCGACCGCCCGTGTCCCGCACGCCCTTCAGGATCGCCGGATCATCGCCACGCTCGCGCAAATCCTCCATGGTCGGCGTCATGCTTTCGTCCAGACCAAAGACATTGCCGCCGACCGACAGATCCATGCCTGCGCAGAAAGCACGGCCCTCGCCCGTCACCACGATCACGCGCACCGCATCATCCTGGCTCGCCCGGCCATAGGCGTCGACCAGCTCTTCGCACATCTCGACCGTAAAGGCATTCAGCTTGTCCGGCCGGTTCAGCGTCAGCAGCAGGACGCCGTCATCCTCGACCTCATAGCGGATTGTATTGTAGCTCATGTTCATGCCTCCCCGGTCAGCGCCACGGCGCGACCCAGCGCCTCGCGGCATTCGCCCACGATGCGCTCGATCAGTTCGGCGCATGTCGGAATGTCGTCCATCAAACCGATGCCAAGCCCCGCCCAGACCAGCCCACCATCCACTTCGCCACTCTCCAGCGCAGCGCGCCCACGCGCACCAGCGACCAGGGGCCGAATATCCTCAAACGTCGCGCCGGGCTCCCGCTCCTTGACGTTCACCTCCTCGGCGACGGCATTGCGGAAGACGCGCGCCGTGTTGCGCAGCTGGCGGAAGATCAGCGTCGTGTCGCGCTCCGTCCCCTGCACCACCGCCTGCTTGATCGCCTCATGGATCGGCGCTTCCTTGGTCAGCATGAAACGGGTGCCCATGGTCACACCCTCCGCGCCCAGGGCCAGAGCCGCCGCCATGCTGCGCCCGGTCGCCATGCCGCCTGCCGCCAGGATCGGGATCTCCAGCGCCCGCGCCGCAGCGGGGATCAGAACCATGCCCGGAATATCGTCCTCGCCCGGATGCCCGGCCGCTTCGAACCCGTCGATCGATACGGCATCGACGC
>CAMPIM010000040.1 GCA_946886365.1 uncultured Novosphingobium sp.
TCGTGCGCACGGGCGGCAAGCAGTATCGCGTCGCCGCCGGAGACAAGATCGTCGTCGAGAAGCTGGCCGGTGAGGCTGGTGATAAGGTGACGCTGGATGACGTCCTGTTCGCCGGCGAAGGCAGCGACGTGAAGGACGCCAGCAAGCTGACCGTCGCCGCCGAAATCATCGCGCAGGCGAAGGGCGAAAAGGTTATCGTTTTCAAGAAGCGCCGTCGTCACAATTACCGCCGCAAGAACGGCCATCGCCAGAACCACACGATCCTGAAGATCGTGTCGATCGCCTGAGCCGCAGTCCAGTTTCGAGGAGTTTGAGTCATGGCACATAAGAAAGCTGGCGGTTCATCGCGCAACGGTCGCGATTCGGAATCGAAGCGCCTTGGCGTTAAGAAGTTCGGCGGTCAGGAAGTGATCGGCGGCAACATCATCATTCGCCAGCGCGGCACGCGCGTATATCCCGGCCGCAATGTTGGCATGGGCAAGGATCACACCCTCTTCGCACTGGGCGAAGGTCGTGTGGTATTCCATACTGGCAAGCTCGGCCGTAAATATGTGTCGGTCGATGCCATGGCTGAAGCAGCCGAATAACGGACGTTCAATGACGGATCGTCCCTCATCATTGGGGCGATCCTTCCGGAAGATGGTCTTGGACCATCTCTGATAATCCGAGGGAAAAAGGGGCGCCCCATCCGGGAGCGCCCCTTTTTCCGTTCGGCGGCACCTCCCCTCATTTTCCCTCAAACCTCTGGAACCCTGAGCCTTCTCACGCGTCATGCGGGCGGGGCACAGCCAGAGGAAAGAAGTCGTCAAGCCGTAACTTTTTACGGCCATTGGCGTGTCGATCAGAGGAGAGATTTTCAAATGTTCGCCCGTACCCCCCGCCTGCTTCTGAGACCCGGCTGGATGGAAGACGCATCCGCGCTGGCCGAAGCGATTGGCGATCCGGCGGTCCTGCGCAACCTTGTCCGCGTGCCTGCGCCCTATGGCATTGATGACGCGCGCAGCTTCCTTGCCCTTCCGCAGGACACACGCCTGCCGCGTCTTCTGGCTTTTTCCCGCACTCGCGGTGCCCCACGTCTGGTCGGCGGGTGCGGCATCCATTTGACCGAGGATGGCACGCCTGAACTCGGCTATTGGATAGCGCGTCCCTATTGGGGGCTGGGCTTTGCGACGGAGGCCGCCAGCGCGGTGTACGGCATGGCCCGAGCAGCAGGCGTCAGCGGGATTCGCGCGGTGCATTTCGCTGACAATCCGGCATCAGGCAATGTGCTTCGGAAAATCGGCTTTCGTTACACCGGCCGGGCGGAGCAACGTTACAGTCCGGCGCGTGGAAATGCGGCTGAATGCCTGATTTTTGAAGAAGGCGTGCCCGGGCGCATGATGATTGATCCTGCAATGGACCTTTATCACGACGCCATGCCCGCGCTCGCGGCCTGAACGAAGAAGGACGGCGTCGGCAGACGCCGTCCCGCATGGAAAAGATGAGTTTCGAGCGATAGCAGACGGCGAGGTTTAATTCCGCGTCATAAGCGGCTATGGGCCAGCCCATGCATTTTCTGGATCAGGCGAAAATATACATAAAATCCGGCTGGGGTGGCCCCGGCGCGGTCAGTTTCCGGCGTGAAAAATATGTCGAATACGGCGGCCCTGATGGCGGCAATGGCGGGAAGGGCGGAGATATCATCTTCGAAGCCGTAGCTGGCCTCAATACCCTCATCGACTTCCGCTACACCCAGCATTTCAAGGCGCAGCGCGGGATGCCGGGTGCGGGAAAGAATCGTTACGGCGCAGGCGGAAACGACCTCGTCGTCAAGGTGCCCGTGGGAACGCAGATCCTGTCCGATCCCCAGCCTATCGAGGGCACCGAGGACGAGGATGGTTATCCCGACTATGAAGATCAGGAGCTTCTCGCCGACTTCACAGAGGTAGGGCAACGCTTGGTCCTGTTGCGCGGCGGCGATGGCGGCCGGGGCAACCTGTCTTACAAGACAAGCACCAACCGTGCGCCGCGACAGCATGGAACGGGCTGGCCGGGACAGGAAATGTGGGTCTGGCTGCGGCTGAAATTGCTCGCCGACGTCGGTTTGGTCGGTATGCCGAACGCTGGCAAGTCGACCTTCATCAATCAGGTGACCAATACCAAGGCCAAGGTGGGGGCCTATGCCTTTACTACCACCAAACCGCAGCTCGGCGTCGTCACGCACCGTGACAAGGAATTCGTCTTGGCAGACATTCCCGGCTTGATCGAGGGTGCAGCCGAAGGTGCTGGCATCGGCGACCGATTCCTTGGTCATATCGAGCGCTGCCGCGTGCTGCTGCACCTCGTTGATGCCACTGGGGACGATCCGGTCGAACAGTTCCGGATCGTGCAGGATGAATTGGAAGCCTATGGCGAGGGGCTAGCCGACAAGCCGCAGATCGTCGCCCTTAACAAGGGCGACCTGCTCGGGCCGGAATTGATGGAGGACATAGCCGCCCAGCTCCGGCGCGAGGCTGGCGTGGAGAAGATATTCATCATCTCGGGCGCGACTGGCGAAGGTGTGCAACCGCTGCTGGATGCTGTCCTGCCATTGCTTGCGGACGGCAGACCGATGGAGGAAGAGGCCAGTGACGAAGGCGACGCTTCATGGTCGCCGATCTGAACACACATCAATCGCGACTTATTCTTCACGTTCCAGGCGAACGGAACTGACCCCGTGACTTCCTCTCTTTCAGGCTTCCCCCCCTCTCAAGTCCGGCGACTGGTCATCAAGATCGGCTCAGCCCTGCTGGTCGATGGGAATGGCGAGGTTCGCGAAGCGTGGCTCCGAACCTTGGTCGAAGATGTCGCTGCCCGCAAAGCAGCCGGGCAGCAGATCATTATCGTTTCGTCAGGCGCAATTGCGCTGGGCGCAAGACGATTGAAGCTGCCAAAAGGTGGACGTGGCAGTCTGGAAGACGCTCAAGCCGCAGCGGCAACAGGACAGATCGCACTGTCGCAATGCTGGGCTCGTTTATTGCAGGACAAGGGGATCACCGCCGCGCAGATGCTGGTGACGTTGGACGATCTTGAGCATCGGCGGCGCTATCTGAATGCGTCTGCGACTTTGGAACGCCTGATCACACTCAATGTGGTGCCGGTGGTAAATGAGAATGACAGCGTCGCCACAGCGGAGATCCGTTTTGGCGATAACGATCGGCTGGCGGCACGTATCGGACAGGCAGCACGGGCCGACGCGGTGGTACTGCTTTCCGACGTCGATGGGCTTTACACCGCCAATCCGCATGTCGATGCGAGCGCCATGTTGATAGACACAATCGAGCGCATTGACGCGCGGATCGCAAATATGGCGGACAGCGGATCCGCGTCTGGAATGGGATCGGGAGGCATGACCTCCAAGATCGAGGCGGCGCGGATCGCGACAGGGGCCGGAGCGCATCTCGCCATCATTTCCGGCAAGGTCGAGGCTCCGCTGTCACATTGGATCAATGGCGGAAAAGGATCGATCTTCCTCGCGGCCCCTGCCAAGCGGGCGCGGAAGGGATGGCTTGCCGGGCGTTTGACCGTTCGCGGGCGCATCATCGTCGATGCAGGTGCGGAAAAAGCATTGGGCCGCGGCAACAGCTTGCTGCCTGCCGGTGTGGCGAAGATAGAGGGCGCATTCGTGCGAGGTGATGTCGTTGATATCGTCGCGCCGGACGGCCGGGTGATCGCGCGTGGGCTGAGCGAGTATGACAGCGAGGAAGCGGCGAGGATCGCAGGCAAACGCAGTGAGGATATCGCGGCTTTGCTGGGCCACCTGCCCCGATCCGTGCTCGTTCATCGCGACCAGATGGCAATGGTCTGACCCCCATGAAATTACGCATTGCCATGACCGGCGCGACAGGTTTTGTCGGCGCCGAAACGCTCAATCAGGCTTTGGACGCTGGGCATCATGTGACAGCCATCACACGAAAGGCGCAGCCGCCTCGCGCCCGGCTGAAGTGGGTGCCCGGATCGCTTGAGGACCGTGCGGCGCTGAACACACTGATACGCGACGCCGACGTGGTGGTCCATATTGCAGGCGTCGTAAACGCGGCCGATCGCGACGGGTTCGAGGCCGGGAACGCGCGTGGGACGATGGCGGTCATCGACGCCATGCGGCAGCGCGGGGTGCGGCGGTTGATCCATGTGTCCTCGCTTGCCGCGCGGGAACCGAAACTGTCCGACTATGGCTGGTCCAAAGCGCTCGCCGAACGTCACGTCAAGGCGAGCGGACTGGATTGGACGATCGTGCGCCCGCCTGCGATCTATGGGCCAGGTGATCGGGAGATGCTGGAGTTGTTCCGGATGGCCAAGCGAGGCATTATGCTACTGCCCCCGAGTGGGCGGCTGTCCCTGATCGAGGTAAGTGACCTTGGCCGGTTGCTGCTGCGCCTTGCTGGCGAGACGGAAATGAGCCTTGCTCGCAGTTATGAGGCGGACGACGGCACGCCGGGCGGATGGGACCATCTGGACTTTGGACAGGCGATCGGACGAGCGGTCGGAAGGCCCGTGCGGACTTTTTCCACGCCCAACTGGGCACTGGGCCTCGGCGCGCGGCTGGATCGCATGCTGCGGGGCAAAGGCGCGAAACTCACGCAGGATAGGGTCAGCTATTTCTGCCATCCCGATTGGGTGGTCACAAAGCGCAAGCAGCCTCCCAAAAAATTGTGGGTGCCTGAAGTTGCTACCGAAGAGGGATTGAAAGCAACAGCGGACGCTTACCGCGCAAAGGGCTGGCTATAGCGATCAATCGCTTTCGGCGTCCGGCTTTCTGGCGCGGCGTTCGGCCACGAATTCGCTGATCGCCTGGCCGCTGGCGTTGAGCAGCGGATAGGTGCGGGCGTCGGACAACCAATCAGGGCGGCGCTCTCCGCTGCCGTAGAAGGTGTCGTAGGTCAGGCTGAATGCGAGGAAGACCAGTGTTGCCCCGATCAATCCCTTGATGGCGCCGAAGCCGCCGCCGAGGACGCGGTCGATGGGGCCGAGAATCGACTGACGGGTGCGGCGACCAATGGCGTGGGCGAGGAGCTTTCCTGCGCCGAAGGTGATGCCGAAAACAAGAAGGAATGCGAGAATTGACGCGCCTCCGGTGGTTCCGACCAGGGGGGTGAGGAGTTCGGTGGCGGAGGGGTGGAAGAGGCGGATGGCGAAGATGCCGAGGACCCAGGCGATCAGCGAAAGGGTTTCAAGAACGAAACCACGAAGCAAGCCCAAGACTGTGCAACCGCCGATGGCGAGAAGGACGAGGATATCGACGGCGTTCATGAGCGCCGGGCTATCCGCGGCCGAGCATCTGGTCAACCAGTTGGCTTAGCGCGCGGTAGCCGCTGACCGCTATTCCCTTCACCCCGTCGGCGACCGCTGAGGGAACATAGGCCCGCTCAAAGCCGAGCTTGGCCGATTCGCGCAGGCGCAGCGGAGCATGGGCGACAGGGCGTATTTCCCCTGAAAGCGCGATTTCGCCGAACAGGACCAGATCGGCGGGCACCGGCCGTTCCGCGAGCGCCGATATGAGCGCGGCGGCAACCGCCAAGTCGGCGGCGGGATCGGACAGGCGGTAGCCGCCAGCGACGTTCAGATAGACTTCGCAGGTGGAGAAGCTGAGGCCGCAGCGCGCTTCCAGTACGGCGAGGACCATGGCGAGGCGGCCGCTGTCCCAGCCCACCACCGCGCGCCGGGGCGTGGCGCCGCTGGAAAGGCGGACGACAAGCGCCTGTATCTCCACCAGCACGGGCCGCGTGCCCTCCAAGGCAGGGAAGACGGTCGCGCCGGTCACTGTTTCGTCGCGATGGGTGAGGAACAGAGCGGAGGGATTGGAAACTTCCTCCAGCCCCTCCGCGACCATCGCGAATACGCCGATCTCGTCGGTGCCGCCGAAGCGGTTCTTGATCGCGCGCAGGATGCGATATTGATGACTGCGCTCGCCCTCGAAGCTCAGCACCGTGTCGACCATATGCTCAAGGACGCGTGGCCCGGCGATGCTGCCATCCTTGGTGACATGGCCGACGAGGATGACAGCGGTGCCGCGCTGCTTGGCGAAGCGGATGAGTTCCTGGCTGGACGCGCGCACCTGACTGACGGTGCCCGGCGCGCCTTCGATAAGGTCGCTGTGCATCGTCTGGATGGAGTCGATGACGAGCAGCGCGGGCGGCTCCCCCTCCCCCAGCGTGGTCAGGATGTCGCGGACGGAGGTTGCGCTGGCGAGTTGCACGGGCGCGTCGCCAAGGCCGAGGCGCTGCGCCCGCAAGCGAACCTGATCCGCCGCTTCTTCACCGCTGATGTAAGCAACGGAAAGACCGCGCGCGGCAATGCGGGCGGCCGCCTGAAGCAACAGGGTGGACTTGCCGATCCCCGGATCGCCGCCGATCAACGTGGCGGAACCCGGAACGATGCCGCCTCCCAAGGCGCGGTCGAACTCCGCGATGCCGGTGCTGGTGCGCTGAGGCAGTTCAACCTGACTGTTCAGGCCTACCAGTGTCAGGGCGCGTCCGCCGCTTTGCAGATCATGGCGCGCGGAAAAGATGGTTTCGGACGCTTCCTCAACAATGCTGTTCCATTCGCCGCAATCATCGCATTGCCCCTGCCAGCGGGAGGAGAGCGTGCCGCACTGCTGACAGACGAATTTGCGCTTTGCCTTGGCCATGGGGGAGCTATGACTTGCCATAGTGAACGTTTCAAGAACAAAGAACGGATGGACCACCCCCCTCGCCCCGCCCGCCTTATGACGAAGAAGTTCGGAGACCGTCCAAGAGCGCTGGAAACTCATGCGGATGTGGCGCATTGTCTCGCCATGAAGTCGTTACGCGTTGCCAGCTATAATATCCGCAAAGCCATTGGCACTGACCGCCGCCGCAGCCCCGAACGAGTGCTGGAGGTCCTGGGAGAGTTGGACGCGGACGTGATCGCGTTGCAGGAAGCGGATCGCCGATTTGGCGTTCGATCGGCCGCCATTCCGCCGTGGCTGTTGGAATCGATGAGCCAGTATAAGCCGGTGCCGTTGAACGTGCATGTCGATTCGATGGGCTGGCATGGCAACGCGATATTGGTGCGGAAGGAGGCGGATATCCGCACCCATGACGTGCTGCACCTGCCCTGCCTGGAACCGCGTGGCGCGACGATGGCGGAGGTTGAACTGGGCGAGGCGAAGCTGCGCGTATTTGGCATGCATCTCGACCTGTCGGGCCTGTGGCGACGCAAGCAGGCGGCGGCGGTCATACACGCGGCGGCGCAACGCGACGCTATGCCGACCGTGCTGATGGGCGATCTCAACGAATGGAGCGCCAATCGGGGGTGTCTGGCGGACTTTGCGCGCCATTATAGTTTCGCGCCTTGCGGACGGAGCTTTCACGCGCGACGGCCCGTGGCGCATCTCGATCGGATCATGCATTGCGGACAGTTGAAGCTGGTGGACAGCGGCGTGCATGACAGTGCGGCTTCGCGCAAGGCTTCGGATCATTTGCCAATCTGGGCGGAGTTTCGGTTGTGAGTTCGGTGTTTTCGTTCGGACTGGACCTGACGAAGCCTCTGCCTGTGGTATCAAGGACAAGTGAAGCCCCCTTCGACTGCCTGCTTGCAGCAGGCGCTCAGGACAGGCTTCGACAGGCTCAGGGCGAACGGGGGAGAGGTTTGGGGCTGATCGGGGCAGATTATGGTCCGGCGGCTGGGAGGCGCGCCGTATGAAGGAGCGCGAACTTCGACTGGCGCTGGTCTGCTATGGGGGGATCAGTCTGGCCGTCTATATGCACGGCATCACCAAGGAAATCTGGCGGTTGGCGCGGGCAAGCCGGGGTTTCCATGACGGCACCCCGAGCAGCAAGGGCAGCGAAGCGGTTTACAGGAAGCTGCTGGAAGACCTGGAAGCGGCAAGCGGCATCCGGTTGCGCGTAATGCCCGACATCATCGCCGGGGCGAGCGCGGGCGGCATCAACGGCATATTTCTGGCGCAGGCGATCGAAACCGGCCAGTCGCTCGAGCCATTGACCGATCTGTGGCTGGAAAATGCCGATGTGGAGCAGTTGCTGGACCCGGATGCGCGTCCAGCGCGGCGGATCAGCAAATTCTGGGCAACGCCGCTGGTGTGGATGGCCGCGCGGCGACCCGGCGACACAGTGGAGAGAACCGTCGCACCCGATACGCGCGAGGAGGTGCGGCACAAGCTGTCGAATTTCATCCGGTCCAGATGGTTTGAACCGCCCTTTGGTGGCGAAATCTTCACGGCGATGATGCTTGACGCCTTCGATGCGATGGAAGCGGCCGAGCGCGGGCCGCCGCTACTGCCCGAGGGGCACCCGTTGGACCTGTTCGTCACCGTCACGGATTTCGAAGGCCATCCGCAAAGCCTGAACCTCCACAGCCCGCCCCAGGTGGTGGAAACCGAACATCGCCTTTCCATCGGTTTCCACGCGCGGGGGCGTGGCGACCGCCTGTTCGCCGATCCGGCCGAGTTGGTATTCGCCGCGCGGGCGACGGCGAGCTTCCCCGGCGCATTCCCCCCCTTCACGGTGCGCGAACTGGATCGGGTGCTGAAACAGCGGCACCGCGCATGGCCGACCCGGGACGCGTTTCTGGCCCATGCCCTGCCCCGTCATTGGGCGCGCGGCAACGCAGAGGACGCGATACTGATCGACGGATCGGTGCTGGCCAACGCACCCTTTGCGCAGGCGATCGGCGCGTTGCGCAACCGCCCATCGCGGCGCGAGGTGGATCGGCGGTTCGTCTATATTGATCCGAAGCCGGGTCATCGATCGATCCGGCTGAACCGGGAGGGCGAGCAGGAAGACGCGACGCCAGAGGAGAAGGCTCAGCTGCCCGGTTTCTTCCGCACGATTTTCGGCGCGCTCAGCGACATTCCGCGCGAGCAACCGATCCGCGACAATCTGGAAGCGATTGATCGCCATTCTTCGCGCATTCGCCGGATGGTACGCATTCTGAATGCCCTGAGGCCGGGGATTGAGGCGGAGGTCGAAAACACGATTGGCGGCATGCTGTTCCTGGACCGTCCGACGCCCGCGCGGCTGTCCGCCTGGCGTGCGAAGGCGCAGCTGCGGGCGGCGAACTCGGCAGGCTTCGCCTTTCCGGCCTATGGTCATCTGAAGCTGTCGGGCATCGTCGAGGATCTGGCCGGTTTGCTGTTCCGCCTGAGCGATGAGGACAGCCCGTTGATGCGGGAAAATTTCCGGCAGGCGCTGTGGTCGCATGTCCGGACGATCGGCGCGGACAAGCTGATCGAGGATGTCGGGCCGGGATCGCCGCCGGTCGCCTTCTTCCGCACCCATGACCTGAGTTTCCGTATCCGCCGCCTGCGCTTTCTGGCCCGGCGGCTGGCAGACACGCTGGAGATCGATTCTGAGGCTGGCAACGCGGCGATCCAGAAGATGCACGACGCCATCTATGAATCGATGGCGCATTATACCGAATGCGAAGGCACGGATTTCTACAATGGCGCGATCCGGGCCGCTGCCAGAGAAGTGCCGTCCGACCCGGCGGCGGCGCTGGACGCGATCGCACAGGCACGCGACCTGAAGGCGCGGGATGATGTGGCGGAGATGATGCTGGCCGACGCGCTCGCGGGACTTCCCAAGGCGGAGCGGCGGATCATGCTGCTCTCCTATCTGGGCTTTCCCTTTTACGACATCGCCACCCTACCGTTGCTCCAGGGCCACGCCATGGAAGAATATGATCCGGTGAAGGTGGACCGGATTTCCCCGGAGGATTGCAGCGCTATTCGGTCAGGCGGGGCCGAAGCCACGTTAAAAGGTATTGAATTCAATAATTTCGGTGCATTTTTCAGCAGAGCCTATCGGGAGAATGACTATTTGTGGGGACGCCTTCATGGTGTCGAACGGCTGCTGGATATCGTAATTTCCGCATTACCCGCGGCAAGCCGCCTTTCGGAAGAACGCGTGCGCGATTATAGGCAAGCCGCATTCATGGCGATTCTCGATGAGGAGGAACAGCGACTGCCGCATGTCGCTGATCTCATTGCCATTTTGCGGGAGGAAATCGGTGGGCGCACGGGTGGGGCTGGTTCCATTGGTGATGATTCTGGCGCTGACCGCGGCTTGCCGTGACGCGTCTGGCGATGCCGCGTCTGCAGACAATGCGACTGCCCCAGAGCCCGTGCTTTCCGCCAACGCTATCGAGGGTGAACCGATCGAGGTGGTCGCGGCGCCGCAGCGCCCGTCAGCCGAAGTAACCGTGCAGGCGCAGCCCGCACCGCGTGGATCGCTGGACCTGCCTCCCTCTCCCGACGCTGCGCTGGCGACGCCCTTCCCGCAGGAAGTCACCAGCTTCATGGTCGATCGGGACAGTTGCGACCATTTCCGGGGCGAGAAACCCTATGATGGGGAAAGGCGCGTGTTCCTGATGGAAAGCATCGCCGAACTATGCACCGGGACCGATGCGAAGCTCGCCATGCTGCGCCGCCGCTATGCTGGTGACCCGGCAGTGACCGCTGCGCTACATGGTTATGAGGATCGCATCGAAGCGCAACCCTGATCGAGCCGTCCGCTCAGGCGGTGAGCAGCGCGTCGATCGCCTTTGCGAGATCTATGTCACGGCGCGACAGGCCGTCGGCGTCATGCGTCGTCAGGGTGATGTCCACGCGGTTATAGACGTTGAACCATTCGGGATGGTGGTTCGCGTGCTCAGCCAGAAGCGCGACGCGGGTCATGAATCCGAACGCGGCATTGAAGTCGGCAAAGGTGAAGCGCCGCTGGATGCCTTCAGGATCGTTCACCAGCGTCCAATCGGCAAGAGAAGCAAGCTCCTGCGCCCGTTCGTCGCCGGACAGTTTACCAATCATGGCTCTATCCTCATAATATTGTTTCGCCTATGTCGCAGCCATGTCAGACGCCGGTCAACCCCCTCTTTTCGCGCCAACCGTCGCGCAGATCGAACGACTGGCGCTTGAGGCGCTGGGGCGCTTGCCCGACCCTTTCCGGTCCCATCTGTCCAACGTGGTCCTGTTCGTCGAGGATTTCGCCGACGAACGGATATTGAAGGAGATGGAGATTGACGATCCATTCGGGCTGACGGGGCTTTATACCGGGCGGCCGGTGGGGGAGCCCGAGCAGACGGGAGACGGCCCGCCCATGGTGCATCTTTTCCGGCGGCCGTTGCTGGATGAATGGGTGGAAACGGGTGTGCCGCTCGACGCGCTGATCACCCATGTGGTGGTGCATGAGATCGGCCATCATTTCGGCCTTTCCGATATCGATATGCACGTGTTGGAGGACATGGTCGCGCCATGAGCGACGCGGCGCTGCGGCTGTCGGGCATCGCCTGCGCGCGTGGCGGGCGGCTGCTGTTCCGGGGCGTTGACCTGGCGTTGGAGCCGGGGGGCAGCGCCCTGCTGCGTGGGCCGAACGGGATCGGCAAGTCGAGCCTGATGCGCATTTGCGCGGGGCTGCTGCGGCCGATGGCAGGGACGATCGAGCGGCGGGGCAGGATCGCGCTGGCCGATGAGCGGCTGGCGCTGGATCTGGAAGAGCCTTTGCGCGAGGCGCTTGGTTTTTGGGCGCGGCTGGATGGGGCGAGTGGGCGCGCGCTGGACCGGGCGCTGGAGGCTATGGCGCTGGGGCCGCTTGGCGGGATTCCGGTGCGGATGCTCTCGACCGGGCAGCGCAAACGGGCGGCGCTGGCGCGGGTGATTGCTAGTGGTGCTAGGCTGTGGCTGCTGGACGAGCCGGGCAATGGGCTGGACGATGCGTCGCTCGGGCTGCTTGGCGCGGCAGTGGCGGCGCATCTGGCGGGAGGCGGGATCGTGGTTGCGGCGTCGCATCAGCCGCTGCCGATGGCTTCGCCCGTGGTGATCGACCTTAGCGCTTATGTCGCGGAGGAGGCGGCGTGAGGGTGGTGGCGCTGCTGGTCGCGCGGGACTTGAGGCAGGCGTGGCAGTCGGCGGGACTGTGGCTGCCGGTGGCTTTCCTGCTGCTGGTGGCGAGCCTTTATCCTTTTGCAGTTGGGCCGGACGCCGCGCTGCTGCGGCGGTCGGGTGGCGGGATGTTGTGGATCGCGGCGCTGCTGGCGAGCCTGTTGCCGGTGGATCGGCTGGTCGCGCCTGACCGGGATGCGGGGGTGCTTGACCAGATTGCGCTACGCGGCGTTGGCGACGAGATGGTGATGCTGGCGCGGCTGATCGCGCATTGGCTTGGCTTTGGCCCGGCGCTGATGATCGCGACATTGCCCGCTAGTGCGCTGCTGAAGCTGGATGGCGCGACCGTTGGGATGCTGGAACTGGGGCTGCTGATCGGGACGCCCGCGCTCGCTGCGCTGGGCCTGCTGGTGGCGAGTTTGACGGCGGGGCTGCGGTCGAGCGGAGCGCTGGCCGGGCTGCTGGCGCTGCCGCTGGCGGTGCCGTTGCTGATATTTGGCGCGGGGACGCTGGGCGATGGGAGCGGAGCGGCGCTGAAGTTCCTGGGCGCTGCGTCGCTGCTGCTGGTAGCGATCACGCCTTTTGCGGCGGGCGCGGCGATACGGGCGGGACGCGAGTGATAGGTTTCGGCGCTTCGCTGCTGTTCGTCCTGATCTGGTCGACAGGGTTCATCGTCGCGCGTGGGACGGTGCCCCATGGCGCGCCGGAATTGATCCTGAGCGTACGCATGACGCTGACGGCGCTGTTGTTGGGCTTCGTTGCCTGGCGGGCGGGGCAGAGGTTGCCCCGGGGCAAGCGGCTGATGCTGCACCTGGCGGCGGGCGCGATGCTGCACGGCGTTTACCTGACCGTCAGTTGGTGGGCGGTGTATAACGGCATGCCTGCAGGCATCATGTCGCTGCTCGGCGCGCTGCAACCATTGATGGTGGCGGTGGCGGGCGCGTTCCTGCTGGGCGATCGGCTGCTGGCGCGCGGATGGGCGGGACTGGCGATCGCAATCGCGGGCGTGGTTTGCGTATTGCTGCCTGCCATCGAGAAGTCGGGCGCGGGGGCGGTGCCGATTCTGCCTGCGATCGCTGGATTGCTTGCGGTGGTCGCCATGGCTGCGGGCACGCTGGTGCAACGGGGCTCCATAGCGGGTGACGGCATCTGGATTTCCGGCGCGGTGCAGAATGCAGGCGGCGCGATTATCGCGATCGCGGCGGCGCTGGTTGCGGGAGAGTCACGTTGGGATGGCGCGCCCCTGTTATGGCTGGGCCTGGCCTGGTCAGTGCTGGGCCTGTCGGCGGGCGGCCTTTCGCTGCTGGTTTGGCTGGTGCGGACGCAAGGACCGACGCGGATGTCGATGCTGTTGCTGCTGGTCCCGCCGCTTGCCGCGGTGGAAGCCTGGCTGCTGTTCGGGGAAAAGCTAGTGCCGGTTCAGTTGGCTGGCTTTGCGCTGGCGCTGACGGGGGTGCTGCTGGGGCGGTCGCAGGGCAAGCGGGAAACGGTTAGCGAACCGGCTTAGGACACGACGACTTTGGGCGTGGGATCAACAGTGGGGTTCTAACGGAGCCCCTTGCCTTCGGTATAATGGCCTTGCTTGCTCCCGAAGAGAAGTAAGACCGTTGGCTTCGCCGGCCTCCGGCTCGACAAGCTCAGGGCGAACGGGGAGAAAAAAATTCCCTTAGGCGTCCCGCAACCGTTCGTGATGGCGGATCACCTCATCGATGATGAAGCGCAGAAATTTCTCGGTAAAGTCGGGATCGAGATTGGCGTCCGTCGCGAGCTGGCGCAGGCGGCTGATCTGTCGTTCCTCCCGGCCCGGATCGGCGGGTGGCAGTGCGTGCGTCGCCTTATATTCGCCGACAGCCTGCGTGATCTTGAAGCGCTCGGCGAGCATGAACACGAGGGCAGCGTCGATGTTGTCGATGCTCTCGCGATACCGCTTCAAAGTGTCGTCCACGCTCATCCTCCAAATATCCGCGCGCTTTTTGCTCCATCCGTCGCTCCGTGCAAGCTATTCCCGCTTGCCAACTGCATTTTGCACCGCCACATGGGCCGGGTCATGACCGCACCTGCCTCCGGCCCCATCTCCGGGAACGTCCACCCCATCGGCCGCGCCAACGGCGCGCCGTCGCTCACCCCCATGATGACGCTGGTTGCCGACGGCATGAACCAGGTCAATGCGGTGATTCTGGACCGGATGCAGTCGCGCATTCCCTTGATCCCCGAATTGGCAGGTCATCTGATCGCGGGCGGTGGCAAGCGGATGCGGCCGATGCTGACCCTCGCCTGCGCGCAGTTGGTCGGCTATGCGGGCAGCCGCCATTACAAGCTGGCGGCGGCGGTCGAGTTCATTCACACCGCGACCCTGCTGCATGATGATGTGGTCGATGGGTCTGGTCTGCGCCGGGGCCGCAAGACAGCGAACATCATCTGGGGCAACAGCGCCAGCGTACTGGTGGGCGACTTCCTGTTTTCCCGCGCTTTTGAGCTGATGGTCGAGGCCGAGTCGCTCAAGATCCTGAAGATCCTGTCCAACGCTTCGGCGGTGATCGCCGAGGGCGAGGTCAATCAGTTGACCGCCCAGCGCCGTATCGACACGAGCGAAGAGCAATATCTGGACATTATCGGCGCGAAGACTGCTGCCTTGTTCGCGGCCGCCTGCCGCATATCCGCCGTGGTCGCGGATCGGGACGAGGCCGAGGAAAAGGCGCTGGACGTCTATGGCCGGAACCTGGGCATCGCATTCCAGCTGATCGATGATGCCATCGATTATGAATCGGACGGCGCAACCATGGGGAAGGACGCGGGCGACGACTTCCGCGACGGCAAGGTGACGCTGCCGGTGATCCTGGCCTATGCGCGCGGATCGGAAGAGGATCGTGCTTTCTGGAAGCAGGCGATCGCAGGCAACCGGGTGAGCGACGAGGATCTGGCGCATGCGACGCAGCTGCTTCGCAAAACCGGCGCGATTGACGATACGCTCGCACGGGCGCGCCTCTATGGCCAGCGCGCCATCGATGCTTTGGGCCGGTTCGATACGGGCAAGGCGAAGGCAGCGCTGACCGAAGCCGTCGAGTTCGCTATCGCCCGCGCTTATTGAGCCACGCCGCCTCCTGTTCCAGAGGCCGCAGGCTCGACGCGCATCGACGCCAAGTGGCGCGGCGGATAGCTGAGGTGAGGCGCCGTTGGACTTAATCCTTTCTCCCGAGACGCTAGCCTTCCTGATGGCTGCGGCTTTGATATCCGGGTGCATCGACGCCATGGCGGGCGGCGGCGGGCTGATCTCCCTGCCCGCCCTGCTGGCGGCGGGCGTGCCGCCAGTGGCGGCAGTGGGCACCAACAAGCTGCAATCATCACTGGGCACCTTTGGCGCCTGCGTCGCTTATGCACGCGCCGGGCACATGGACCTGAAAGCCTATCGCTGGCCCATTGTTGCGGCATTTATAGGATCAGTGGGTGGCGCCTGGCTGATCCAACGGGTGGACCCGGCCATTTTAGCGGGATTGATGCCCGCGTTGCTGATCGCGCTGGCGGGCTATTTCACCTTCTCCCCCCGAATCAGCGAAATGGATCGGCACAGCCGGGTGGGACTGGCGGGACTGAGCCTGTTGATCGGCGCTATCGGCTTTTATGATGGCTTCTTCGGCCCCGGTGCCGGAGCATTTTACGCAACCATTTTCCTGGCGCTGGGGGGCCTCGGCCTCGTCCGCGCGACGGCTCAGACAAAGGCCGCCAATTTGGCTAGCAATTTGGCGGGCCTGTTGACGATGATGCTCGGCGGCCATGTCATGTGGATTGCGGGACTGACCATGGCCGTCGGCAGCATCACTGGCAGCCAAATTGGATCGCGTCTGGCCATGCGATTCGGCAGCAAGCTGATACGGCCCCTGCTGATCATCATGTCTCTGGGGCTGACGGCGAAGATGCTGCTCGATCCGGGAAACCCGATGCACAAGCTGTTATTCGGATAAGCTCATTCTTTTCGGTGCTGCCTTTCGCTTTGCACAGCGGGATTGCACCGGATGCCGATTGGCGCGAGAGGGACGGACATGAGTGCCGCGCTGCCGATCCATGATGTTCTTCCCCGGCTGCTGGACGCCTTGCGGCGGGGGAATAGCGCCGTTCTGGTCGCGCCGCCGGGAGCAGGCAAGACGACGGCGGTGGCGCCCGCGCTGCTGGATGAGCCATGGTGCACGGGGCAGGTGCTGCTGCTGTCCCCCCGCAGGCTGGCGGCTCGCGCGGCGGCAGAGCGCATTGCCGAACTGATGGGCAGCGTTCCGGGCGGGATCGTCGGCTATGCGACGCGGATGGACAGCAGGCAGTCGGCCGCCACGCGCCTGCTGGTCCTGACGGAGGGCATTTTCGTCCGCCGCATTCAGGATGATCCGGAGCTTACGGGCGTATCGGCGGTCCTGTTCGATGAAGTGCATGAGCGGAGTTTGGACAGCGACTTTGGGCTGGCGCTGGCGCTGGATGCACAGGCGGCATTGCGGCCGGACCTGCGCATCGTGCCGATGTCGGCGACGCTGGATGGGGCGCGCTTTGCGGCGTTGCTGGACGATGCGCCGGTGCTGGAAAGCGAAGGGCGGATACAGCCGCTGGAGTTGCGGCATATCGGCCGGGCGGCGGAAAAGCGGATCGAGGATGAGATGGCCGGGGCCGTGCGAAGAGCGCTGGCGGAAGAGGCGGAGGGCGACCTGCTCGCCTTCCTGCCCGGCGTGGCGGAGATTGAGCGGACGGCGGAGCGGCTGGAGGGCCTTGGCGTCGAGGTGCATCGGCTGCACGGCAGTCTGGACCCGGCGGCGCAGCGGGCCGCTATCCGTCCTTCGCGGGAGGGACGGCGGAAGGTGATCCTTGCGACCTCTATCGCGGAGACCAGCCTTACGATTGATGGGGTGCGGATCGTGATCGACTCCGGGCTGGCGCGGCGGCCGCGTTATGACCGGGCGGCGGGGGTGACGCGGCTTGTCACGGAGCGGGCGAGCCAGGCGGCTGCGACCCAGCGCGCGGGGCGTGCAGCGCGGCAGCGGCCGGGCATCGCCTATCGGTTGTGGGAAGCGGCGGCGACTGCGGGCATGCCGCCCTTCGATCCGCCCGAGATATTGGAGAGCGACCTTTCCAGCCTGCTGCTCGATTGCGCGCTTTGGGGGGTGAACGATCCGGCGAGCTTGCGCTGGCTCGATCCGCCGCCGCCCGCTGCGCTGGATGAGGCGCGCAAGCGGCTGACGGTGCTGGAGGCGCTGGACGATGACGGGCGGATCACGGCGCATGGCAAAGCGCTGGCGCGATTGCCGGTGGAGCCGCGGATCGGACATATGCTGGCGCGCGCGGGCGAGCTGGGGCTGGCGGAAGTCGCGGCAGAGGTGGCCGTGCTGCTGGGAGAGCGCGGGGTTGGCGGGCAGGATGTCGATCTGTCGCAACGGCGGACGCGCTGGCGGCGGGAAAGCGGGAAGCGGGCTGATGCCGCGCGCGCGATGGCGAGGCGCTGGGCGAAGCTGGTCGGCTCCGGGCAGAAGGCAGCGTCGGGCGAGCATGATGCGGGGCTATGTCTTGCGTTGGCCTTTCCTGATCGGGTGGCCAAGCGGCGCTCTGCCGATGGTGCGGAATGGGCCAGCGTTGGTGGGCGCGGGTTCCGGCTCGATCCGCTGAGCCCGCTGGCGCGTGAGGAATGGCTGGCGGTGGGGGAAGTGCAGGGAAGCGCGGCGGGCGCGCGTATCCTCTCTGCCGCGCCGATCAGCGAGGTCGAAGTGCTGCGCCTGTTCGGCGGGCGGGTGAAGGAACATCGGACGGTGCGGTTCCGGGCGGAAACCGGAGGGATAGAGGCTCTGCGGGAAAGGCGGCTGGGCGCGGTACGGTTGTCGTCGGGATCGGATGACAGGCCGGACCCGGATGCTGTCGTCTCGGCTCTGCTGGACGGAGTCAGACAGGGTGGTCTCGAGCTGCTGCCTTGGTCCGATGCCGCACGGTCGTTGCGGATTCGGGCGGCTTTTGCAGGGATAGAGGCGCTGTCGGATGCTTCGCTGCTGGCGACGCTCGACGATTGGCTCGCGCCCCTGCTCGCGGGCAAGCGGCGACTGTCCGACATTGACCGACCGCAATTGTCCGGCGTTCTGGAGGGCATTATCGGCTGGGATGGCAAACAGCAGCTCGACAGGCTGGCTCCTCCGGCATTTCAATCGCCCGCCGGGAGCAGCCATGAGATCGACTATGCGGCCGAGGGTGGACCGCGCGTGGAACTTCGCGTGCAAGCGCTGTTTGGGCTTGCCGAGCATCCGGTGGTCGGCAGCGGGCGTATTCCGCTGGTCCTGTCTCTCACCTCTCCCGCCGGGCGGCCGATCCAGACTACGCGGGACTTGCCGGGTTTCTGGTCGGGAAGCTGGAGCGCGGTCGCAAAGGAGATGCGCGGGCGCTATCCCCGGCATCCCTGGCCCGACGACCCGGCTGGCGCCGCCGCGACGCTGCGCACGAAACGCGCCGACGCCCGTGGCAAGCCTTGACTTCCGCCCGTCCGCTGGTGCAACGGACGCATCGCCCTTCCCAGGAGTTTGACGCCACGATGGCTGCGCGCATCTATCAGATTCAGAAGAACGCCCTTCAGTCCGGCAAGGCGCGGACCGACAAATGGGTTCTGGAATTTGCGCCGAGCGAGGCGAAGAAGCCGGACCCGCTGACCGGCTGGGCCGGATCGGGTGATACGCAGAGCCAGGTCAAGCTGACCTTCCCCTCGCTGGACGCGGCGCGCGCCTATGCCGACAAGTATGAGATCGGCTACGCTTTCATCCCGACGCCGCCCAAGACGCTGAAGATCCAGGCCTACGCCGACAATTTCCGCTAAAGGCGCGCGCGGGGCGGCTCATAATCGGGCGCGATGCTGCCCGATTGCCGCCTTATTCCCTTGCCAAAAGGCGGGACTTGGGGGCAAAAGTCGCCCTTTCATGGGAAAGCTTTGAACAGATAATGACGGATCGCCAGCAGATTTTCGACAGCATCGCCGCGCAGATCGCTCCTTTCAACAAGAAGGGCGTCGACCTCAGCGAGGCAACCAGCTTTGCGGGCGACCTGGAGTGGGACAGCCTGACCGTCATGGACTTCGTCGCGGCGATCGAGGATGAGTTCGATATCATCATCACGATGAACATGCAGGCTGAGATCGAGAATATCGGCCAGCTTGTGGACGCTGTAGCAAAGTTGAAGGGCTAATCTAGCCTTCCCCGTTCGCATCGAGCCGGTTCGCCTTTGCCGAGGACCGATGGTCGAGATGACGGGAAAACTTCTCGCCTGACGCATCTCGACATGCTCGATGCTGCTCGAACCGAACGGATATATGCGATGACCGACGCTGCTGAAACCGCCACCGACGCCCACACGCCTGCCGAAGTGGCTGGCGCGCGCGACCTCTTCTCCAAATTCGATCCGCTGATCGCCGAGCGCGAGGCGCTGCTGGCGACCGGCGTGCGCGATCCCTTCGCGATCGTCATGGACGAGGTGAAGTCCCCCACCCAGGCGGTGATCAAGGGCAAGGACACCATCCTGCTCGGCACCTATAACTATATGGGCATGACTTTCGACCCGGACGTCGTCGCGGCGGGCAAGAAGGCGTTGGACGAGTTTGGTGCAGGAACCACCGGCAGCCGGGTGCTCAACGGCACCTATCAGGGCCATAAGGAAGTCGAAAACGCGCTGATGGACTTTTACGGCACTTCCGGTGCCATGGTGTTTTCGACCGGCTATCAGGCCAATCTCGGCATGATTTCCACATTGGCGGGCCGGGGCGACTATGTCGTGCTGGATGCCGACAGCCATGCGTCCATCTATGACGGCTGTTTTCTGGGTGACGCCGAAATCGTCCGCTTCCGCCACAACAGCGTCGAGGATCTGGACAAGCGCCTTGGCCGCCTGCCCGCCGACGCACAGAAGCTGGTGGTACTGGAAGGCGTCTACTCCATGTTGGGCGACGTCGCCCCCCTGCCCGAGATGGTGGCGGCGGTGCGTAAGCATCCCAATTGCATGATCCTGGTCGATGAAGCCCACGGCATGGGCTTTTTCGGCGCCAATGGCCGCGGCGTCTATGAGGAGCAGGGCGTCGAGAAGGATGTGGACTTCGTCGTCGGAACCTTCTCCAAGTCGGTCGGCACGGTTGGCGGCTTCTGCGTATCGAACCACCCCAAGTTCGAGGTGCTGCGCCTCGTCTGCCGCCCCTATGTCTTCACCGCTTCGCTGCCGCCGAGCGTCGTCGCGACAGCCGCAACGTCCATCCGCAAGCTGATGCACGCGGGCGAAAAGCGCGCGCATCTGTGGAAGAACAGCCAGCGGCTGCACAAGGGCCTCACCGATCTTGGCTTCAAGCTGGGGACGGAAACGCCACAATCGGCGATCATTGCCGTGATCCTGACGGATCAGACGCAGGCGGTCGCCATGTGGCAAGCGCTGCTGGAACTGGGGCTCTACGTAAATATGGCGCGCCCGCCCGCCACACCGACGGGGACTTTCCTGCTGCGTTGCTCGCTTTGCGCGGAGCATAGCGACGAGCAGGTTGGCCAGATTATCGGCATGTTCGAGGCAGCGGGGAAGGCAACCGGCGCAATCGGTTGATCGCGCGGATAACCATCGCCGCGATACAGGGAGATAAGGGGCAGATGAGGCGTTAGTGCCCCTTGGAACCTTTTATTCCTTGATATTCCGCCTGTAATGCTGTTCGACTAAGATCTGGGGTTGATGGCAGACAGCTATTACATGGACGACCAGGATTCTGGCTGGCGGGCTGCGGTACGGCGCTTTCTTCCGCTGGTCCTCGTGATACTGCTGGTGGGGGCGCTGGGCACCCTGCTTTACAGCGCCAGCAATGCATCCCGCGACCATGAACGGGCGTTGCAGGAACAACGCCGCAGCTTCGAAATCATCGCCCTTGCAAGAGCTTTCGAAGCCAAGACGGCGCGCGCGGAAGTTACGCTGGCGCGATATGTGATCAGCCTAGACCCCGATGTCGGCCGTCTTTTCCAGGATCAGTGGCGCACCGCGTCCAGCCAGCTCAAGCTGCTGAACTACGCCACCCGTCGATCAGGATGGCAGCGCGCCAATGTCCGGGAGTTGCAGGAAGCATTCATCCAACGCGGCAAGACGCTAAATGAAATAGGGCTGCGCACGACCTATGACCAGAAGATGGCAGCGCTCGCTCAATTCCACAAAGCGGGGCGGTCGGAAGACCTGAAACACATCACCGCGTTGCTCGACCGCGTCATTCAGGCGGAAAATGCCCGCCTGCGCGAGCGTAGCCTTGCCGTGAGTCTGGCAGGCAACCGCACGCAATTTGTGGACCGCACATCGAGGCTGTTCGGGCTGGTGCTGTTCGTATGCGTCCTGTTTGCCCTGTGGGTCGCCAATGCCGCCTATACCGAGCGGCGAAACGCGCGGCGCATGGCCGAGATGGAGGCGGAACGCGCTGATCGGCTGGAGGAAGCGGTAACGGCGCGCACGGCCGAACTGTCCGATGCCTATGAACAATTGAAGAAGGAAACGTCCGAGCGCGCGGCGGCCGAAGAAACGCTGCGCCAGATGCAGAAGATGGATGCCGTCGGCCAGCTGACCGGCGGCATTGCCCATGACTTCAACAATATGCTGGCGGTGGTCGTCGGCGGGCTGGAACTGGCCAAGCGCAGACTGCGGCTGAAGCCGCAGGAGGCCGCGCGGCACCTGGACAATGCGATGGAAGGCGCCAATCGGGCCGCCGCCCTGACCCGCCGTCTGCTCGCTTTTGCGCGGTCCGAACCGCTGCTGCCCAGCGCCGTGGACCCCGACGCTCTGGTCAGCGGCATGGTAGAGTTGATCGACCGGTCGATCGGCGATCAGATTACCGTCGCGATCGAGAACCAGGCGAAGGGCTGGCGCATCTTCGTCGATCAGCATCAGATGGAAAATGCCATTCTGAACCTGTGCGTCAATGCGCGAGACGCAATGGATGGACGCGGGCGGCTGGTGATCGGCACGGGCCAGGTGCATCTGGCGGATCATGAAATCGGCGAATGTGCCGAGGGGGATTATGTCACGCTGAGCGTCAAGGACGATGGCTGTGGCATGACGCCCGATGTGCTGGCCCGCGTGTTCGAGCCCTTCTTCACCACCAAGCCGGTGGGCAAGGGAACAGGCCTGGGCCTCAGCCAGATTTTCGGTTTCGTCCGACAGAGCCAGGGTGAAATCCGTATCGAATCCCAGGTCGGTGAAGGCACCTGCGTTTCCATATATCTGCCGCGCAAGGCAGTGGCGGACAGCGCGCTACAAACGGATCCGTCGCTGCCCGAACGCGAGCCGGTACTGCATCCGCCGACACGCATTCTGGTGGTGGAGGATGATCCCCGCGTGCTGAACCAGACGATGGCGGCGCTCGCGGAACTGGGCCATTTGCCCGTCGCCTGCGATCATCCGTCGAAAGCGGCGAAGCTGCTGACCAGTCATCGCGACATCGGCCTGATCATAAGCGACGTGCTGATGCCGGAAATGACCGGCCCGGAAATGGTCCGCACCCTGCCCGCTGCCTATGCCAGCCTGCCGGTGTTGTTCGTCACCGGGTATGCGGGGGACATTGCGGAGGGCGCTGACTTTGGCGGGCATGAGGTGTTGCGCAAGCCTTACACACTGAAGGGCCTGTCACACGCACTGTCCAACGCGCTTAGCGGATCGCACCACCCCGGAACAGCCGCGGCAGCAGAGTAAGCGCGCCGATCAGAGGCCAACGACGCTGCCAGGGCTTTATCTGGATCGCGGTTCCGGCATGGCGGTTTATCTTCCACGCCAGATAATCGATGCCGCCCGCATAGGTAAAGCTGGCCTTGGCAAGGCGGATGACGGACAGATATTTGCCGCGTCGTTGCAGCGCGCGCCAACGCTTGGCGGGTTCCGGCGGCGATGGCGGCAGGCCCTGTGCCAAGGCGGCTTCTCCGAAGCGGCGATAGCGATCGGGGTCGGCATCGACGATCGAAACCGAACGCCCCTTCTTCTCCGCCCGCAATTCGGCATTGTAGGTAAGCGTGAAGCCAGCCTTCCAGAGCGATAGCGGGTCCTGCGCGTCCGTCATGGGACGAGCGAGCGACAACAAGGTGGGTGCGGCGCCCGCAACTGCGCTGATCGCTCGCTGACGGGCGAGGTCGTCCGCTGCCCACAGCAGCCGGGAAGGTTGGGCAAAGCGCGCCCAGACCGAGACATTATCCGCGGCAGGGCTGTTGAGGCGCGCGAAGTCCGCTTCCGATAGCACGGCATATTTCGCCATCAGGCCATTATGCTCGAACGGAAAGACATTGGGCGGGATCAGCCGGTTGGCCGTGGCGAGCCAGCGCTTTCCATAGGCCGTGCGATAATCCGACACGATGAGGTAGAAATCGAGCATCAACCCATCGAGATTCTGCTCCCGCAGACAGGAGCCGTAAAAGAGCACAGCGCGGGCGGCATGCGGATATTGCGCCGCCAGAGCCCCGCCCATCGCCGCCGCGCGCGGATCGGCGGGCGCGGTGAGTTCGGCGGTCACAAGGGGCAGGAATTGATTGGGCATTTCGCTTCCCATATCCGTTCGTGCTCAGCTTGTCGAAGGGTCAGCGCGGGTCGGCTTTCAGGAAGATGCGCTTCGGAACAGTAGCGACAGATTATTGGCGGGCATCTCCACAAGCCGCTCCAATGCCAGCCCGCTCGCCGCTGCGGCGGCGACAACATCCTCGACGCGGCGCAATCCCCATTGCGGATCGCGCGCCTTTAGCGAAGCGTCGAAGGCAAGATTGCTGGGCGCGGTTTCGACATCATCGCGGATGAATGGCCCATAGAGGTAGAGCAATCCACCCGGCGGCAACGCCCTCCCCGCCCCGGCCATCAGGCCAAGGGTCGCCGCCCATGGGCTGATATGGGTCATGTTGATGCAAAGGATCGCGTCGGCCTTTGTGACCGGCCATGCGGCGGCGGCATCAAGTCTGATGGGGGCGCGAAGATTCGGTAGCAGTGCCTCGGCGCGCCATGCTTCGATCGATGCCAGCGCAACGGGATCGGGGTCGCTTGGCTGCCATTCCGGGGTGGGCAGCGCCGCCGCGAAATAGCTGGCATGTTCGCCGCTGCCGCTCGCCACCTCCAGAACCAGGCCGAGAGGCGGGAGCGCCTCACGCAATATCGCCAGGATGGCGTCGCGGTTACGCTGCGTCGCGGGCGCATGGCGCTTGCCCGACGCCACGGGACCGGAGCCGGGTTCCCACGGCTCCGGTCTGTCCGTCATTCGGCCACTTCCGCGAGAGCTGGATCGCTCCAGCTTAGGACTGGCTTGCGCGCAGCAAGCGTTTCATCAAGGCGGCGGCGGGGCGCGAAATAGGGCGCCCCCTTCAGCGCTTCGTCACCCGCCTTCGCGCGTTCGGCGAGGCTGCGCAGCGCTAGGATGAACTGGTCGAGCGCAGCCTTGCTTTCGGTCTCCGTCGGTTCAACCAGCATCGCGCCGTGGATTACCAACGGGAAATACATGGTCATCGGGTGGAAGCCTTCGTCGATCAGGCCCTTGGCGATGTCGAGCGTGGTGAAGCCTTCTGCCAGGCCCTTGTCGCTGAACAGCGCCTCATGCATGCAGGGGCCACTCTGCCCGAACGGTGCGTCCAGCACATCGTTCAGGCTGCGCAGGATGTAGTTGGCGTTCAGCACCGCGTCACTCGCGACCTGACGCAGGCCATCGGCGCCGTGGCTGAGGATATAGGTCAGCGCGCGGGTGAACATGCCCATCTGGCCATGGAAGGCGACCATGCGGCCGAAGCTGCTGGCGTGATGTTCGTCGGCGGTTTCTTCCTCGATCAGCACGAACTGACCGTCCTGCTTTTCCACAAAGGGCAGCGGTGCGAAGGGGGTCAACGCCTCCGATAGCACGACCGGGCCTGAGCCGGGACCGCCGCCGCCATGGGGGGTGGAGAAGGTCTTGTGCAGATTGATGTGCATCGCATCGACACCGAGGTCGCCGGGGCGGACGCGGCCGACGATGGCGTTGAAGTTCGCGCCATCGCAATAGACGAAGGCCCCGGCGGCGTGAACCGCGTCAGAGATTGTTTTCATCTCGCGCTCGAACAGGCCGCAGGTGTTGGGGTTGGTAATCATCACGGCCGCGACGTCCGGGCCGAGGCGCGCCTTGAGAGCCGCCAGATCGACGCGGCCATCGGGGGTCGCGGGAATATCCTCGACTTTGTAACCGCAGAAGGCCGCGGTCGCCGGGTTGGTGCCGTGGGCGCTTTCCGGGACGAGGATGACACTGCGCGCGTCGCCACGGGCTTCGAGCGCGGCGCGGATTGCCAGCAGGCCGCACAGTTCGCCATGCGCGCCCGCCTTGGGGCTCATCGCGACCGAGTGCATGCCGGTCAGCTTGATCAACCATTCGGCAAGTTCATGGATCACCGCCAGCGCGCCCTGAACCGTCGATTGGGGGCTAAGCGGGTGGAGGTCCGCGAAACCCGGCATCCGCGCGACTTTCTCGTTGAGACGCGGGTTGTGCTTCATCGTGCAGCTGCCGAGCGGGAACAGGCCAAGGTCGATGGCGTAATTCTGGCGGCTGAGGCGGGTATAGTGGCGCACCGTCTCCTGCTCCGACAGGCCGGGCAAGCCGATGCCGTCGGTGCGAGCGAGATTGCCGAGGCGGCTGGCGACCTTGGGGGCATCGGCGAAGTCAACGCCGGTGGTTTCGATCGATCCAATCTCGAAGATCAGCGCTTCTTCCAGCATCAGCGCGCGGTTGCCCGTGGCGGTTACGGGGGCGCTATCGACTCCGGTAATGGCCTGGGGCGCGGTGGGGCGGCCTTCCTTGAGCATGGTCATGCCAGTTCCTCCTCAAGCGCCTTGGCAAAGGCTTCGATATCCTCGCCCGTCACGGTTTCTGTGACGGCGACGACCAGACCGTTGCCGATCTCCGCCGCATCCGGGAACAGGCGGCCAAGCGACACGCCGCCAAGAACGCCCTTGTCGGCGAGGTTGCGGACGACATCACGGGCATCCTTCGACAGGACCAGCGTGAACTCATTGAAGAAGCTGTCGTTGAGCAGCTTGACGCCCGGCACCTGGGCCAGACGCTCGGCTGCCTGAACGGCGAGACCATGGTTCAGCGTCGCGAGGTCCCGCAGGCCCTTTTCGCCCAGCAACGTCATGTGGATGCTGAACGCCAGCGCGCAGAGGCCCGAATTGGTGCAGATGTTCGACGTCGCCTTCTCACGGCGGATATGCTGCTCGCGGGTGGAGAGGGTCAGCACGAAGCCGCGCTTGCCCGCCGCATCCACCGTCTCGCCACAAAGGCGGCCGGGCATCTGGCGGACATATTTCTGCTTGGCTGCGAAGAGGCCGAGATAAGGACCGCCGAACTGGAGGCCGACGCCGATCGACTGGCCTTCGCCCACGACGATGTCCGCGCCCATATGACCCGGCGCCTTGATCGCGCCCAGCGCGACCGGTTCGGTCACGACCGCGACCAGCAGCGCGCCTGCTTCATGAGCGGCATCGGCGAGCGGGGCCAGGTCAGTGATGCGGCCGAGAATGTCGGGATACTGGACGACGACGCAGCTCGTATCCTTGTCAATCCCGGCGATCAGCGCATCGATATCGGTGGCAGCGTTTAGGGTCGGCGCTTCATGCACCAGCGCGTCGCCGGTGAACTTCGCCATGGTGTTGGCGACGGAAACATAATGCGGGTGCAGACCGGAGGACAGGATCGCCTTGCCACGCTTGGTGATACGGCGGGCCATGCCGATCGCCTCCCAGCAGGCGGTCGAGCCGTCATACATGGACGCGTTGGCAACATCACAACCCAGCAGACGCGCGACCTGCGTCTGGAATTCGAACAGCACCTGCAATGTGCCCTGCGCGATTTCGG
>CAMPIM010000041.1 GCA_946886365.1 uncultured Novosphingobium sp.
CCTCCCGCTTGCGGGAGGGGGAAAACAAGGAGCGCCCCCCCTCACGCTTGCGGGAGGGGGAAGAGTCCTCCTGCCCGCCGGAGACGCGCGTGCGGAAACTTGGCAACATCTTTGGCCGCTTTGGCCTTGCCAGCCTGTCGTCGGCGATCGTGTCGGTCAGTCATCTGGCCGTGCAACTGTTTTCCATTCATCATCTGGGCACGGCGGCAATCGGCACATTGGCGTTTCTGCTGGTTATCATCCAGTTCGGGTACAGCCTGTCGAACGCGCTCGTTTCCACGCCCTATACGATCGCGGTCAATCAGGACGACGAAGCCGATCACAAATCCTTCGACTTCTTCTTTCCGGTGAACCTGCTGCTGGCGGCCAGTCAGGGTTTGATCTGCGCGGCGATTGCATGGGCGACGGCTTCCCCTGCTGCGGCGGCGATGTTCGGACTGGCGGGCACCTTGTCTCTGGTGCGATGGTTCGGGCGATCCAATGCCTATGCGCATCATCGGCCCGCGCGAGCGGCGCGATCCGACCTTGCCTATGCCGGGACGATCGTCGTGGGCCTGCTCGTGGCTTCCCGGACGGGTGCGGACCTGGCCAGCATCGGCGCGATGTTGGTGGTGGCGAGCATCGCGGGGCTGCTGCCGTTCGGTCTTTCCTATTTGCGGCGGCATCTTAGCATGTGGCCGACGAGGGCTCTGAACGCCTATCGCCCCGTGTGGCGGGAGCAATCGGGCTGGACGTTGGTGGGCGTGCTATCGACCGAAGCGACATCCAACGCGCATAGCTATATCGTGACGCTGCTCGCGGGTCCGGCGGCCTTTGCGCCTGTCGCGGTGGGGATGCTGTTTTTCCGGCCGGTCAATGTGTGCATAACCGCCCTTACCCAGCTGGAACGACCGCGCATGACCCGGGCCGTCGCGCGCGGCGATCATGACGCGGCGATCACGTCCGAGCGCATTTTCATGGGCGCGTTGCTGTTCCTGTGGGTTGGCACGTGCGCGCTGGCGGTGGTCGTGCTGTTCATCTTTCCCCAACTGATCCTGAAGCCGACGCTTGATTGGCAGTTGGTTGCAATCGCGGTGGGGCTGTGCGCCCTGCTTTCGCTGGTTCAGTGCGTGCAGACGCCGATGAGCGTCATGACGCAGGCGCGCAAGGCGTTCCGGCCGCTGGCTCATCAGAGCCTGCGCAGTTGTGGCGTCGGCATTGTGGCAGTGACGCTGCTGACGCTGGCGGTTGCGCCTATTTTCTCGATCGCTGGCGTCGTGCTGTCGCAGCTGGTGATGATGCTGGGCATCTGGCAGCTCGACCGCAAGTGGCGGGCGAGCCAGAGGGTGGAAGGCTAAAGCCCATGGCGTCAACATGGCACCGCACTGGCCTTGCCCCCTCCCTCCCCGCTCCTGCCACTTCGCAGGAAAGCCGGATGGTCGTGGTCGCGCAGATCTTCTACTATGTGTTCCTGATGATGGTCTTCATCGGCCAGCAGCCTTTCGCGTCGCGGACGCAGGATGAGCTGGTGGCGATGGCGGCGGACAATGACGGGTCGGACCTGTTCAAGCAGGCGCTGTTCATCGGCTTTGCGCTGCTGCTGACGGGGGTGCAGATATTTCGTCAGCATCCGCTGAAATACCGTTTCACCTTCTGGCCGTTGGCGATCATGCTGGTCTGGTTCCTGATCACCTGTAGCTGGGGCGTCGATCCGTTCGTGTCCTTCAAGCGGGTGATGCAGCAGTTCATCGTGATCTACATCACATTCTGCGCATTGGCGCTGATCGGGCCGGAACGGCTGTTCACCGCCCTGCGATGGGCGTTGATTACCTCGCTTCTCATATGTTGGGTTTCGATGCCGCTGACCTCTGCGGCTGTGCATCCACCGACCGAGAGCGACAAGGCGTTGATCGGCGCGTGGCGAGGGTTCTTCTTTCACAAGAATATCGCGGGCGCTGTGATGGCGTTGTGCTTCATCGTGTGCGGCAATGCGTGGGTAGATCGCCGGAAATGGTATTATGCTTTGTTCGCGATCATGGCGTTCGTCTTCGTGATCGGGACGAAGAGCAAGACGTCGCTGGCGCTGTGCATCGGCATGCTGGCGATCAGCAACATCTACCGGGCGCTGAGCGACAATACGCAAAAGCGGGCGATCCTGCTGATCATGCTCGGGTTCGGGATGGTCGGGTTTCTGGCGCTCTACATCGCCTATCAGCCGACGATCGAACGGCTGTTCGCTGATCCGACGAGCTTTACCGGGCGCGTGTCGATCTGGCGCGTGGCGTTGGATTATTTGGCCGACCACCCGTTTCTGGGCGCGGGCTTTGGCGGCTTCTGGCAGGTGGGGGCGAACTCCCCGGCGCATGATTACCTGAACCAGCAATTCCAGATGCTGACGGCGCATTCGCATGATGGATATCTGGAGATTTGGGTGACGACGGGGCCTTTAGGGCTGGCCATGCTGCTGGTGAGCTTTCTTGCCCTGCCCGCTTACTGGTTCCTGACCGGATCGACCAAGGAGAACCAGCATCTGATGGTTCCGGCTTTCGCCATCTGGGTGTTCGTCATGTACCAGAATCTGCTGGAGACCTCCTTTTTCGATAAGGACCGACAGGTCTGGGTGATCTTCCTCGCGGCGGTCGCCACCGCGCACGCCACTTTCAAGGCCAAGCCACGCCCGCAATGGCAGCGGCGCCACATTTCTTCCCCGGAGGCTGTTGATGGCTAGGGTTATTATCTGCATCGCGACGTGCAATCGGCCGCAAGGGTTGCAGCGGACGCTGGAGTCAATTGCAGCGCTGGAAACGAGGCACAGGTTGGAGGTGCTGGTCGCGGACAATAATGCTGCGCGGGCCGAGGGGATGGGCGTGGTCGAGCGGCTGGCTTCGCAAGGCTATCGCTGGCCGATCAAGGCGCTGCTGGTGGCTGAGCGGGGGATACCCGTGGTGCGCAATGCTCTGGTTGCGGGGGCGCTGGGACGGCCGGGCGTGACGCATGTCGCGATGCTGGATGATGATGAAGCCGCCTCCCACGGTTGGATCGATGCGCTGGTGGACACGGCCATGCGTTGGAATGCGGATGTCGTGGGCGGCGCGGTGGCGCGGGAGCTGGACGCGCGGGTTGCGCCCTGGGCCGCGCGGCATCCTTTGTTGCAAGCCAAGCGGCGCGGGACGTCAGGGCCTGTCGCGCTCGTCGATAGCACGGCCAATGTGCTGATCTCTGCGCAGGCACTGCATCAGATGGGCGAGCGGCCGTTCGATGAGCGCATGGCGCTGACCGGCGGGTCGGACAAGCAGCTGTTCAGCCGGATGGCGCGCAAGGGCTTTCGCTTTGCCTGGTCGGAGGAGGCTCTGGTGACGGAGCTGATCCCGGCGAGCCGGGTCACTGCCAAATGGCTGCTGATGCGCGGCTATCGGCTGGGGATGACCGACATGATGGTCGAGCGGTTCCACAGGGGGTGGCTACGCACCTTGCTGGGCGAAGCGCCGCGCATTGCCGCCGGGTTTCTGGTCGGGACGCTGGGCGCTGCGGCCACTCTGGACCGGGGCAAGCGCGTTGTGCGGCTGGGCAAGCTCTACCGCGCTGTCGGCAAGATCGCCGGAATCGCGGGCTTCCGTTACGAAGAATATCGAAAGGTGCATGGCGCATGAGCGATGCTGCTCCCTTCTTTTCCGTGGTCATCCCGCTCTATAACCGTGCCGATATCGTGGGCGACACGATCCGGTCGGTGCAAGCGCAGGACTGGCAGGATTTTGAGATCGTCGTGATCGATGACGGATCGCGCGACGATCCGGCTCCGGTGATCGAAGCCATTGGCGATCCGCGCGTGCGCTATATCAGGCAGGATAATGCCGGGGGTGGAGCCGCGCGCAATCATGGGATCAAGGCCGCGCGGGGCCGATATATCGCCTTCCTCGATTCCGACGACCTCTTCCTGCCGGGCAAGCTGTCGATCATGGCGCAGGCGCTGAAGGATGATGACGGCCGCACGGTCCTCTATTCCAGGATGAAGGTGGACCGGGGCGTCGATCGCTACTGGATCAGGCCCGATCGCGGCATACGGGACGGCGAGGATGTTGGCGAATATCTGTTCTGCGCCAATCAGTTCATGCAGACATCGACCATGGTCGTGCCGAGCGAGATGGCCCGCAAGGTGCTGTTCGACCCGGCGTTGAAGAAGGGACAGGATCTCGACTTCTGCGTCCGATTGCAAGGCGCAGGGGCGCGGTTCAAGATGATCGACGAGCCGCTGACGGTGTGGCTGGACGCAACGGAAGATGGCCGCACATCCTATGTCCGGGGTTATGAAACCTCGCTCGACTGGCTGGATCGCTGCGGTCACATGCTGACCGATCGGGCGAGGCGCGGCTATCGCGCGACGGTTCTGGCATATCACATGGCGCCCGTGCGCCCCGTCGCTGCGCTACGCGATCTGGTGATCGGTATGTTCGCAGGTGGGGTGCCGCCACGGGTGGTCGCGCGGCAGATATTGCGATCCTACCTTCCAAAGCCGCTCTACCGTTCGCTGGTCAACCTGTTCGTACTTCGGTTCGGCAAGGGCGAACCCGCCCATGGCGGAGCGCGGTCGTGATGAGCGCCTGGCAACCTCCATCGCAGCTTCAGGCTGCCGTCGCGCAACCGCTTTTTTCGGTTGTCATCCCTACCTATCAGCGCCGCGACGCGGTGGTGGCGGCGGTGCTTTCCGCATTGGAGCAGAGCATCGCGGTGATTGAGGTGATCGTCGTGGTTGATGGATCAACCGACGGCACCGAACTGGCGCTGGGCGCGATCAAGGACCCGCGCCTGACCGTCGTCGTCCAGCAGAACCGGGGTGCGTCGGCGGCGCGCAATGCCGGTGTCGATCGCGCACGGGGCCGATACATCGCCTTTCTGGATTGCGATGACCGTTTCCTGCCGCATCACCTTGCCGATCTGCTGCCCCTGCTGGAGGAAAGTGACGATGTCGTCGCCTATGGGCAGGTGCTGGCCGACCGGGGCGGCGGGCGGAATTTCCTGAAACCTCCGCGCGCGATACAAAGGAATGAGCCGGTCGATCGTTACCTGATGTGTGATCGGGGCTTCATCCAGACCAGCAGCGTCGCGCTGAGCCGTTCGCTCGCCGAAAAGGTCCGTTATCGCGAAGATGTGAAGTTCGGGGATGACACCGATTTCGCGTTGCGGTTGTCGCTGGCGGGCGCGCGTTTCGTGATGGCCAGTCGCCCCGGTACGATCTGGGCAGACCGTCAGGCAGAGGACAGGCTGTCGCAAATCCGGGGGAGTGTAGGCAGCCTGACCTGGCTGGCGGACCTGCGCCCCCATATCTCGGCGCGGGCTTTTTCGGGATATATGGGTTGGCATGCAGCAAAGAGCATCTGGCCGACCAAACGGCTTCGGGCCATCCGCTACTATCTGACGGCATTGTTCCATGGCGCCTATGGACCGCGTCTGGCGGGCGCGGTGCTGATGCAGATCGTTCTGCCGGACGGCGTTTATCGCAAAATCTGTGACCGCTGGATCGATGTCACGCGACTGTTGAGCGGGCGGAGGCAAAGCCTGTGAGGCGCCGGGATTTTCTGGCGGGGGCAGCGACGCTGGCGGCCTGCTCTCCCATGCCGCCCGGCGCCGCGCGCGTCGTGTCGCGCGAAGGATTGGCCGATCATGCCAAGGCTTCCGGGCGCTATTTCGGCGCGGCCGTGAAATCGCGATTGCTGCGCGAAGACAGCGCCTATCGCGCAACAGTGGCGCGGGAATGCGACATTCTGGTGCAGGAATATGAACTGAAGCGCGGAACCACCGAACCAAAGCCCGGCAAATACGACTTCAGCGGAGCTGACCAGATCATCGACTTCGCACAAGCGCATGGGATGCGGGCGCGCGGACACACATTGGTCTGGTACACGGCCAATCCGCCCTGGCTGGAACCGGCGGTGCAACAGGCAAGCGATACGCAGCAACGACAGTTGATGACCGGCTATATCGACGTTGCCATGCGGCGCTACGCGGGCCGGATTTCCGAATGGGACGTGGTCAATGAAACACTTGAGCCCAATCAGGGCCGAGCCGACGGGATGCGCGCCGAGAATCTATGGATGAAAGCGATGGGCGAGCAATATATCGACCTTGCCTTTCATTGTGCGCGAGAAGTCGATGGCGAGGCCACGCTGTTTCTAGGCGACTATGGGCTGGAGCATGACTCCCCGCGCTGCGAACGGCGGCGAACCGCCATGCTGAAACTGCTCGATCGTTTGATGAGCCGGGGTGTGCCTGTGGATGCCATCGGCATTCAGGGGCATCTAAAACCCTATAAGGAGCCGTTCAATCAACGGCAGTTTGGCGATTTTCTGGCAACGCTGAGCGGATATGGTTTGAAGCTGGCGATCACTGAACTGGATATCGCCGACCGTGGCGGGCCACCTAATCCGGACAAGCGCGACCGTGAGGTTGCGGCCTTTGCCAAGGCTTTCCTGGACGTGGCGCTGGATAATCCGGCGATGGGATCAGTCCTGTGCTGGGGCGTGTCGGACAGAGATTCATGGCTGTCCAAATATCCCGAATATAAATGGCCTGACGGGCAGCTGTCCCGTGGCCTGCCCTTTGACGGTAAAATGGCCCGGAAGCCATTTTGGGACGCAATTGCTGGTGCCTTCGATGCGGCGCCTCCTGCAAGGAGGAACCGGGCATGAGGGTCGCCTCACTCACCGGCCTGCGCGGGGTCGCGGCCGTTTCCGTCCTTCTTTATCACATCCCGCATCAACCAGCCTTTTCGCAGTTTGCGATCCCGCTTTTCTCGCGGGCCTATCTGGCGGTCGACCTGTTCTTCATCCTGAGCGGCTTCGTCATTTCCTATGGCTATCATGACCGGGTGGTGAAGCATCTGGGCCGAGCGAGCTATGTCGATTTCCTGATCAATCGCATGGCGCGGGTCTGGCCGCTGCACCTGATCGTGACATTGGTCTTTGGGCTGCGCATCCTGCTCAACGTGTCGGGCAATCAATCGATAGAGTTGAACCCGGCCAATATCCTCAGCAACCTCTTCATGGTGCAAAGCTGGGGTTGGGGCACGCAGCCCATCGCGGGCAATAGCTGGTCGGTCAGCACGGAGGTTGCCGCCTACCTGATCTATCCGCTGATCGCGATCCTTGCCTTTTCGCGCTGGGCATGGGCACAGGCGGCGATCTGCATTGGACTGCTGCTGCTCGTGGCTTCGTCGGGACTGGGGGCCAGCGGACCGCTCGACGTCAATGACAGTGACAGCGTGCTGACGCTGCTGCGCTGCCTTGCGGGCTTTTCGCTGGGCGTTCTGACATATCGTGTTGCGGATCATCCTTTGTGCAAGGCCGTGATTGACCGCAGCGGCGGTTTTGCGGCGGTTTGTGGTCTGATCGCGCTGGCGCTGCTGTTGCCGGGAGCCGATGTGCTGGTTGTGTGCCTGATGCCCGCCCTGGTGCTGAGCTGCTATTATGACGGGCCAGCCGCGCGGGCGGTGATGGCCAACCGGTTGAGCTTTCACCTCGGCCTCATCAGCTATTCCATCTATCTTTGGCATCCACTGGTGCGCGACGTCGCCGCGCGCGCAATGGGCGTGGCGCAGCGGCATGGAATCGTCGGGGTGGACTGGCTGTTCGTGCTTGGAATGCTGATCGTCACCTGGCTGATCTGCTGGGTCAGCTATTTGCTGATCGAGGTGCGAGGGCATCAGTTCATCAAATGGCTGCAAAAGGGGCGTCCGCAGCGTCCCACCGCGCTGGAACCAGCGGCGCCATGATGGGCAAGCCGATATGGATTGCCATTCCGACGTTCCGGCGCCCGGCCGAATTGCGGCACTTGCTGGAGACGCTGGCAAAGATGGTGCAGCGGCAGGATGTCATGGTGCTGGTCGCCGACAATGATGGGGACGCGGCGGAGGGCGCGGCTGTCGTGGAGGCTTTGCGGAATAGCGGCTATCCCTTGCCCCTGACGCTATTGCCGGTAGTGGAGCCGGGGCTTTCCTCGGTTCGCAATGCGATATGTGATGCTGCGATGGCCGATCCCGCTATGCGGTTCATTGCGATGATCGATGATGATGAGTGGCCGCAGCCGGGCTGGCTCGACGCGCTGCTTGCCTGTCAAGCGCAGGTGGGCGCCGATGTGGTCGCGGGGCCTGTTGATTTTCACTTCAAGGATGGGCCGCCACGATGGGCGCAACAGACTTTGGTGTTCCGGCCGGAGCAGCGGGCATGGGGCGCAACAGGCATTTTGTGGGCGAGCAATAACCTGCTGGTGAACCGCAGGGCGCTGGAGATGGTGCCACGGCCGTGGTTCGATGTGCGCTTCAACCGCAGCGGGGGTGAGGATCTGGATTTCCTTGCGCGGTTGCGGGAAGCGGGCGCGCGGTTCGCTTGGGCACCCGATGCCCGGGTGAGCGAATGGGTGCCGCCGGAACGGGCGAAGCTGAGCTGGGTGTTGAAGCGGATGTGGCGGATCGGATTTACCGAGACGCTGGCGCAGCGGAAGCGGCGGCCGGGGGGCGTTGCGCAGGTTGCCCTGTTGGGTAGGACGCTGGGCATACTGACGCTGCGCACCGCAGGGCTTGCAGGGTTGCTGCTGCCCGGCGTTCGCCGCGTGGACGTTGCCGGGCAGTGGGTCAAATGCTGGGGGCGCCTCTATGCCCTGTCAGGCGGCGCCCATAGCCATTATGGCGCGCTGTAGATGCGCAGGCTCTTGATGATCATGTCTCCTGAGCCATCATCATAGGCGCCGCTGGTCTTCACTGCGACGTCCATGATCGGATACCAGCGGTGTCCCTGGAAGGGGTTCACGGACTGATAGGTTTCGACCCCGTCCACGAACCAGGTAATATAATCGCGCTGAATATCGACGGCGAAGCGGTGGAAGTCTTGGGCGAAGCCCTTGAGGCCATAAGCCTGCTCAGCCTGGATCGTGACGCCCCGCTGGAAGCTGCGGACGCCGTCCTTGCCGCCATGAATGGTCTGGGCGATATGACGATCGAAGTCCCAGTAGCTTTGATAGCCGAAGCCTTCATAGATATCGATTTCGGGCGGCCATCCGCTGGTGGAGATCAGCCAGAAGGCGGGCCATGAGCCGCGGCGATTGGGCATCCGGGCCACCCATTCATATTGGCCATAGCCGATCTGCGAGGCGATGAAATTGCGGCCATCCAGCACCGATGCGCCATAATACCAGTTTTGGCCTTCATACCAGATGGGCGACTTCAGCTTCTGGCTATGCAGGACAAGGCCCTGTGTGCCCCAATATACCGGGCCTTCAATGCCGGGGAACAGCGATGAATCGAGATAAAGGCCGGTCTCGCCATTCGCAACCTGGGTACGGCCATGAGACAGCGAGGTCGCCCAGCGATTCCAACCGCCGTCGGGCGAGCGCTTGTGCGTTTCCTTCTTCAGCTCGAACTGGAGCGTACCTGTTGCCGCGAAAGTCCGGGGCTGGCGGAAAGTGCCGGTTGCCTTGGGTGTCGGCGCGACGGCGCTGGTCGCGGTGATGGTTGCCAGCGACTGCCCCTGGAGGCCGCCCCAAGGCGCTTCACGCAGCTTTAACTGGAACTGCTGTCCCTCCGCGAGGCCGCTGATCGGTACACCGACCGTTTGGACGAGCGGATCGCCGGGGCGGAAGATCACTACAGTATCTACCGTCTGGTAGTTGTAGCCGGACAGCGCGCGCAGCGTGCCTGACCCGTTCACGGTAATGACCCGCGCGATGACGGTGTTTGGCGTCGGACGATCAAGCCTTACCGGCACATAGGCGGTGCCGCTGCCCGGACTTACGGTAGCGTTGCCTAGCGACAAGGTCGACTTGTCCGGCAGCTTTGTACCATTGGCGAAATCGAATGTGGAAAAGCTGGCTGAAACGGTCGAAGTGGTGTCAGTCGATAGCGAAGTTGTCGAAGTGGTTGTCGATGTCGATCCACTACTGAGCAGAGTCGTGGTTGACCCCGTCTGCAAGTTAGTCGATGTCGATCCACTCGATAACATCGTTGCGGCCCCCGCCGCCATGACGCATAGAAGCGATAATCCGGCTCCACACATGGAGCCGGTCAGTTTGATATTCATTTTTGCAACCCCCGCTTATTAGCCCCTTGAGGGTCCTATACGAAGATTAACAAAAACTTCCGGTCAAGCACGACTCATCGCAAAGCCGGAGCTTTTGCGATGAGCCGATACAGGTAGGCTTTATTCCGCAGCCTGGATGAGCGTTTCGGGCTCCGGTTCTGCGCCCCTGCCTACGCTGACATAGGAGAAACCCGCCGCTTCCGCGTCGGCGGCCCGGTAGATGTTGCGAAGATCGACAAGGCCCTCACCGCTCATCACGGATCGCAGGCGCGGCAGGTCGAGCGCACGGAGCGCGTCCCATTCGGTGACGATCACCACGGCCGCAGCACCCTGGGCGGCCTCATAGGGATTGGCGCAGAAATCGACGCCGCGCAGCATCGATCGAGCGGCCTCCATTCCTTCCGGATCATAGGCGCGGACCTGGGCACCAGCATCCTGCAACGCCTGGATGATCGAGAGTGATGGCGCGTCCCGCATGTCGTCCGTGTTCGGCTTGAAGGTCAAGCCCAGCACGCCGATCGTCTTGCCGCGAACGGAACCGTTGCACACAGCGACCACTTTGCGGGCCATGGCACGCTTGCGGCTTTCGTTGATCGCAACGGTTGTTTCGATGAGGCGGATCGGCGCGCCCGCGTCTTCGGCGGTTTTCACCAGCGCCAGCGTATCCTTGGGGAAGCAGGAGCCGCCATAGCCGGGACCCGCGTGGAGGAACTTGCTGCCGATGCGGTTGTCGAGGCCGATGCCGCGCGCAACCTGCTGAACGTCCGCGCCGACATGTTCGCACAGTTCCGCGATCTCGTTGATGTAGGTGATCTTCATCGCAAGGAAGGCGTTCGCGGCATATTTGATAAGCTCGCTGGTGCGTCGGCCGGTAAACTGAATCGGTGCCTGGTTCAGATAAAGCGGGCGATACACCTCCTCCATCACCGGCCGGGCGCGATCATCCTCGATGCCGATGACGATGCGATCAGGCCGCTTGAAATCCTGAATCGCCGCGCCTTCGCGCAGGAATTCGGGGTTGGAGGCGACGGCAAACTCCGCAGCCGGGTTGGCTTCGCGGATGATGCGATCCACTTCATCGCCTGTTCCGACGGGAACAGTCGATTTCGTGACGACGACCGTAAAGCCGCGCAATGCGGACGCGATTTCGCGAGCGGCATCATAGACGTAGCTAAGGTCGGCGTGACCATCGCCCCGGCGCGCAGGCGTGCCAACGGCGATGAAGACGACGTCCGCCTCCGCCACCGAAGCCGCCAGGTCCGTGGTGAAGGTAAGGCGCCCTCCCTTCACATTGCGCGCGATCAGGTCGGCGAGCCCCGGTTCGTATATCGGTACGCCGCCGTCGCGTAGTACTTCGATCTTGGCTACGTCCTTGTCTACGCAGACGACATCATGCCCAAAGTCGGCAAGGCATGCGCCCGAAACCAGCCCAACATAGCCCGATCCGGTCATCACGATCCGCATCACCTATTCTCCTTAGCAAGCGGCTCCCCCTTGCGCAGCGATCCGGAGAAAAAGGCGCAAAAAGCCGATCCCGCGAGCGCGGGACTGATGGGCTTAGCCTTTCGCCATGGATCGGATGCCCAAGCGTGAAGCCCGACATCCAAAAGCTGGAACCAGCCAGCTATTGATGCAGCGCAGCATAGCGTCTCGCACCGAGTTGATGCAACGCAACCTGCCGCTAAGCAGACACATATGGGCGTGGAACCAGCCAGTTGCTGGTAGGAAACCGCGTCAGATGCCGCCAGCGAAGACCGGCCAGCCGCCTTGCTCCAGTCGAGCGCTCAAATCGGCAATGCACTGCTCCAGCACTGCGGCCCGGGTTGAGCGGATGACGAAGTTTGCCCCCGTCCGGCCATCGCGGAAGAAGGGATAGCTGCCGATCTGGCAGCCTTCATGCGTGCGCTCCGTCGCGGCGAGAAGGTCGGCTATTTCGCTTTCAGCGACCCAGCAGCCAATCTGCGCCGACAGCAAGGGTTGCCCACCCTCCAACGTGCCGGTCAGCATGTCGAGCATGCCAGCCGTGATGTGCGGCACGCCCGCCATGATGAAGATATTGCCATGTCGAATGCCAGGCGCGCCGGACATGCGGTTTTCGATAAGATCGGAACCGGCAGGCACCCTGGCCATGCGCAACCGGGCGTCGGTCAGCCCGCCCCGTGTTTCATAATAGCCCTGGAGCATGGCGCGGGCCTGCGGATGAATTTCGACATCGACCTCAAGGGCACGGGCGATCGCATCGACAGTGATATCGTCGTGCGTCGGTCCGATGCCTCCCGTGGTGAACAGATAGTCGTGGCGCACCCGAAGCGCGTTTACCGCTTCGACTATAGAGTCGCTGTCATCGGCGATCACGCGTACTTCCCGCAGCCTGATCCCCTGCACGTTAAGCCAGGACGCGATCTGGGCGATATTCTTATCCTGGGTTCGGCCGGACAGAATCTCGTCTCCGATCACGATCAGCGCGGCGGTCCAGATACGTTCGGTTACGGGCATGAGGCTGGCCATAGCGTTTGACACGTCGGCTGCCTAGCCCGACGCGATCGGGGCCTCGCAATATCCTGCTGCCCCGCCTATAACCAGGACATGACCGAATATATGACGATGACGGCCGATGCGCCGATTTCGCGATCGACCGCGATCAAATTGTATGACGCCGCTGGTTTCGAAGGCATGCGCAAGGCGGGACGGCTAGCTGCCGAAATCCTTGATGCGCTGGTGCCACATGTGGTGCCGGGCGTGACCACGGGCGAACTGGACGACATCGTCCGGCGCATGACGCTAGACGGCGGCGGCGTGCCCGCGACCCTTGGCTATCGTGGCTATACGCACAGCTGCTGCATCTCGCTGAACAATGTCATTTGCCATGGCATCCCCGGCGACATGAAGCTGAAGGATGGCGACATCCTGAATATCGACGTGACGCCGCTGGTCGATGGGTGGCATGGCGATACGAGCCGGATGTTCATAGTCGGCGAAACCAGCATCAAGGCACGGCGGCTGGTCGAAGTGACCTATGAATGCCTGATGCTGGGCATCGAGCAGGCAAAGCCCGGCAATCATCTGGGCGACATCGGCCATGCTATTCAAAAGCACGCCGAAAAACATCGCTATGGCGTGGTCCGCGATTTTTGCGGCCATGGTTTGGGCCGCGTTTTTCACGACAGTCCCGAAGTCGTCCATATCGGCCGCCCCGGCGCAGGGCCGGAACTGCGCCCCGGCATGTTCTTCACCATCGAACCGATGATCAACATCGGAAAGCCCGGCGTGAAGATGCTGGAAGATGGATGGACCGCCGTCACGCGCGATCGCACGCTGTCCGCGCAGTTCGAACATAGCATCGGGATCACCGAAAATGGCTGCGAGATTTTCACGAAGAGCCCGGCAGGCCTCGACGCACCGCCCTATTTGAGTTGAAAAACACTGCCTAAAAATCAGGCACGATGGGACAATATTGCCCTGAAATCAGGCAATATGGACAAAGATTGCGCCATCGCCGAAAGCGTGGCGTAGCGATTCGCCGTTTGGCACGGTAATTGATTGTTGAAGGGCACGGCGCATGTCTCGGGGGCATGAAGATCGTCGCTTTTAAATGATGAGGGCGAAGATCACTTCGTCATCGCGCGCGCGTTTGAGTTGGGATTAGAGTGATGAAAAAGATCGAGGCGATCATCAAGCCGTTCAAGCTCGACGAGGTGAAGGAAGCGCTGCACGAAGTGGGCGTGTCCGGCATCACGGTTACGGAGGCCAAGGGCTTTGGCCGTCAGAAGGGCCATACCGAACTGTATCGTGGCGCTGAATATATCGTCGATTTCCTGCCCAAGGTGAAGCTGGAGGTGGTCGTGGACGACGCCTTGGCAGACCGCGTGGTAGAGGCGATTTCCGCTGCCGCGCAAACCGGGCGGATCGGCGATGGCAAGATATTCATCTCGGCGATCGAAGGCGCGGTTCGCATCCGCACCGGCGAGCGGGATAGCGACGCTATCTGATCTCCACCAAGTTTGATTTCGCGTCAGCTTCGTAAAGGAGCTGACGAACTGCAACATCCACTACCCCTTCGGGGGGGTAATCATGAAAGAAGGGCAAGCGCACATGGCCAACACGCCAAAAGACATCCTGAAGATGATCGAAGAGAAGGAGATCGAGTGGGTCGATCTGCGCTTCACCGATCCCAAGGGCAAGTGGCAGCACCTGACCATGGTGTCTTCGGTCCTGGGCGAAGATGAGCTGAACGAAGGCCTGATGTTCGACGGTTCGTCGATCGAAGGCTGGAAGGCGATCAACGAGTCGGACATGATCCTGAAGCCGGACCTCGACGCCGTCTATGTCGATCCCTTCAGCGCCACCCCGATGCTGATCCTGTTCTGCGACATCGTCGAGCCCGACACCGGCGAACTCTACGCCCGTGATCCGCGTTCGACCGCGAAGCGCGCGGAAGCCTTCGTCAAGTCGGCTGGTTTCGGCGACACCGTCTATGTCGGCCCGGAAGCCGAATTCTTCATGTTCGACGATGTCCGCTTCAACAACGACTATAACGAGTCCTTCTACAAGATCGACGACATCGAATTGCCGACCAACACCGGCCGCGAATATGAGGGTGGCAACCTTGGCCACCGTCCGCGCGCCAAGGGCGGCTACTTCCCCGTCGCTCCGGTCGATCCGGCCACCGACATTCGCGCCGAGATGGTCACCACCATGCTCGAAATGGGCCTGCCCTGCGACAAGCACCACCATGAAGTGGCCGCTGCCCAGCACGAACTCGGCCTGACCTTCGGCACGCTGGTCCAGACCGCCGACCGCATGCAGATCTACAAGTATGTCGTGCAGATGGTCGCCCAGGCCTATGGCAAGACCGCGACCTTCATGCCCAAGCCCATCGCGCAGGATAATGGTTCGGGCATGCACACCCACATGTCGATCTGGGACAGCGGCAAGCCGCTGTTCGCGGGCGAAGGCTATGCCGGCCTCAGCGACATGTGCCTCTACTTCATCGGCGGCGTCATCAAGCACGCAAAGGCCCTGAACGCCTTCACCAACCCGACGACCAACAGCTACAAGCGCCTGGTGCCGGGCTTCGAAGCGCCGGTTCTGCTGGCCTATTCGGCGCGCAACCGCTCGGCCTCATGCCGCATTCCCTATGGTGCGGGTTCGAAGGCAAAGCGGGTGGAGTTCCGCTTCCCCGACGCGATGGCGAACCCCTACCTCTGCTACGCAGCGCTCCTGATGGCTGGTCTGGACGGCATCGAGAACAAGATCCATCCGGGTTCCGCGATGGACAAGAACCTCTATGACCTGCCGCCGGAAGAACTGAGCCAGGTGCCGACCGTCTGCGGTTCGCTGCGTGAAGCGCTGAACAGCCTGGAAGCCGACTATGAGTTCCTGCTGAAGGGCGACGTGTTCACCAAGGACCAGATCGAAGCCTATATCGAGCTGAAGTGGCCCGAAGTGTACCGCTGGGAAATGGCTCCCTCGCCGGTCGAATTCGACATGTACTACAGCTCCTGATTTTTTCGGGTTGCCGTCAAGAAAGAAGCTCGGTCACGCAAGTGGCCGGGCTTTTTCTTTTGGTAGGGCCAACGAAATCAGAAACATTTGCGCAACCTGATAGCCATGATGAGTAAGCCTTCATTGATGATTGCCGCGCCGTCCATGTGGGATATCAACGTACCCAAAATGGAGGCAGGCCGTGACCAACATGCAACCGTCGGCGGGTATCCCCACACTTAGATCCATGGGCCTGCATCGCCATCGCTTCTTACGGCGTGCGGCTTTCGCGATCCTGCCGCGGCTCGCGTCCCGAGATATAACCATCTCTCATCACTGGGTCGACGGCGCGAAACTGCGCCTCAATCTGTTTCGTCACCGCGGCTACTGGTATCATGGCCGGGGGCGCGAAAGTGGTGTGATGTCCAGCCTTGCGCGGCTCATCCAGCCCGGTGACACCGTGATCGAAGCTGGCGCCCACATCGGATATATCAGCATCTATCTGGCGAAGTTGACCGGTCGTGAGGGCAAGGTCTTCGGCTTCGAGCCCAGCCGCGACAATCTCCGCTATCTGACCGCCAACGTGGCGTCATTCCCGCAGGTGGAAATCATCCCGGAAGCTGTTGGGGATACCGTAGGGCAGGCGTCCTTCTACGTCGAAAATCTGTCGGGCCAGAACTCGTCCCTGATCCAGGATTATGAAAATCTGGAAAAGAATAACCAGAACGCCTTTTCAAACCAGCATTACAACCAGATGCAAGTGAATGTGACCACCATCGACAGCTTCGTGGCGTCGAGGATGATCAGGCCCGACTTCCTGAAAATCGATATCGAAGGCGCGGAACTGATGGCGTTGAGCGGCATGACCGAATGCCTGGCCCGCGATCGGCCCAAATTGATGGTGGAAGTGACCAATCAGGAAGACGCCGTGATGCAGCTGATGGCGGCAGCGGGTTACAAGGCGTTCGATAACCGCCTGAAGCCCTTCGGCCCGGATGCAGACCAAGGACCGAACCGCTTCTTCATACCCGAAGAACAGTCGGGAAGTATCCGCACCTAAACAGACGGCGCAGGATCAGGACAGCTTCATCCAGGGATAGAGGCCCCGAAGAGCAGCACGGGCTCTCCGGCAGGGGATAGCGCGACCTCCCCTCCCGCGCTCGTCACCAGGCTGCGGATCATCCACGCGGCTGCTGTGCGTGACGCGAGACTGTCTTCCGGGAGCGTTCCTGCAAGAGCGGCGCGAAGATCGGGGTCCAGCACCAGCTTGGGACCTTCGGCACGGACCACGATTTCCGTGACGCCAGGCCGCTTTTCGGCACCAATGTCCAGCTGACCACCGCGCACCAGTGCGTCGCCCGCGATGAGGGCGAGGTTCAGCAATACCTTAACCGGCAGCTTGTCCAGCATGTCGTCATCGACAAGCCAGCCAACCTTGACCCGGCCCGCCGCGAACATGCCCTCAATCGCCACGCGGGCTTCGTGCGTGGGCACCGCGTCACCGAAGCCACCCGCCGACCCGAAGGCAAGCCGGAAGAATTTCAACTTGTTGGCCGAAGTTTTCGCGCTGTCGGCCAGAAGATCCAGGCAGCGCTGGCGCATTTCCGGGTCGGTTTCATCCGCCATCAGCTCCAGACCGTTGTTCAGGGCGCCGACCGGGCTCAACAGATCATGGCACAGGCGCGAACAAAGCAAGCTGGCAAATTCGATGCTGTCGGTCGGGTTGGTCATGAAGGGTTCTGCCGCCGGAAATAACTGAAAGGAATGACAGGCTAATGCGCTGCCGGGCCAGATGATGCAACCCCGGCCTGCCGCCTTTGCCTCACATGATGTCGAGCATTGCCTCGGAAAATGTCACCTTTTCCGAACTCCCCATGCTTGCGATCCAAAGCCGCACTTCTCCCCGGCCGACGATAAGCCACAGGCTGCCGTCGGGGGCCGCATAGGCCGCGTCCGTGGCCGACGGTTCAGGGCAACCTCCAGGGTGCGAGTGATAATGGCCCATCACGGCTGGTCCACCCGCCCTCGCGGCCTTGTGAGCGGCAAGGAGCGCCGCTGGATCAAGTTCGAAATGCCGTGCCGGATCAGGCGCGACATTTTCTGCCGGACGCGCTTGCGTGATGCAGCCGAAATGCCCCAGCAGCAACCCGCAGACTTCGTCAGCGCTGCTGGCCGCGTGAGACATGATCTGTTCCAGCAGCAATCTTGAAATGCGGACCATCATTCTTACATGCTTAACCAATGGGTTCGGGGGATTCTATCATCGAGACGACGATAGGCGAAGCGCAGCATGGCCTTCGCCTGGACAAGGCGCTTGCCGAACTGGTTCCGGAACTTTCACGCGAACGATTGAAGAGCCTGATCGTCGATGGTCAAGTGACATTGGCGGGACGAACGCTGAGTCCGTCGATGAAGGTGGCCGATGGTCAGACTTTTACGATCAGCATTCCAGCGCCCGCCGATGCCGAAGCGATCGCCCAGGATATTCCGCTGACCATCGTGCATGAGGATGCCCACCTGATCGTCGTCGACAAGCCAGCGGGTCTGGTGGTCCACCCGGCGGCTGGCAATCTGGACGGGACGCTGGTCAACGCACTGCTGCATCATTGTCGCGGGCAATTATCCGGCATTGGCGGTGTGGCTCGGCCCGGCATCGTCCATCGGATCGACAAGGACACGTCCGGCCTTCTGGTCGTGGCGAAGTCCGACCGGGCGCATGAAGGGCTGGCACAGCAGTTCAAGGCGCACAGCATCGACCGGCTATATGCAGCGATCGTCTACGGGCTTCCCCAACCGGCAGCTGGAACGATCGACACTTGGATCGGAAGGTCGGATATGGACCGCAAGAAAATGGCGGTCCATCGCGAAGGACGTGGCAAGCATGCTGTCACCCATTATCGTACGATCGAGCGCCTGAGCGGCGCGGCATTGGTGGAATGCAAGCTGGAAACCGGACGGACCCACCAGGTGCGCGTTCATATGGCACATCTGGGTCACCCCTTGATCGGCGACCCGGTTTACAGTAGAGAGAGAAAAGGTTTCAAAACGATACTGGAAACGATGCGTTTCAGAAGGCAGGCATTGCACGCGAAACAGCTGGGGTTCATACATCCGGTGACGGGGCAAAAACTCAGCTTTGACAGCGCACTGCCTGCCGACATGCAGGAACTGTTAAGCGAGCTCCACGTATAGGTTTTGACAAGTTTGCGACGGCGCATCGGATGCCTCTTCTGGGTCCCGCCGCGCACGAAAGGGAAAGGTGAAGCGACATGGCTGCCAAAAGCAATGTCCCCGCGGTTCCAGCGCTGGGCGGTGAAGCCAGCCTCAACCGCTATCTGTCGGAAATCCGCAAGTTTCCGCTGCTGACGCCTGAGCAGGAATATATGCTCGCCAAGCGTTACGCGGAACATCAGGATCCCGAAGCGGCGGCGCAACTGGTGACGTCCCACCTGCGCCTGGTTGCGAAGATCGCCATGGGTTATCGCGGCTATGGCCTGCCGGTCAGCGAGTTGATCAGCGAAGGCAATATCGGCCTGATGCAGGGCGTGAAGAAGTTTGAGCCGGAACGCGGTTTTCGCCTGGCCACTTACGCCATGTGGTGGATTCGCGCGTCGATCCAGGAATTCATTCTTCGCAGCTGGTCGCTGGTGAAGATGGGCACCACTGCGGCGCAAAAGAAGCTGTTCTTCAACCTTCGCCGGATGAAGAACAACATCGAAGCGTTCGAGGATGGCGACCTTCACCCCGACGACGTCAAGAAGATCGCTACCGACCTGGGCGTGACCGAGGAAGACGTGGTCTCCATGAACCGTCGCATGGCGATGGGCGGCGACACGTCGCTCAACGTCCCGATGCGCGAGGACGGCGAAGGGCAATGGCAGGATTGGCTCGCTGACACCGACCCGTTGCAGGACGAGCTGGTCGCGGATGAGCAGGAAAAGACGCTGCGTCACGATATGCTGGTCGAGGCGATGGACGATCTGAACGATCGTGAAAAGCATATCCTTGCCGAGCGGCGTCTGGCCGAAGAGCCCAAGACGCTCGAGGAACTGAGCCAGGTCTACGGCGTGTCGCGTGAGCGTGTTCGCCAGATCGAGGTGCGCGCCTTTGAAAAGCTGCAAAAGGCCATGATGCGGATTGCTGGCGACAAGCTGGGCAAGATGCGGTTGGCACTGGCCTGACGCTCATTACAATGAGTTAGGAAGCCCCGGAGTGATCCGGGGCTTTTTTGCGGCCGTTAGCAGCGGCCGATTTATGGCGGATTGGCTCGGCGGTGCGTGCCAACTTGAATGCTCGACGGATCGCGCTACGAACGAGCAAATGAGTGCCACCATCGCCGCTTCGTCTCGCCGCCGCTTCCGTTGGGCCGGCTTCGTCATCCGGATACTGGGGTTTTTTATCGCGCTCTCATTGCTGTTGGTGCTGCTCTATCGCTTCGTACCGCCCCCTGTGACGTTGACGATGCTGGCCGATCCGAATGGCATCACCAAGGATTGGGTGGGTCTGGACGATATCGATCCGAACATGGCGCGCGCGGCCATTGCGGGCGAAGACAGCCGCTTTTGCAGTCATCATGGTTTCGACGCGGTCGCGATCGCGCAAGCCCTCCGTCACAATGTCAGTGGCGGACGGATTCGCGGCGGATCGACTATCAGCCAGCAAACCGCGAAGAACGTGTTCCTGTTTCAGGGTGGCGGTTTCATCCGCAAGGGATTTGAAGCCTGGTTTACTGTCTTGATCGAGGCGATTTGGGGCAAGCGGCGGATCATGGAGGTGTATCTGAACGTCGCGGAGACGGGGATTGGGACTTATGGCGTGCAGGCTGGTGCCATGCGCTATTTCCACCATGGGGCGGGCAAGCTGACGCGCGGGGAAGCGGCCCGTCTTGCTGCCGTGCTGCCATTGCCCAAGAAAAGGGGCGCGATTGCGCCGCAAGGCTTTACCCGGCGATATGGCAACAGCATCACGAGCCGGATCGGGGTGGTGCAGCGGGACGGTTTGGATAGCTGCGTGCGATAAATGAGGGCGTTGGGGTTGGGTGGAAAGCATTCCGCATAGAAACGTCAGTTCGGCTGAAGTGGGTGTCATGCCTGTCGCGCATCCTCCTAACTTCCAGCTTGCGCTCGCATTATGTAATGATTGGCGGCTAATTGATTCAAGCCGCGCCAGAAATCCGATGGTCGCTGCCTCGCATTTGGCGTGCTGATCAAATGGAACGTTGGGGGTGTGGGGTTGAATGAAGCGGGTTCGAATTTCGCGCAATGAGTCATACCAGTCGATACCGATCACCATGTTTCGTGCTGATGAGGGCGGCGCACGAACCGCTGAAGCTCACGGCACTGGCTTTATCTGGGAGAGCAGTGGAGTTTGGTATCTAATAACGAATGTGCACAATCTCACAGGCTGGAACTACACGGCGAACTGTGCGCTTTCGGATATGGCGTTCACGCCGACAAACATCGACTTCAATCTTGGGGTTTTGGGCGCTCGATCCCCAAGGCGCGCGAAGGTGGTATCGACGAGGATGGAGCCTGCCACTTTCTTCTGACAATGGACCCAATTGGCTGGTGCATCCGATACACCGTGAATTGGTCGATGTAGCTGCGCTTCAGCTGTGTGCCGTACCGGACGATGAAGCATTGCGAGTTCTCTCGGTCGACGGGTTCGCGACTACACCGATAAATCTTCATCGTTGGGATCGCTTTGATGTCTCGGCAGGCGATGATGCCTTCGTTCTGGGCTTTCCCTTCAACATGTCTGGCGGTCACTTTCCTATCTGGAAAAGGGCATCGATAGCAACCGAACCCGACATCGATCTAGAAGGATTGCCGAAGCTGTTGCTCGATACTGCTACACGGAAGGGGATGTCTGGTTCGCCAGTGCTTCACGTCCGGAGGGGTTTAACAAATCCCTCGGGTGCGTTTGGAGACGATTCTATAATCGGCGAGGCCACAGGTTTTCTTGGCATATATTCGGGTAGAATCGGTGAAGATCCGTTAGGCGTTCAACTTGGGATCGTTTGGAAGGCGCAGGTAATCGATGAGGTAATTGCAGGAGGCGTGAAGGGCAAATGGCATTGGGAGCAATCATGATAGCCGAAACAGAGCCCCTGCTCATCCAATAGGTCTAATGCCCATTCTAGCGACGTCAGCTTCTGGTCATAGCCGACAGTCCATTCAGCGAATAACCGAAACGGCTAGAGGGCGTCCTGTTTCCCGACCCACCAAAAAGCCCCGCCGGAGCCATCCAGCGGGGCTTTTGAACGCCTAAGAGAACACCGCGATCAGGCGGCGTCTTCGGCGCGTTTGTCCTTTTCGCTGAAGACCCGGATCGGTTCCTTGGTTCCAGCCACAACATCCTTGTCGACGACGACTTCGCCCACCCCTTCCATCGACGGCAGATCGAACATCGTATCGAGCAGGATCGATTCCAGGATCGACCGCAGACCGCGCGCGCCGGTCTTCCGCTCGATCGCCTTCTTCGCGATCGCCGTAAGGGCGTCGTCCGTGAAGCTCAGTTCGACATTTTCCATGTCGAACAGTTTGCCATATTGCTTCACCAACGCGTTCTTCGGTTCGACCAGAATCTTGACCAATGCGGTCACGTCGAGATCTTCCAGTGTCGCGATGACCGGCAGGCGGCCGACGAACTCGGGAATCAGGCCGAACTTCAGCAAATCTTCCGGCTCAGACTGACGCAGCAGTTCGCCGGTCTTACGCTCTTCGGGGGCCGCGACATGGGCGCCAAACCCGATCGACTTGGCTTCCAGACGATCGCCAATGATCCGCTCCAGCCCGGCAAAGGCGCCGCCGCAGATGAACAGGATGTTGGTCGTATCGACCTGAAGGAACTCCTGCTGCGGGTGCTTGCGGCCGCCCTGTGGGGGAACCGAAGCAGTGGTGCCTTCCATCAGCTTCAGCAGTGCCTGCTGAACGCCCTCGCCCGATACGTCGCGGGTGATCGAGGGGTTTTCAGCCTTGCGGCTAATCTTGTCGATTTCGTCGATATAGACGATGCCGCGCTGAGCTTTTTCCACATTATAATCGGACGCTTGGAGCAGCTTAAGGATGATGTTTTCCACATCCTCACCAACATAGCCCGCCTCGGTCAGGGTCGTGGCGTCGGCCATGGTGAAGGGCACGTCGAACGTCTTGGCCAGCGTTTGTGCTAGCAGCGTCTTGCCGCAGCCGGTGGGGCCGACGAGCAGAATGTTCGATTTGGCGAGTTCGACCTCACCCGGCTTGGTGCCGTGATTGAGGCGCTTGTAATGGTTGTGGACGGCGACCGACAGGACACGCTTCGCCCGGTTCTGGCCGATCACATAATCGTCCAGCACATCGCAGATTTCCTGCGGGGTCGGCACACCGCCATCCTTCTTGCCGACGAGACCGCCCTTGGTCTCCTCGCGGATGATGTCGTTGCACAGTTCCACGCACTCGTCGCAGATGAAGACGGTCGGCCCCGCGATCAGCTTACGCACCTCATGCTGCGACTTGCCGCAGAAGGAGCAGTAAAGCGTGCTTTTGGAATCGGAGCCTGTAAGCTTAGTCATTCGCCAATCTTTCCTCCCTGCCCCAAGCGAAAAGCCGCGACGGCGAGGGATATTCTGGTCCTAGGATCATCCTAGACCGCGTCACGCCGATTTCACAAGGGGAGAAAACGGCGCGCGCGATTAAGATCCATGTTAGCTATCGGTCGTTTCGGGTGCGGCTGGACGGCGATCAAATACCTCGTCCACCAGCCCGAACGCCTTCGCCTCATCGGCCTCAAGGAAGGTATCGCGGTCCATCGCGCGCTCAACCTCGTCCAGCGACTTGCCGGTGTATTGCACATACAGGTCATTCAGACGGCGGCGAATCCGGAGGATTTCCTTCGCCTGAATTTCGATGTCCGAAGCCATACCCTGGGCGCCCCCGGACGGCTGATGCACCATGATCCGTGCGTTTGACAGCGCGATGCGCTTGCCCGGCTCACCTGCTGCCAGCAAGAAGCTGCCCATGGATGCTGCCTGGCCGATGCAGACGGTGCCGACCTGGGGGCGGATATATTTCATCGTGTCATGGATGGCCATGCCCGCTGTCACCACGCCGCCGGGGGAATTGATGTACATCCAGATGTCCTTCTTCGGATTTTCCGACTCGAGGAACAGGAGCTGAGCGACGATGAGCGAGGCCATATGATCCTCAACCTGACCGGTCACGAAGATGATCCGTTCACGCAGCAGGCGGGAGAAAATGTCAAAACTGCGTTCGCCGCGATTGGATTGTTCGATGACGATAGGAACAAGCGCGGCCATGGGATCAGACATGATATTGGTCATTTTGCTCTTTCAGGGTGATTTTTGCCCGCTCTCTACATCGGCACAAAAGCGGGCAGGTTCAAGGGGTCCTGTGATCGCCGATCGCGAGTTCAGCGGCGCGGTTCGAAATCGGAAGGAGCACGGAATGTCAGATAAGCAAGGCGCCGCACTTCCCGGCGTCCGCGCACTACGGTGTCGAGGATCAGCCCACACATGCCCGATAGCGTGGCGAGTATCATGAGCCCCGTGACGAGGATCGCGGTCGGAAAGCGTGGCACAAGCCCGGTATCGAGATAGGTAAGGATCAACGGCGTGGCCAGAATGACCCCGATTGCCGCCAGCAACGCGGCGATGATGCCGAAGAAAAGAATCGGCTTTTCGATCCGGTAGAGCGTGAAGATCGTTCGCAGAATGCGCCAGCCGTCGCGATAGGTCGACAGCTTGCTGACCGAACCTTCCAACCGGGCGCCATAGGCAGTCATGATTTCGGAAACCGGCATCGCCAGTTCCAGCGCATGAACGCTGATTTCCGTTTCGATCTCGAAGCCTGCGGACAGGACCGGGAAGCTCTTGACGAAACGGCGTGAAAAGACGCGATAGCCCGACAATATATCGGTGAAGCTACGGCCGAAAAGTTGCTTGAGCAGGCTGGTGAGCGCCCAATTTCCGAAGCGATGGCCACGGCGATAGGCTTCTTCCACCTCGCTCTTGCGCGCGCCAACGACCATGTCGAGATTATCTTCCAACATGGCGGCCACGAGACTGGGCGCGGCGGCGGCATCATAGGTCGCATCACCGTCGGCCATGACGTAAATGTCAGCATCCACATCGGCGAACATGCGGCGCACGACATGGCCCTTGCCCTGCTGTGTCACGCGGCGAACGATCGCGCCAGCTCCAGCGGCGAGTTCAGCGCTGCCGTCGCTGCTGTTATTATCGAAGACGTAGATGTCGGCGGCGGGCAGTGCGCGGCGGAAATCCTGCACCGTCTTCACGATCGCGCCCGCTTCATTATAGCAGGGCAGGATTACGGCAATGCGCGGACCTGCCGCCCCCTGCCCGCTTGCCACTGCCGGAAATTCCTTCATCTGCCCCAAACCTCACCCGAACTTATCGCGGCATGACGTGCCGGGATTAACATTTCGTCTGCCATGCCGAGTGCTAAATGAAAAGCGCCCGTCTTCCATCTGGAGACGGACGCTTTTCATGTTTTGGCAGTGGCCCGGCGCACATCAGCGCTCAGCCGGGCAACCCCAATCCTTATTCAGCCTTGGCAGCAGCCTTCTTGGCTGGAGCCTTCTTGGCCTTTGGCTTTTCCTCAGCGGCAGCTTCTTCAGCCACGGCCTCGTCCTTCTTGGCGGCAGCCTTCTTGGCCGGAGCCTTTTTCGCCGGAGCTTCATCGGCCGCAGGCGCGGCTTCGTCAGCGTCCGCAGCCTTCTTCTTGGGAGCAGCCTTCTTCGCCTTGGGCTTTTCGTCATGATCATGATGATCATGGCCGCAACCCGGGCCGTGCACGTGGGGCTTCAGATCGCCATCTTCTGCTTCGATCGCGGCTTCCAACTCTTCGCGGCTGACGGCGCGATCGGTGACTTCGGCCTTGCCGAACAGGAAGTCTACGACCTTGTCTTCGTAAAGCGGCGCGCGGAGTTGAGCGGCAGCCATCGGGTCCTGGCGGACATATTGAACGAACCGCTCACGATCCTGTGGGCCGTACTGCTGAGCCGCCTGCATGATCAGGCGGTTCATTTCCTGATCGGAAACCGCCACGCCATTTGCCTGACCGATTTCGGACAGAAGGAGACCAAGGCGCACGCGGCGAACAGCGATCGCGCGATAATCTTCCTTCTCGGCTTCCATTTCCTTTAGAGCAGCTTCAGGGTCCGCCTCATGGCTGGCTTCGTGCTGAAGCTGCGCCCAGATTTGTTCGAACTCGGCTTCCACCATGCTCGGCGGCACGTCGAAATCATGGGCTGCGGCAAGCTGGTCGAGCAGCTTACGCTTCATGTGCGTGCGGGTGAGGCCGTTATGTTCCTGCTCGATCTGGCCCTTCAGCAGCTCCTTGAGCTTGTCGAGACCTTCCAGACCCAGCGACTTGGCGAAATCATCGTCCAGCTTGGGCTTGTCGGCGTTCAGGATCGCCTTGACCGTGATGTCGAAGGTGGCTTCCTTGCCAGCGAGATGGGCCGCGCCATAATCCTCCGGGAAGGGGACGGTGATGGTCTTCTCGTCGCCCTTCTTGACGCCGGTCAGCTGCTCTTCGAAGCCGGGGATGAACTGGCCCGAGCCGATCTTGAGCTTCACATCTTCGGCCGAACCGCCTTCAAAGGCTTCGCCGTCGATCTTGCCCACGAAGTCGATGGTCAGCGTGTCGCCGTCCTTCGCCTTATGCGAAGCGGCATGCTCTTCCAGCGCGCCCTGCTGGGTCGCGATGCGGCCAGCGGCTTCATCAACCTGCGAATCAGCGACTTCGACGGTCAGACGCTCCAGCTTCAGACCTTCGATGCTGGGCGCGGCGATTTCAGGAAGCACTTCCAGCGCGACCTTCACCTCGGCGTCCTTGCCGAATTCAAAGCCTTCGTCCAGTTCCACGGAAGGCTGCATCGCCGGACGCAGCTTGTTGTCCGCGATCAGCTTTTGAATGCCTTCCTGGATCGAATTGTTAAGGGCGTCGCGCTGAAGCGATTCACCATGCATTTTCTTGACGAGGTTGGCAGGCACCTTGCCAGGGCGGAAGCCGGGCATACGAACCTGCGGTGCGATCGCCGCCACTTCCTTTTCCACGCGGGCGTCGATGTCCTTCGACGTGATGGTCACGGTGTAGGCGCGCTTCAGGCCTTCGTTCAACGTCT
>CAMPIM010000042.1 GCA_946886365.1 uncultured Novosphingobium sp.
AGGCCAAGGTGGCATAATGAGATAGGTGACCGGCGCAAAACCGTTACATGTCCAGGATGGCCGCGAGGTGGATGATATCGCCGCGGCCTTCGGATTTCCTGACCTGACCATCCGCCGCATCCTCGCGCTCGGCAATCTCCTGCCACGCATCCGCGATCTCTACCGGGCCGAGAAGCTCGACCGCGCCACGATCCGCCACCTGACCCTTGCCAGCAAGAGCCAGCAAAAGGCGTGGCTTGCGCTCCATGATGACCCGGACAGCTATGTGCCGACCGGGCACCAGCTCAAGGCATGGCTATTTGGCGGTCAGTCGATCCCGGCGCGCCTCGCCCTCTTCGATCTGGCAGAGTATAAGGGCGTAACGGTCGCGGACCTGTTCGGCGACGACCGCTATTTCGCGGATGCCGATGCTTTCTGGATCGCGCAGAACGCCGCTATCAAGGCGGCAAGGGACGCCTATCTCGACCAAGGCTGGAGCGATGTCGTCATCGTTCCGCCATCAGATCATTTTCACAGCTGGGAATATGAGAAGGCTGCCAAGCGCAAGGGCGGGCGCGTCTATATCGATGTCCGTGGCTCAGGCGAGGTCAGCTTCCACGAGGGCTATATGACGGGGAAGGAGGCGCGAAAGGCGGAGCGCGGCGAGATGCCCAGCGGCGGAAAGATCCAGCGCCCGGAACTCACATCGACGCTGCAAACCTATGTCGATCTGCACCGCCATGCCGCCGTGCGCGCCGCGCTTCTGGGTCATCCGGGCATGGCGCTGCGGCTCATGGTCGCCCACGCCATCGTCGGTTCGCCCCTCTGGACAGTACGGCCCGAACCGCAGTCAACGCGCAACGACGAAGTGCGCGAAAGCGTCGAACTGTCGCGGGGCGAGGCGCTGTTCGACGAGGGCCGCCGTGCCGTGCTTGACCTGCTCGGCTTCTCCCCCGAGAAGCCGACTGTCATCGGCGGCAACGGCGATGCTGCTTGGGAGGCAGGTGACTCCCAGCAGGGGGTCGCGGGCGTCTTTCTGCGCCTGATCGCGCTGCCGGACCCGGCGCTCATGGACGTGATCGCGGTGGTGATGGGCGAGACATTGGCGGCGGGCAGCGCCGCCGTCGAGGCAGTTGGTGCCGAGATCGGCATCGACATGGCCGCATGGTGGCAGGCCGACGAGGCGCTCTTTTCCCTGCTGCGCGACCGTGAACTGCTCGGCCATATGGTCGCGGAGGTCGCGGGCGAGACGGTCGCGACAGCCAATGGCCAAGAGAAGGTCAAGACCTTGAAGCAGATCATTGCCGACCATCTGTCGGGGGCGGATGGGCGCGCCAAGGTCGAGCGCTGGGTGCCGCGCTGGATGGCCTTTCCACCGAGCGCCTACACCGAACGGGGTGGGGTGGGCACGGTTGCGGCCCATGGCAAAGTCGTTGCTGCACGCGATCTTGTTGCCACGACAACAGCCGATGTGGGCGGGGAGCCGTTCGCAGAAGCAGCATGAAGCTGTAGGGCGGGAGGTGCGAACCTTCCGCCCGCCAACGGGCCAAAAATCGCACGTCGCGTGGGTGATAGCGGAACGAGCTGGGAGGCTGGCGGGGGTGGAGAATGGAAGCAGCTTGCCAGCGCCATAATGACTGGCGGATTTGGATTTGGTCCGACAGCGTCATTGTCGCTAAAGAAGATAAAAGCTCAAAAAATGGGCTGATCCGTCAAGCGGGTTTTGACATTTTTTACGGCTTTGGAGCGTTGGGGGGGGTGAGGCCTTCTTTTGCCGGGAGCAAGATTTGACACGGTTTACGATGATGCCAGACTGGATGGTGAAGATGAGAAAAGGAGGCCTAGCATTCTCCAACCATTTCATGACCCTGCCAATCCCGGATGCTGTCTACTGCGAACTCGTGCAGTCCCTCTTCGCAATGCGCCTGCCCATCGCCGGCATGGGCGTCCTGTTCGGCGTGGCGGGAACAACAATTTTCATAGAACATCACGATGCTACGATCGGGCTTATAACCGCGATTGCAGTGGTAGTGACAATCGCGCGCCTGGCCGTCATCACCGCCTATCAGCGGGAAGCGTGTAGAACGACCCTGACCATCGATCGCGTGAAGCAATGGGAACGGCGTTATGCAGCAGGAAGTTACATTTTCGCTGGGTTGTTGGGCGCGCTTAGCGCGACTGTGCTCGGTACACATATTCCGCTCAACCATCTTGTCGTCGTCAGCCTCATTTTTACGTTCGGCGCCGGGCTCGTGTCACGGATAGGTGGCAGGCCACGCATTTGCGTGACCAGCCTGCTGCTTGCGACTGTCCCAACTGTCGTCGCCCTTGCCTTGCACGCTCGGGCTGGCGATGCCGGTGCGATGCACGCGGAATATTTCGTGATAGAGGCGCTGCTGGTCACCGTCGTGACGCTGCTCAGCCTTGAGTCGGTTCGTCATCTGTATCGATCGGACGTTGAGCATCTCACGACAAAACATGATTTGGCTGATCTCGTGCGGCAGGATGCGCTGACCGGACTGCCTAACCGGCTGCTCCTGAGAGAGCGTTTCCAGAACAGTATGAGCACCGCTGCGTTTGAAAACAGTCAACTCGCCGTCCATTTCCTCGACCTTGATGGCTTTAAGCTTATCAACGACCGCTATGGCCACCCCATGGGTGACGCCGTTTTACGCGAGGTTTCTACCCGGCTGCGCTCAATCGTTCGCTCGGTGGACACGGTCGCACGCATCGGCGGTGACGAATTCATTGTCGTCCAGGAAGGCGTTCAGCATGAGAGCGAAGCAGAGATGCTCGGCCGCCGTATTATCAGGCAACTGAGTGAGCCTTATCTGCTGATGGACGAGCAGATCCGGATTTCCGTGAGCGTCGGCATTGCGATGGCGCCCCGTCACGGGCTCGATCTTGAGCATCTGACAGCCTGTGCGGACGCCGCGCTCTATCGCTCCAAACGAGGCGGCAAGGCCCAGTTATATTTCTGTACGCCAGAGGACGTGTCTAATGCTGGGCGGGCGGTGGCATAGAAAAACATCAAAGTGACTGCGACAGCATCTGCAGCGCTGCTGCATAATAATCGGTCGACAACGGCAGGGACGCAGGCATTCCAAGCGCGCGGTTGGCGATCGTCATGCCCCCAGGTGAGAGCGCGAAGTCGGCCTCTTGTCCCGTTTGAATGTCGATCCAGGCGGGAATGGCTCGTCCAGCACGGACGTAGCCCCGCCAACAATCAATGATCGGCCTGACCAGCTCCTGCCTGCCTCCCGCCTGTGCATAAAGAGGCAGGCGTACAGCGTCGAAGCCGAACCGGGGCGGCTTGGCTGCCGCAGGCGCGATCGCCGCGTTCGTGGTTACATCGATCCAGTCCGTGGGTAGGCGGCGCGGGCCAAAGCGCGCCGCTGCCAGCAGCTTTTCACTGTCGCGGATCACGTCTCCCCAGACGGCTTCACCATCCAGCCGCCGGAACTGGTCGAATGCCGGCCAGACGAAATAGGAGGGGTTGACCGTCACGACATTGGGTGAGGAAAAGCCGTCGATGCCGGGTAGGAGAAGGCGCCGACCAAATCGCTCGATGACCAGATGAGAGAGAATGGCAGCCCTGATTTCCTCGGCTCGTGCAGTCAGAGCGGCGTCCTGCCACTGCTCACCTGCACGGCCCAGAGCCCAGGCGATGAAGATGTCGCCATCTGTTGCATTGTTACGATCTGCCACCGGATTTTCCTGGCGCGGATCGTATCGCCAGGAGTAGAGCGCCACGTCGCGCCTGGCGAGGGTGGCTTCGGTCCAACGGTGCATTTTCTCGAAGGCGTCACGATCATTCGCAGTCAGCGCCAGCCATAGACCATAGCCCTGGCCTTCGCTGTGACTGATTCCCCCATTGCCGTTGTCCAGGACGCGGCCGGACGGATCGAGGAAGGCGGATTTGAAACGGGGCCACAAGCTGTTCGTCAACGGCGGTCGCCCGCCAGCTCTGGCGCAGGATATGGTCAGCGCCGCCAAAGCAGTAAGCGAAAAAAACCTTCGATCAACGGCCATGCCATAGGTCCAGTGTGCCGCCATTGAAATCTACCCGCCGGGTCATCAGCGCCGCGCCGCTGCCGAGTGTCCGGAACCAGCTGTCATAAGCGCCTTCGAGCACCGCAGAGATGATCTCAGCCCACAGCCCTTCGACATCGCCATCCAGTGCAGGTGGCAGGCCCTGATGCCGGATAGCTATGCCTTCCTCTTCCATGCAGAAAATGACATGACCCCAGTCAAGCGCGGACCAAAGCTTGTTGGCGCGTGTGGCCAATAAGGTCAGATCGGCTGCGTCTTCCATCGGCTCTGCAGCGGCGAGTTTCCGCCCGACGGCCAGGTAAAAGTTATGGGCCTGAGCAGGCGTCGCCGTGCTCCCTATCTCGGCGGCAATCATAGCGACGAGCAGCGCCAGGCCCTTTGGATCGGCCGAGGCATTGTCAACCGGCATCAGTTGCCGCGTGGCATTATTCACTGCCCACCTCCAAGTGATTGGCGAATGCCGATCAAGGACCGGAATTCATCATAGTTGCCGAACGTATTGATTCCCATTTGTCCCCCCACTCGCATGGAAGGGCTTACGCGATAGTAAATGGCGCTGTCGGCAGAGAGGGCAAAGCCGGTTTTGCTGATGGCGTCGTAGGTTGAACGCACATCACTGTTCAGGAGTTTCAGATTGTTAAGCAGCCCCTGCGCGGCGTCGCTGGTAGGATAGAGGTTCGCGGCTTCCTGATCGTAGCTTTGATAACCTGGGGCGAAATTCCCCCTCACTTCCCAACGGCTGTCGTCATAGGCGTAACGCACGGGGAAACTGACGCTGATGAAGCTTTGCGGGCTGAAATAGCCGCCATGGCCATAAGTGAAGAAATTCTGGTTGTTATCAAAATCCTGATAATTGACGTTGATGCCGCCAGTCAGGGATGAATTGTCACCCTGATAGAAACGCATATAGCCGCCCGCGTTCAGCTGGATGCCGTAGTTGCGACGGACATTTTCACCGCGGTAGCGGTGAAAGCTGCCGTCGCCATAAAAGCCGTTGCCGTTGCGGTCGTAGCTGAAGGACAGGCCGCCGCCCGTCTTCATGACCTGTCCCCATCGCTCTCCCATGCCGTAGGGGCCGAAAAGTCCGGGGACATCCAGCAGTCGCTGCCCGGTTACAGGGTCGCGCGCGCCTGCGGCCATGACGATCGCGCTTGTCGCCTCGACCAGCCTGGCATCGGTCGTCGGGTTACGGGCGCCTGCATAGGAAATGATGCTGTCTTTTACCGGCTGCCGTTCAAACCATAGCTTCGCCGACGCCGTGGAGGAAAAGCGTGGCGTGACCGCAGCGCGCCAGGTCGCTCTCGTATTGCCGAAGCCAAGCGGAGTAACACCGGCTTCCAGCTCCACCAGCGGGCTCTTGTAGGATGCCGACAGGGCGACGCCCGCAGCGTGTTGCGCATCAACGCCGATATTGCGCGAGGCGACCTGGCCGGCGATCGCTGCCGCCTCCGCTATTCCATTGCCGCCAAAGCGTGCCGCGCCCGACGCGCTGGGTGGCCCGGCATCCAGTACCACTGCCTCCGCCTTTACCGAAAGGCGGCCATTACCGACGCCTGTCGATATGCTTGCCGATCCGGTGATTTCCTTCAGCTCGCTCAGCCCCGGTTCGCCGGAACGTTGACGGTATCCGGTTTCGACGTCGGCCCGTGGACCACTCTCGCCCGCTAGCTTGCGGATGTCGGATTCCAGTCGGGCAAGGACAGGATCTCCCATGACTCCGCCTTGCGCCATCGTCGGAGCGCTGGAGGCGTAGCCATTATTGTCAAAAGCTGCCGGAACGCCGATCGCAGCAGCACCTGCAGGCAGGGGCGTAGTTGCCGCATAGCCCGGTGCGGCCTGATAGGAAGGCAGGCGTGCGCCGCCTTCAAGTGCAAAGGGATTGACCGGTGGAGGGGCGGGCGCAAACGCCTGCGAACGGAATGGATTGCTACCCATGTTGCCATTTGTCCCACCGATACTTCCGAAGGGGTTGCTGGCTGTCAGTTGGACATTGCTGCCGCCCATCTGCCGGGCATAGATTTCCCGAGCGCGTTTTAGATAGCGGACTGCCCCGCTTTCATTCCCGCGTGCCTGTTCCATCCGCGCGGCGGCCATGTAGACTTCATGGTCGTCCGGCCAAGTTTGGATCGCGCGTTCGACCGCTTGAGCGGCAAGCGCCCGGTCACCCGCAGCACCCGCCGTTTCGATCAGGCCCAGCTGTGCTTCACGATCCCTGGGTGACTGCGCCAGGATCAGTTGATAGCTTTGGGCAGCACGGGCCGGCATGCCACCTGATTGATAAAGCCGCGCAAGCGCTGACAGGACTTCGCGATTTCCCGGTGCTGCATTCCAGGCGGATTGGAGCAGGTCGAAAGCAGGTGCATATTGCTGCGCCAGCCTGAGCCGGTCTGCCTGCGCCGCCGCCATGCCTCCGTTGATACGAGCGAGTGTGCGCTGACCATCGGTGGACGCGCCAGCGAGCTGACTGGCGCGTTGCAGCGCAGCTGCGGCGAGGTCATCCCGTCCTGTCTTGGCAAGTACGCGAACAATAGGCTCATAGCCTTCTACATCGCTGATCTCACCGGAAAGCGCTTGCTCCGCGAGTTGAGCTGCACCGCTCGTATCGCCCAGATCATACAGCGCGTCGGCGATCGCCGCTTGTTTGGCCGCGGGCAATCCTGCCGTTCCGCTTAACTGATTCAGTGCGGCGCGTGCTTCGGCCTGACGGCCCATCGCGCCGATATCCCGCGCCCTCTGGATGGCCTGATCCGCCTTCAACCCCATGGCGAAGTTCCGCATCTGCGAGGTGCGCTGATCGTCGGGGATGCGATCGACCAATGCTTCGGCCGCGCTGAAGCGCTTGAGCGAATTATTGAGGAGAGCCGCTGCGTAGAGTGCGTCCGGGCTGGATGAGGACGATAGTGACCGCAACAAGGCGTCAGCGTCTGACACCCGACCGCGGTCGATCATGAAATGCGCATATTCATACCGGATCCAGGGATCATTTTGATCGAGGAGCAGGCCGGATTGAAACTCCTGTTCGGCAGTGACTTCGTCACCGCGCTCGATTGCAGCGAGCGCCCGTCCGCGTGCCGCCCGGCTCTTCAGTCGAAGCTCGGACTGTTCACTTCCAGCACTGCCCGATGCCTGTCTCAAAATATCTGCGGCGTCGGCATAGCGCCCCTGCCGCTCGTATATATTGGCGAGCAGCTCAAAAGCAGGCTGTCGATCGGAAAAGCCAGACCTGACCAACCCTTCGGCTTTTGCCTGCGCTTCCCCGAGCCGTCCTTCGGACAGGGCCGCCTGGGCTTCACCCAAATCGGCATAGAAGCGCGATGAGGCGAGAGCCTCAACCCATTTGGACGGCGTCCCCCGGCGTGAAGCCTGTTCAAGCAGGTCGCGGGCCTCGGCAAAACGGTTCTGACGCAGTCGTACGATTCCGAGGCCGCCTAGCGCGTCGGCATCGTTGCTGTTGCGGCCAAGGGCTCGTTCGAAAGATGTCGCGGCTTCGCCCAGATTACCCTTGTCCAAAGCCCTGAAACCCGCGGCGCGGGCGTCGCCGCCGCGGTCGGCTGGGGCAGGGCGGGGCGGGGCGGATCGCGCAACCTGCACCGGTCGTGCCAATTCCGGCGCAGGTCGGGACCCTGGTTTGGCCCCGGTTTTTGCCGCTGGGGGCCTGGCGGGGCGCGATTGCGCGCCACTCAGCCCGTGTCTCGCTTCGCTATTGACAGGATCGAGTACCAACGCCCTGCGAAAGGCCTGGTCTGCCAGGTCATTTCGCCCCTTCGCCCGCCAATAGCGGCCCTGTTGAATCAGCGCGGCGACACCGGGCACCTCCGCAACGGCGATGGTGGGCGTGACGGTTGATGCAAGCAGGGCAGCGACAAGGAATTTTCGCATCGTTATCGCTCCGGTCATGCCTCGTCAGCCCCTTCGAGGCGGCGTTTGGCCTGTGAATTGAAATAGAGATATGCAGGGCCTGCGAGAAGCAATGCCAGCAGCAGGCCGCTGGCCGCCATGAGGATCGGTCGCAGGCTGAACCAGTAGGCGATACGCATCCAGACGGGCAGGGAGCCCACCCAATAGGTAGGTCCGACCGCGAAGCTGGTCATACCTTCACCATCGGTGACGGCAAGGTCACCCTGGATCTGTGCATTGATCTTCGTATCGGCCATGCCGTTCACCAGCTGCGGCAAGGCATTAGGGTCGTCCGCGAGCAAAGCGACTACGCTGCGGTCGCTGTCGAACGGGGAGCGGAAGCCCACAATGCCGGAAAAGCCGTGTGCGTTATAGATGATCTGCTGTGCTTCTTCAGGATTCGATCGGTCGCCCAGCGAGAAGAAATTCTGGGCACTCTGGAATGGGGACCGCTCGGCCACCTGGAGAGCGCCATCGCTGAAGCGAACCGGGGCGTTGCCGAACAATTGGCCCGACCCCGCGACACTGCTGGCGCCAATTATCAATATGTCCTTCCCCTCCAAGGCGATCGGGTCGATCCTGTCCATCACCGTGACGCGGGTAGCGGGGAGGCCGGTCGAGTCAGCAAAGCGGCCCATCATGGCCAAAAATGCCTCGATGGTGCTAGCAGTGGCCCCGTGCGGCATTATAACGGCCGTTTCCGCCAGATCGGGCCGGATCGTGAAGGGATAGCCCGCCCCCGCGAACGTCGCGAGGTCGGGCATCTGCAGCGCATGATAGGCATGGCTGAAGTCGATTGTGCTGGTCGGGCTGATGCTGACGCGGACATTTTCCGGCAATGTGCCTTCGCACTTCTTCTTGTTCGCCAGGATCAGATTATAGTCGAACACCAACTCATTCTGGCCGAACAGATTATACCGCGGCAGCACGAGCGAAGCCTTGCTGTCCTGCGATGATGGCCCGCGACCGCGAAAGACCTGGTCCCACAAATCGCCACCGGCGAGGGGCAGCGTGCGCAGATACTGATTGTTGATCGACACATCGAGGCGTGATCCCCGCTTGTCCAGCCAGTCTGCTGTCGGGTAACGATATTGCAGGTCCAGCCTGCCGCCCTGACGAGGCCAGAAGAAAAGGTCGGGCGCGATGCGGAAGCGCGCGCTGAGCGGTCCGGGCGGCAGCCCCAGACCTTGCAAGGCATAAGCGTCGGTGAGCTCGCCCAGACGGACGGGCCGGTTCGTGTTGATCCAGCGCGGAGCAGAATAACGGCCATGTGCAGGGATGCGCACATTGTCGAATGCCATCTGTGAGCCGCCGAATACTCCGCGCCCGCTGGCCACGGCCGCCGCCGCAAGCTTCAGTTCCTGCGTGTTGCGGCCCATGATTAGGAGGAGGTTGCCAAAGGTGTCGCGCGGGTTCCGGATGACGGCAACCGATGGCCCGCGGACCTGCATGGTTACGCCCCCCACGGGCCGATTGCCCAACAGGAAGACAACGGCATTTCCCTGGGGAAGCTGATTGAACATCGGTTTGAATGAAAAGCCGCGATAGCTTGCCAGTCCTCCAAACCATGACGCCGCGCTGGCGGCTGCTTCCAGTTCGCCGTTGCTGGGCCTGCCAGCGAATACGAAGGGTAGGCGGAGAGGCAGATTGTCGTTCCGGTCGAAAAAGGGACTTGGCAGACGTGACAGGTCGGGCGTGAGCGGCAGGCTCTGGACGCTAAGGTCAAACCAGGAGCGGACATTGCTGATGTTGGCCCATAGCGAACTATGGAACGGGTCCTCGCAATCGCGCGTGTAATGTCCGAGCAGGCGCAGGTTGAGGCGGTTGTCGCCCGGCAGGAACAGTGCCGGGTTGACCGGGATGTTCAGAATCTGCCCTCGTGCATCACTGGAGCGAAGCGGGACCACCTGCACAACCTCCCCGTTCAGCAAGACGACCAACTGGCTGAGGTCGCCGATCATGGCCGGCGACCAGGCCAGATTGAGCCTCAGTACGGCGTTCGTCACGACGTCGGTGCGCCGCATGCCGAACGGGATGCCGATTTCGCCCCTCGTGCCTTCGAGGCGGATGGGCGACTTTACCTGAAGATCGCGGAAGGTCAGCCGCTGCTGCCGGGTTCCACTTGTTGAGGCCGTGCTGACGTTTGTGGCGGGAGCGGGAGCCGGAGCAGCTTTGGCCGCTTGCGGTGTGCCGCTCATGAGAGCGCCGGTCGCCAGCAGGATGGCGGAAGCCTTTAGCCCGGTCATTGCAGCCGTGCGCTTCACATTCCGGCGTTCTGTCCGGTTCAGACGAAACAGCCGTTTGAGTGTCGTAAGATCGACGACGATGATGTCCCACAAGGACTTGAGGCCAGAGACCGGAGGTTGCGGGGCGACCGGTTCCCAGGCATCGGCACGGCCGAGAATGGCCCGGACAAGATGCCGGGACAGCGTCATATCAAGCGGCTGAAAACGCAGAAACGCCTCCCCATGTTCAATTCGAATGGTATCGACAGGTAATGTCAGCTTCTCGTCACCCATAGGCAGCGAGATGTGCGTGACGACCCGGTCGCGCAAAGATATGTCCTGCGGCAGGCGTATGGCCGCGCCGCCCATCGACAGGTCCATGGTGACGGCATCAAAAACATGCCCATCCTGAACATAGATGGTGACCGGAACCTGAGTTTCGATGCGAATGAATTCGCGCGCCTGCTTTGTCTCCCGAGCGACGGACACAGCGGCCAGCAGGATAATGAGGCTGAATAGCGCCCATGCTCCGTTCAACAACAGGGTATCGGCCTGGATGTTGAAAAGGTGCGGAAAGAAAATCAGCTTCACCACGCCCAGTGCGATGCCAAAGAGCATCAGCGCGATGCAGAGCAAGTGAGGTTTCACCGTCCCCAGATCGAAATAGGTGCGATCCAGAAGGCTTCCCTTGTCGGTGACGTTGAACTTGCCCTTGCGGGGATTGAACAGCGTGAAGACAGTTGCCGGCACCAGATGGAAGGCAAGGATCGTTTCATAGATCTCGCCCCAGAACGGGCGCCGGTCACCGCCTTGCGACCGCGCACCCGACACCATCGAACAGTAAAGGTGGGGCGCTGCATAAGCGAAAATCAGCGATGCAGAGGCGTGGATGATGTTCTGCCCGAAGATGAGATAGGCGAGCGGGCTCGTCAGGAACACGATGCGCGGCAGCGGAAACTGGAAATGCAGCATCGCATTCAGATAACAGAGCCGTTGCTGCCATTTGAGGCCTGGCCCCAGCAGTGGATTTTCGATCCGCAGGATCTGGGTCATCCCGCGTGCCCATCGTATGCGCTGGCCGATATGCAGCACCAGACGTTCCGTCGCGAGACCTGCGGAGAGGCGGGCACTGATGAAGGCAGTGTTCCACCCCATGCGCTGGAGCTTGAGCGCCGTGTGGGCGTCCTCAGTCACTGTTTCACCAGCGAACCCATTGGTCTCCATGAGTGCCTCACGCCGGATGATGGCGCAGGAACCGCAAAAGAAGGCCGCGTTCCACAGATCGTTACCCTGCTGGACACTGCCATAAAACAGGTCTCCCTCACCGGGGAGGTCCTCTACTGTACGCAGGTTGCGCTGCGCCGGATCGGGGGAATAGAAATGGTGCGGCGTCTGCATGAGAGCGAGCCTGGAGTCTTTCTGAAACCAGCCCGCCGTCATTTGCAGGAAAGCGCGTGTAGGTACATGGTCGCAGTCGAACACAGCTATCAGTTCGCCCGCAGTCTTCTTCATGGCGGCATTCAGATTGCCTGCCTTGGCGTGCAGATTGTCAGGCCGGGTCAGATATCCGCAGCCGACCTGCCGGGCAAAGGCGCGGAATTCGGGTCGGCGACCATCGTCCAGAATGAAAACCCTGAAGCGATCAGCGGGATAGTCCATGTCCAGCGCCGCGAACACCGTGTTACGCACGATGGCGAGACTTTCATTATAGGTGGGGATGAAGACGTCGATCGTGGGCCATTGCGAAGGTTCCCCCTGAAGCTCTACGACCGGGCGATGAAGCGGCCAGCTGGTCTGCAGGAAGCCAAGCAGCAGGATGATCCAGGCGTAGATTTCCGCCAGGTAAAGGCCAGCGCCGAGCAGGAATTCCAGCGGTGTGCCGAATTCCAGCGTCTGCGTCGTACGCCAGAACATGTAACGGGTAGACACCAGGATCGACAGGAGGCCGAGCGCAAGCGTCGCTTTCCGCGTGCGGGATCGGCCGAGTATCAACGCACCGCCAATCGTAATGCCACTGAATAGCCATTGGGCCTGGAGGTCCAGCGGCACGCCGATAACCAGCAGAACCAGCAGGGCCGCGAAAACTGTGATGCCCCATTTGGCGATAGGCGAGGACAGCAGCTTCATGACAGCTGTTCCGCATTGGCGTTAAGCCCCAGCCTGGCCTCGATATGCTGGGCGACTGCCCGGATATCGGCCAGAGCTGCACTGGCGGGAGCATATTTGCTGATCGGTTCGAACATGGCGGCCGCCTCGTTCACGGCCTCGTCTCGCCTCACCGTACCCACGAGCCGGTCGCCGACCAGTTCGCGCAGGAAAATATGCGTGTGCCGCGAGAAGCGGTGCGTGTCATCCAGCTGGTTGAGGATGAAGGCGGTACTACTCAACTCGATGGTAGGAACACCCGCCTGTACCTTGCTGAGCGCCGCAAGGGACACAGGTTGCGGTAGCAGCGTGCAGACATGCAGGTCCGTATGTGGGAGCAAAAGATCCTTGGTTTCCCGATCACCCGCCGCAACGTCGGCAACGTAGACCTTGCCCGAGCGGAACGGCGATTTGCCATGACGGAGCGCCTCGATGAAATCAGGCTCCCTGCTGAGGCGGTAAGCGGAGAAAAGTTCTACTCCCGCGACAGCAAGGGCTGATCCGCCGCCATGAAATTCGGCAAGTGCCTGCGTTGGAAGCAGGCCGAAAAACAGCTTGAGCGTGTCCTGATAGGTAAAATCGATTGCAGCGACATCATGCCCCTTCCGCGCGAGATGCATCGAGAGATGAGCTGCGATGAAACTCGTTCCGGTTCCGCCTTTGGGGGAATGACAGAGGATCAGGGGCATCAGGCGCGGCCCCCTTCATCATTGTCGGAGATGCGCTGGAAAAAGGACCGCAGGTCGTTTTTCATTTCGTCTGAGGATGTATTCTGTCGACTGGAAGAATAGCCGCCGAAAATACCTGCGTCCGACTGTGACACTGCCGGTTTTGCTGGTGCCGCCTTGACTGTGGGAAGCACATCTTCGACGCTGCGGGCTGCGAGCGCGGAAACGGGTTTGCCTACAACGCGATCGTCTGTCAGCAGGGCTTCGAATATGGGCCAGAGCTCCATATCCGCAAAATTGTCGGTGAATTCACGGTATCTGAAATCCCTGCGCCCGAGCCGGGCGAGCAGGTTGGCGGCGTCTGATCGCATAAAGAATCCCCTTTGATGCCTTCGTGCGATATATATCGTTGGTTAAAAAGGCCTTTGCGATCAAGCGGGGAATATGAATAAGGTCAACTAAATATTCGGGCCACTCTGTCGATTTAAAGATTAGCTGTACAATTGTAGAACAGTGGCGCTCAGGCAGGAGTGCCTTGTTTGTGAACTGTCGGCTCCAGCGGACGCTGACGTCGTCATCATGACCACGTGTGCGGCACCGGCAAATATGGTCGCCCGGCCTGTGCGACCGTCCTGCTGATGAACCGGAAGCTCGTCGAGCGCTAGGGGAGAGCCGGGGCATCCGAGTCAAGAAGGGCTTGGATATCGCCTCCGATATCGATCATCGCTGGACGAAATCCTGCGTTCCGATCCTGTCCAAAGATCCTCGCGTGCTGGTGGCAATGCCGCACCGGCCTCTCTTTCATGGCAGGTCTGGCGTCGGCACGGCTTGTCCGCGCAACGGCTTCGTCGGCTTTCTTCCCCGCCCTTACGGGCTTCCTCGCGAACCAAGAAAACCGGCTCCGGCCGTCCTTCGCTGGCGCTTCGGCCCAGGGGTGCGCGGCGCCGTGCCGTCGCCTCATCGACTGCCATCGAGGCCGCATGGGGCGGCATTCGAGCAAGCAGAAGGAGACTTTCCATGGCACAGATCGGCAGCTTCACCCGCAACGAGGACGGCGTTTACACTGGTGAAATCCGCACCCTCACTCTTCGCGTCAAGGCCACGATCCGGCCTGTCGAACGCGAGCATGACAAGGCTCCGGACCATCGCGTCAGCGCCGGTGGCGTCGAGTTCGGCGCGGGCTGGACCAAGGCGGCGCGCGAGACCGGCGCGGAATATCTGAGCCTCAAGCTCGACGATCCATCCTTCCCCGCGCCCATCTACGCGACCCTCACCCAGGGCGACGAGGGCGAGCACAAGCTCATCTGGTCCCGCTGAAATGAAGAGGCTCCGCGCCAGATTCGGCGCGGAGCCTCTTTTCTCCCGGGGTGTCGAAAATGTGGGAGTGGTTTTCGACACTGATGCCGGGATGTCCCTGTCCGCATCCTGGGTGCCGCGATCGCGCCGTTGCGATCCCGTCAGACAGGATAGCGCCCCATGGATACCAACGATGACATTGCCCGCGCGAACCGCGCGAAACGCGGCTCGCCCTTCCTCAATACAGACCAGGCCGCCGCCTATCTCAAGATCTCGAGCCGTCTGCTCAAACGCCTGCGCCGCGACGGCAAGGGGCCGGTCTTCCGCCGCCATTGCCGTTTCGTCCAATATCATATCGATGATCTCGACAGCTGGTCCGCCGAGCATTCGGCGCGGGAGCTGGGCGCGTGAGCCGCCGTCGCAGCCCTGCCGCTGATGCGCCGTTGCTTGCCTGGGGCGAGACCTTGCGGACGGAAAAGCGGAGGCACGTTCGATTGCGCGGGCGCATCTTGTGCGTTGGTGCTGGCACTCTCATCCCCCTCCTTTCCGCCGCGCTTCCGTCCACGCCGCGCCTCGTCTGGAATGCGAGCGCCAGCGCGCCGATCGGCCTTTATAGGGTAGAACCCGGCGCCGTGGTGGAGCCGGGTGACATGGTCATCGCCCGCGTGCCCAAGCACTATCGGCTGCTCGCTGCGTCCCGTCGCTACCTCCCGATGAACGTGCCGTTGGTGAAGCGCGCCGTGGCCTATGCGGGCGATAAGGTCTGCGCGCTGGCCGAGGACATCTTTCTCAACGGGCGATGGATTGCGAGCCGCCGCGCAGCTGATGCCGCTGGTCTCCCGATGCCCTGGTGGAGCGGTTGCATGGTGCTGCGGGGGCGGCAGCTGTTCCTGCTGATGGACAGTCCGGCCTCCTTCGACGGCCGCTATTTCGGGCCGACCGATGGCGACGATGTGATCGGGAAGGCGACGCTCCTGTGGCGCCGTTGAAACGCGCCATCATCCCGCTGGCGCTCGCCCTAGCGACGCCTGCCAAAGCTGAATCGGTCGCCACATGGCAGCCTTATATCCGCGAGGCATCGCTGCGGTTCGGCATCCCCACCGCCTGGATCGAGCAGGTCATGCGCGCCGAAAGCGGTGGGCAGACCCGCTGGAACGGCCGCCCGATCCGCTCTTCCACCGGCGCCATGGGCCTCATGCAACTCAGGCCTGCAACCTGGACGGAAATGCGCGTCCGGCTCGGACTTGGCAACGATCCCGACGAGCCCCGCGACAACATCCTTGCCGGCACCTTCTACCTGCGACTGATGTACGACCGGTTCGGATATCCCGGACTGTTCGCCGCCTATAATGCCGGGCCTGGGCGTTATGCCGAACATCTTGCGGGCGGCCGTCCGCTGCCAGGCGAGACCATCGGCTATCTCGCAAGCGTGGCGCCGGAGCGGCAGATTGGCGTGGTCAGTGCGACGGCCTCACCACCGGTCGAGCCGCTGTTCGCCATACAAAAGGGCGGCGCATTGGCATCGGCCGCCGCCGCACCATCGCCAAGCCCGATCTTTGTCGCTCTGTCGCAGGGGAATTGAGGTGATGTCGCATGTCCAGGAGAGGGTGGAGGCTCGTCTCGACAGACCCAGCATGACGGGTGGCGGAGCGGCTCTCAAGGCCCGCGGGCGCCCCCCAATTTGCTGCGCAAATCGGTTCCCCCCACGTCCGCTTCGCGGCGCCGCGCTTCGCGCCGCGGCCCTGACAGCTGCCCCGCCACCCGTCTCCCGGACGCCGTTCTCGATGGTGAGGACGAAGCGCAAGGAGGTCAACATGGGCATGGTTCAGGGTATCGGAACGGCGTCGGACAGCGTCGTAGCAACGCTGGTAGCAGAACTTGAAATCGAGCTGGGACGCAGTGCGGGAGAAGCACTGGCGCAACGCTTCCTGGAAGCGGAGGAGAGCGATTTCCTCTGGGACGCGCGCGGCGAGGAGCGTTGGCTGGGCTCCTATGAGGGCCTTGGCGAGGATGATCTGGAGCTCGACCGGATCGCGATCTGGGGTCGGCTGGATGGCCGCTGGTTCATGGCCATCATCCTCGTGGATGGCGAGGGAATGCCGCATGGAACGATTGCGAAGCGCATTTGCCACAGTCGCGACGCTGCTCGAAAGGCTATGGCTGGTGCGCGCTAAGGACGCATTGGCCGGCGGGGAGAGGCGGCGTCGAACCGGCGCGGTCTCTCCCCTTTTTTCGAGCCGAGGGGGTGTCGAGAGAGGGGGTAAGGGGAAACAAGATAAAGGCAGTGTCTCGCGACCCGGCTTAAGTGTTTGTCTGCACATCCTTTTTTCACGAGATCGTGCCCTGACTTCGAGAGGCAGGACGGGCGGGAACGGCGGAAATCCGCCAGTTTCTGGCCGAATTCGCGAGATGGGGCGGCGTTACCATGTCTGACGACGACCTCACGCCCAGGCTCGGCAGGATGCGGGGCAATGATGGCAAGCGCACCGTCAAATATGGCGGGCGCATCCTCGCGGCGACGCGGCTGGCTGGTAACAAGACAGGCAAAAGGTCGCGGCGCTTTGATGGCAGTCGGATCGGCCGGGGCGCGAGCATGGGACGGCTTCTCGCCAGTCGCGACAGGTTGGGCGGTTTCCGCGGACGCCGCGCGGTGGTGAAGGCGAGCCTCATCCGGCTCGGTGGCAAGGCTGGCCAGGCAGCCCGAGCGCATATGCGCTACATCCAGCGCGACGGCGTCACGCGCGATGGCTTGCCTGGTGAGCTTTACGGCCCGGCGACCGACTGCGCGAGCAGCGACGATTTCCTCAAGCGCACGGCCGGCGACCGGCACCAGTTCCGTTTCATCGTCTCGGCCGAGGACGGCGCCGAATATCCCGACCTCAAGCTCTATGTTCGTCGACTGATGACGCAGGTCGAACAGGACCTCGGCAACAAGTTGGACTGGGTCGCGGTGGATCATTTCAACACCGAGCGACCGCACACGCATGTCGTCCTGCGCGGCGTCGATGATCGTGGTGACAATCTCATCATTGCGCGCGAGTATATTTCACACGGCCTGCGCGAGCGCGCCTCCGAACTGGTGACGCTCGACCTGGGGCCGCGGACCGATCACGAAATCGAAGCCCGCCTGCGCCATGATGTCGATCAGGAGCGGCTGACCGCGATCGACCGTCGCCTGCTGCGGCGGATGGATGCCGATCGGATCGTATCGCCTGCCGACAACGACCCTTTTCAGCAATCGATGGCGGTCGGGCGGCTGCGCAAGCTGAAGGCGATGGATCTCGCCGACGATCTTGGAGGCGGGCGCTATCAGCTGGTCGATGGAATGGAGGACACGCTGCGGCGCATGGGAGAGCGCGGCGACATCATCCGCCTCATGCAGCGCGAGTTGACGGCACGCCGGCTTGATCGCTCGGGTGTCGAACAGGTGGTGACGACCGAGCTTCGCGAGCCGATTGTCGGGCGATTGATCCATAGAGGCTTCTCCGACGAGCATCGCGACCGTCATTATGCGATGCTCGACGGTGTCGATGGCCGGGTCCATTATATAGACATTGGCCGGGGCGATGGCGTGCCGTCGGTTCAAGAGAATGCGACCGTGCGGATAGAGCCGGCGAGGGCGAGCGTGATGCAGGCGGATCGTACCGTCGATGCTGTCGCACGCGCCAACGGTGGACGCTATTCGGTCGATCTTCACTTGGCGCACGATGCTCAGGCCAACGAGGCCTATGCCGCGAGCCATGTCCGGCGGCTGGAAGCTATGCGGCGGGCGGGGGCCGGGCCGGAGCGATCAGAGGATGGGAGTTGGGTCATTCCCGACGATCACCTCGCCCGTGCCGAGGTCTATGCCCAGCGGCAGAAACGTGACCGGCCTGTGGCGGTATTGATCCTCTCGCGAACACCTGTCGCCGACCTGCCGATAAAGGAGGCGCCGACCTGGCTCGATCGCGAACTGGCATCAGGTACGCCGAGCGCGGTTCGCGATGTCGGTTTTGGTGGCGAAGTGCGCGACGCAATGTCGGCCAGGCGTCAGTGGCTCGTCGAACAGCAATTGGCCGACGGCGATGGGCTGGTTTTCCAGTTGCGGCGCGGCGCATTGGAGGCACTGCGCTTGCGCGAGCTTCGGGATGTTGTCGACAGGCTTGGCAAAGAACTTGGCAAGCGATTTGAGTCGATCAATGTGGGCGAGCGCGTTGAGGGTGTCATTGGGCGGCGTTTGGACCTTGAGAATGGGCCGTATGCGGTGGTCGAGCGTGCGCGGGATTTCACGCTTGTGCCATGGCGAAACGTATTGGAACGCAACATTGGAAGGACGGCTACGGGGATCATGCGATCGGACGGGATTAGCTGGCAGTTCGGGCGGGGGCGATCGGGGCCTGCAATTAGCTGACGCCATAGCGGATGGAACTCCCGAACTGGCGGATTGATCGGGTATTAGAGATGAGATGGGAAACCCAATATTCACGCGTCCGTCACGGCTCGGAGCAGCCGCTCAAGGCCAGAATCGACTAGTATACCCGTAGCGAAAGACTTCCTTACCATGGCAAGCGTAAGCGGAGGTGCTGCTTTATGCGTATCGTGACGCCGCATCTATAGAAGTTTAAACGTGCACTGCAGCAAGCGCGAACCAAGATAAATGGGCTTAAAGCGGCTTGGTAGCGGCCTTGCTGCGCGGCACGAGATAATATGCCCGGTAACTGCCGAACGACTGTTCTCGCTGCACGTCATAAGCCACCCGGAAGGCGTTCACCCAATGCCGATGATCGGCGTCTGCCAGGATCCACCCGGGCCGACGGTAAGCAGCCGCGCTTCGGCGGAGGTAATGTTCAATGGATGCCTGGGGCAGCGGCACAAAGTTGGCGAGGTTGTTCACGCTGGTCCATGCCCTGCCTGAGGAGCGAACCATCAGGTAGTTGTGATCGAATAGGGCGATAGCCTCGGCTTTCTGATCCCGGAGATAGCGCAGGCCAGCGATTGCATCAGCGGACAATATCGTGGGGCGATCATTTGCTTCGGGGGTAAAGCGCGCAATCAGCCGGTATGGTCCGAGATGTAGCGCCCCGGCCCGGGAGGCGCCTTCTCGCCAAGGTCTAAAGTCGAAGGTGACTGTGAAAGCGACCATGGCGATGAGTAAGGTGTGGATGAAGGCGCGGCCGAAATGTCGCGCCGTGTCGCTGACATTGTCAAGATTGGCGAGAGTCGCCAGCAGCACCGGGATCAACAATGGGAACAGGTTGAGGATGTTATTATCGTGACTGCGGCTGATGTAATAGGTGCCCGCTGCCAGGAAACCCAGCAAACAGGCATAAAGGGGTCGGGCCCGTTCTGGCAGGCCCTGTCGCGCCAGCACGGCGATGCCAAGCGCAAGTGCCGCAAGCGCGATCCAGATAGTCCCGACAGGATTGACGGGCAGCGCCCCTGGGGGATGCTGCACATAGGCGAAGAAATCCTCCAACGTGATCGCCTTGGCGCATAGCAGCCAGAGGGTAAGCGCAAGGATGCAGATTCCGGCCGCCAAAGCTGCCACGCCTCGGACGGCCCCTCGAACGAGAGCAATGATTGCCCCGCGCCGTCCATCTGCTGCGGTGGCATCGCGCAATGCCAGATATGGCCACCAGATCAAGGTTCCGAAGAATGCCGCTTCAGGCGACCAGAAGAGGTCGATCAACCAGATGGTATGCCCGATCCAGTCGCGGCGGACTTTGCGTTGTTCGGCATAGAGTATGTGAAGTAGCAGCGTGGAAATTGACAGGAACCGTAGTCCGGCGACTGAAGGCGTGATCACCGGCCCGGCGAAATTGCTCGGAAAGCCAGTCCACATGAAAGCTGCGCAAAACATCGCCAGTAGCGCCAGCCAGCGCACGCCCATAGATGATCGCGCGGTCAGGACGATCACGATTCCTGCAAGAGTTGCAAAATAGAGAGCGTTGGCGGCGACGGTCACCTCATACATGCCGCGCCAGCAATCCTGGCCGCAGCTTGCCATCAGAGTGACCGTAGGCCCTAGCCCATATTGTATTGGGAAATCCCGGTAGGGCACGCCACCGCCTCGCCATGCTTCCACCGGCGCCAGGTAGGCGCCCCAATGATGCCAGGCGAGGTAGATGGTGTCCGCCGACTCGAAAGGTGCGGTCAGAAGCCCGGCGCCGATGCCGATGACCCCGCATAGCAGCATCGTTGGGAGCAGTCCCGATTGCGTCGCGACAGCGTGTGGTTTCCAGCGCGGCAGAAAGCCGGCTCCCACAGCAAGCGGGGCGGCGATCATCGTTGGGATGAACCCGAATATAGACGATTGCGTCCACCAGATGGTGGTGGCGAAGAGTAGGACGGCCGTCATGCCGCCTAAAAGTGCCACGGTCCCGAGGCCGAAAAGCGGGATCAGGACAAATATGCCCATCAGTGGGAAAGCCCCGTGCCGGAACGCCGTTAAAGCTAACGCTGCCATCAGGAGCAGCGCACAACTGGCCAACTCCACACTGCGCTGTCGATCTGCCTGCGAACTAAAGGCCGACGCTGAATAGGGCGTCAGCAGCACAGCAAACAGCAGCGCCGCATATACAGACAATGTCATTATCGATGAAGTCATCAGCGGCCCTGCACTTTGAGGAAGGGCGGCCCCGGTGTATGCCATGGGCGGTCCCAGCATCGATCCCGCTCGACGGATCTCACGCGATCGACGGGCATCACCCTGAAGGGTATCGAGTCACTAGGCGCGAAATAAGAACTGTATGATGAGTGCAAAGTTGACTGGCGTTCCCATACGCCCGCCACCGAACAACGTGGAACTGGAGACGGGGCGAAGCGGAGGGCATTTGCAATGCCTACAACGCCGGTTACCGAGCCGAGGACGATGATCACGCAAAAGCTGAGTTTCTCGCGCCAGCCGACGATCCGCGTCGCCCAGTCGGCATAGGCCACCGCCAGGATCGCCAGCGGCACGATGGATGCGCGGGTTTGAAAATCGTTGAACATGCCGATGGCCCAATTTGGCATCAGGAAAAGACATACAGCCACAATGGCGAGGCTCGTCCGATCGACGCTATTGTTGCGGTCGAAGAGGGTCGGCAGGAGAAAGGGCACAACCTCCAACAGTATGATCACGATATAAAGGATGGCATTGGGAGGGCGCAGACCGCCTCCTACGCTTGTCGAATCCGTAACCAGATAAAGAAGAGCCGGAACTGCGATCGCGGTTGCGATCAGGCAGAGTGATAGGTCGAGCCGGTTCCACGAACGGGAGCCAATTGTTCGCAGCCCTGCGAAAAGCGCAAAAGGCACCGCTCCGAACAGGATGAGCGGCGACCATAATGCAACGAGCGGTAAGGTTGCGCCCAATATCCCGATTGGGACAAGATTTCTGCGCCACAGGAGATAGGTGAGAGCCGCGGCCCAGCCAGCAAGAGCGTGCTGCGGGACCCAGAATAATTGAGTGATATGGGCGCTATATTGAAAACCTGCGGCCCAATCTTCGATATGATCCCACCGTGTATGACCGGTAGCCCATTGCTCGATGAGACTACCCAGAATGTCGAGACCGCTGAACGCCACAAAGATGGTGAGGGCAATCCACCGCGCGCGGTGCCCCTGAAACAGCACTGATCCCAACGCTAACAGCAGGCCGAGTGTGAAGCAGTTCTGCGCCAGCAAAATCCAGTCGCGGGCGACCTGGCTTGCACCGCCGAGCAGGGCAGGGAGCAGATACATGCCGATGGGCGCGCGTAATATCTGTGATCGACTGTCCAGCCAGTAATCGAAGGGCCACCGATGCGTCCCCATGTCGGCGAGTACCGCATCGCGAACCTGCCAGTCGGTGGGAGCGTAGAAAAGGCGTCCTTCTCCGCCGAGCATCAGTAGGATAGCAGCGACCGAGAGACAGATCAGGATGGTCGATAAGCCGATGCGGCATTCGCCTGGCGTCGCTCGGTAGGCCAAGAATCCAAGAAGTGCTGGCCCAGTTACAGCAAGCGCCGCCACTAGCAGCGGCGGCTGGCCAAGAAAGCCCAATAGCAGCACATTGTCCAAGCCGAGCAAGGCAATGAGCATCGCCGCCAGTGCGCGAAGCGGAACCGATATTGTTGATGTAGAACGTCCGGGGTTGGCCGCCGACGTCAGCACTGGCGACAGCGTCACGCAGCCTCCACGCCGATTTTCTGCTGCAAGTCGTGCACCGAGTTACCGGCAGCCGCGTCCATCGACACAGCTTCCATATTGAGCCGCTCCCGCTCTACGACCAACGGCCGTTTGCGAACCTGCGCATGGATCGACGTCACATATTCACCCAATATCCCCATGAAGGCGAGTTGAACGCCCGACAGGAAGAAGAGGGCGACGATCAGCGTCATCATGCCGCGCGGGGCGAGATTGGGCCATATGAAGTAAAGGCCAACCGAAGCCGTCGCGTAGAGCATGCAGAGCAGCGCCATTGCGATGCCGGCGAAGGTGCACAGGCGCATCGGCACATTGGTGAAGCTGAAAATGCCGTTCAGTGCCTGATCGACTAATCGCGGCAGGTTGTTCTTGGAGATGCCGGATCGCCGTGCGGCCCAGGTATAGGGCACGATGACGCGACGAAAGCCCACGGAAGCGATGATGCCGCGGATATAGGGATAATGATCGTCATGGCTCACGACCGCTTTCCATACCTTGCGGTCCAGAAGCTGGAATTCGCCGACATTCACCGGGATGTCGATGTCGCTGAAACTGCGTACTGTGCGGTAGAAGATCGCGCGGCAGGTACGAAGCGCGAGGCTTTCCTGACGGTTGACGCGGGCGCCCGCCACGACTTCCACACCACCTTCCCATAGCTTTACGAACTCCGGGATCATTTCCGCCGGGTCTTGAAGGTCTGCGGGCAGGAACACGACGACAGCATCACCCATCGCGGCGCGAAGCGCATTGAAGTTGGAGCGGAAGGGGCCGTAATTGCGCGCGTTCAGGATAACCTTCATCGAAGGGTCGCCAGCCGCCAGCAGGCGCAGGATATCCTGCGTGCCGTCGCTGCTGTCATTGTCGGCGAAGATATGTTCCCGCTTGTAGCCCGCCAGCGGCGCGCCGGGTGCGAACAGGGCGGCGACGGCATCGCGGCAGACTTCGACATTGTCCGCCTCGTTGAAGCAGGGCGTCACGATGGAGATTGTCTTCATGAGGTCTGCTCCGGCGAGGCCGCGAACACGAAGCGGCGCATGGCGAGGAAGGTGAGGGTGAAGATGGGCAGGACGAGCGCCTGCGCCAGTAGCGGACCAAAGCCCGCGCGCATGGCAATCTCGAGCAACAGGATGTTGAGGCTGAGCATGAAGCCATAGACGATGAGGAATCGCGGCAGTCGGCGTAGTTCACGTGAACGGAACACGGCACTCGTAGTCAGGAAGTTGAAGAGGACGCCTGCAATCGTGCTGACCGTCACCGCCACGTGAGGCTTGATGCCCATCAGCACTTGGGCGCTATAGACGCTGTAGCCGAACAGCGTGTTGATCCCGCCCGCGACGAGAAAGCCGAAGAAACGGCGGTCAAAGGCGGGCATGCTCATGCGGCCTGCCTCAGGGACTCGACCACGGTAGCAAGACCATCCTCGATCATGATGTGAGGGGTCCAGCCGGTCGCGGCGATCAGGCGGCTGCAATCCCCTTCCAGATGCATGATTTGATTGGGGCCAAAGGGAATCTCGCCGAAGGTCAGCGGAAGGCCGGGGCAGGCGAGGTCACGAAGACGCTCGACGATCGACCGGACAGTGACCGCACGGCCGCTCGACAGGTTGAATACGCCATGGGCGTTTTCCGTTACGGCCGTCGCCAATATGCCCTGCGCACAATCATCAATGTGCAGATAATCCCATTTCTGAGTTCCCGCGCTGGTGCGCGGCGCTTGGCACGCGAGGATCTGCGCCGCTACTGACGGGATCAGCCAATTGGGATTGTCGCCGGGACCATAGGGCGAAAAGAGACGTAGCCAGGCGAAGCCAATGCCCGCCTCGCTTGCGCGTTGGCGCGTCAGATGGCAGGCGGAAAGTTTGGCCGCACCGTAGAGGAGGAAGGGCTGAGTTGCGGCGTTTTCGTCGATCCGACGATCATGCCTGCCATATTCCGCCTGGCTGCCGATGCCGATGAAGCGGCGGGCGCCCGCCGCGATAGCGCTGTCGAGCAGATCGACCGTCGTGCGGATATTGTCGAGCTGGATGTCGCCTGCGCGATCCGGACCGCCTACGCCCTCCCACGCAGAATGGATGACGTAATCCGGGCGCGCCTCTGACAGCACAGCGCGAACGGAATCGCGATTGGACAAGTCGGCGACGGCGATGTCGCAGCGCTCCGCCAACGACACCGCGCGAGGAGACGAGGGATTACGCACCAATGCCGTTACCTGATGGCCCTCGCGGGCGGCGAGATCGGCGACGGCGGCGCCTACGAAGCCACTTGCACCAGTGACGAGGATCCGGCTCATGCTGGCGCCATGGCGAGGAAAGCCTCTGCCTGCGCGCGAGTGATAACGCGCTTGTCCTCAGCGCGATACCAAGCCGCTGTCAGCGCGAGTGCTCGATCAAGCGTAAGGCGCGGCCGCCAACCGAGCGCTCCAGCAGCGCCAGAGGAATCGAGCGTCAGCATCGCAGCTTCGTGCGGATGATCGCCGGGCTGCGCTGCCCAAGGCTGAGCTACACCCCAATGACGGCCCAGAAGATCGATGACGTCGCGGACCTTTGCCATGTCGGCGGGCGCCGGGCCAAAATTCCAGCCCCGTGCGAAGCGGACGGGATCGTCGGTCAGCGCTTCGGCCAACAGCAGGTAGCCCGCCAGCGGCTCGAGCACATGCTGCCAAGGGCGCACGGCTTCCGGATTGCGGATCTCCAGCGCTCGCCCAGCTGAGAAGGCGCGGATTGCATCCGGCACCAGCCGGTCGGCCGACCAGTCGCCGCCGCCAATGACGTTACCGGCGCGAGCAGTGGCGAGACCAGTGCCCCGCTCTGCAAGGAAGCTGTCGCGCCAACATGCGCTCACCAGTTCGGCGCAGGCCTTGCTGTTGGAATAAGGGTCATGGCCACCGAGCGGCGCATCTTCGCGGTAGCCTTCGATGCGGCCGTCATTGGCATAGCATTTGTCGGTCGTGACGGAGACGATCGTGCGAATGGACGGCGTTTTGCGACATGCCTCCAGTACATGGGCAGTGCCCATGACATTGGTCTGATAGGTGGCGAGTGGATCGGCATAGGATGCGCGCACCAGCGGCTGCGCGGCGAGATGCAGGACGATCTCGGGCTCGGCTTGAGTGATGATTGTCTCAACAGCGGCTGCATCGCGAATGTCCGCGATATGATGATCGCAAAGGTCAGCGCCGCCGATCAGGTCGAACATGGCGGGCGTGGTGTCGGGCGCTAGCGAAAGGCCTGTGACGCGAGCACCGAATATATTGAGCAGGCCAAGCAGCCAGCTCCCCTTGAAGCCGGTATGGCCGGTCACGAGCACCCGTCGCCCAGCCCAGAAGCGGGCGTTCGGCGTAAACGCCACCGAGCCGGCGCGCTCTAGTGCCAGGTTTTCCATGGGGCCTCTTGCCGTTCCCACATGCCTTCAAGCATCTGCCGGTCGCGCAATGTATCCATCGGCTGCCAAAAGCCGTCGTGGAAGAAGGAGCGGAGCTCGCCATCCGACGCCAGACGCTCCAGTGGCTCGCGCTCCCAGACGCAGCTGTCGGAATTGTTCAGGTAATTTCCGATGGAGCGATTAAGCACGAAAAAGCCGCCATTGATCCAGCCGGCTTCATCCAGAGGCTTTTCAGCGAAGGCCGCGACGCGGTCCCCTTCGAGGTCAAGCTGACCATAGCGGCTGGCGGGACGCACCGCCGTTACGGTCGCCTTGCGCCCATGCGAGCGATGGAAATCGATAGCCGCGCCGACGTTGAGATCGCTGACGCCATCGCCATAGGTCAGGCAGAAATCCTCGTCATCGCCGAGATATTGCATCGCCTGACGCAACCGCCCGCCCGTCATGGTCTCCGCACCAGTGTCGATCAGGGAAATCTTCCAATCCTCGCATGCGTTGCGATGCACGTCGGTCGTGCCTCGCCGCAGGTCGATCGTCACATCCGACATGTGGAGGGCGTAGTTGAAGAAATATTCCTTGATCATGTAACCCTTGTAGCCGAGGCACACGATGAACTCATCCACGCCATGCTGGGCATAGATTTTCATGATGTGCCACAGGATCGGCTTGCCGCCGATTTCCACCATGGGCTTGGGCC
>CAMPIM010000043.1 GCA_946886365.1 uncultured Novosphingobium sp.
AGCGCGCTTCGTCGCCGACCTGTTCAGCAACCCAGGTCAGGAAGGCGATGACGTCATGCTTGGTGACGGCCTCGATGGCGTCGATCGCTGGCACATCTATGGTCGGATTGGTCGCCCACCAGTCCCACAGCGCCTTAGCAGCTGATTTGGGCACCACGCCCAATTCACCGAGCGCTTCGGTGGCGTGCGCCTCGATCTCGAACCAAATGCGAAATCGAGCCTCGGGCTCCCAGAGAGCTGTCATTTTCGGGCGGGCGTAGCGCGGGACCATCGAACGAATCCTGATTGCTGATAAAAGTTCGCGCGCCGCCTAGCAGTCCAGCCATTCAAGGGCAAATCGCGCCCTCATTTGGTTCGCGCGTCTGTACCAGCAACTTTTTACCCCGAATATCGCAGCGTTCAAGGACGGGATGAGCCGGTTTCGCAGGCGAATTGCCGACTCTGAATGGATATTCAGGAAACACAGTCGTCACTCATGTATTCATGGGTCAAGCTATCGAGCAACTGACCTGCTCGACCGCTGCCGAGGGAGAAAGTGATGTTACGCGGCCTTATATTGTCTGTTGCGCTGACTGCCGCCGTTCCGGCCATCGGACAGGTTGGCTCTGTGCCCGGTAGCCCACAGGCAGGTGCGAGCATATCTCCTCAAAGCCCGGCGGCAACACAGACAGATACCGTCGCATCCATCGTCGATAGCGAATTCCCGGCCTATGATGCCAATGGTGACGGTCAACTCGACAAAGCCGAGTTTTCGCGTTGGATGGTTGCGCTCAAGGATCAGGAGATGAAAAGCAGCGGTGAAAAACTATCCGCCGCTGACGTCACACTTTGGGCCGATGGGGCATTCAAGACAGCCGATGCGGACAAAAGCACATCAGTGAGCAAGCCCGAACTCATCACCTATCTGAGCCGCGGCGCCGCTTAATCACCGCGCCACTATTATCGAAGCTGACAAGAACCCGGTCTATGGGTCACAGCATGAGGCGGCGTGGAGCGAAGGCCATGCCGCCTCCCTTTTAGCCAAGCAATCAGCCGCGTTTTTTATTCGTATACAGAAGCGCTGCAACGATGGCAGCCGATCCTATGCCGACTGCGGTGCCCATCCACACGCCTCGGCCCGCTGTCTTTCGTGCAGCCGTTGCGAGATCGGGCTTTGCTTCTGTTGCCTGTTCGGGGGCGCCCGCATCGGGCGCGTCTTTGTCGGACTTGGTCATGGTGAATCGGCTTATGCAACAAGGTCGCGCCGGAGAAAAGATAGCTGTCAGATATCAGTTCAATAATCGGGCAGCGTCTGCCGCGCTTCTCCCCATCCCCGCATCTCTCGTGACGCCGCGCGGACGACCAATTCATCCACGTCCGCGATAGTGAAAGCCCCCGGCCGATCAATATCCTCCAGTTCGTTCCAGTTGACGGGCACCGCCACCGGAGCATTCTCGCGCGCCCTGACGACATAGGGAAGCACTGCCGTAGCCCCCCGCTGATTGCGCAGCCAATCGATGAAGATCCGGCCCTTCCTCTTGGCCTTGCTCATCGTTGCCGTGAAACGATCGGGTTCGGCGGCGGCAAGTGCCCTCGCGAAGCGGTCTGCGAAATCCTTGACCTGCGGCCATTCGGCTTCGGGCGTAAGCGGGACAACCACATGCACGCCCTTCCCACCGGATAACATGGGAAAGCTGGTGAGCCCTATGTCCTCAAGCGTGCGGCGAATGTCGCGGGCGGCCTTCTTCACATCCTCAAAGTCGAGACCTTCGTCCGGATCGAGATCAAAGATCAGCCGGTCAGGCTTTTCGACATCCTCCACCCGGGAACCCCAGCCATGGAATTCAATCGTGCCCATTTGAACGCAAGCGATCAGCCCATCGATATCGTCCACATAAAGATAGTCCTGCTCGTCACCGTCCTTCTCACGAATAGGGACGTGCTTCACATGGTCACCAAAACTGCCGCTGTCATGTTTCTGGAAAAAGCATTTTTTCGCCCTCCCCTGTGGGCAGCGCACCAGGCTTATCGGACGGTGCGCAATCCAAGGCAGCATGATCGCCCCGGCGGCTTCATAATAGTCAGCCAACTGCCCCTTGGTCACCTTCGCCTCCGGAAAGATCAGCCGGTCACGATTTGAGACATGAACGTCGCTTTCCTGTTCGGGCACAGCCATCACCTTCTCCCGAGCTACTTCGCCCGCCTTCTTGTCTCCGCGAAGCCCAAGGAAGCTGCCGTGGCGCACGACATTATCGCTGGTGAATTCCGCGAAAGCGATTTCAGCTACCAGGTCAGGGCACACCCATTTGGCACCCCGAGTTTCGCTGCGTGGTACGTTCAAGGCAGGGGATTGGCGGGCTAGTGCTTTCAGTTGGCCAAGCAGTTGATCACTGTTCCGCGCATTGAAACCCGTCCCGACCTTGCCCGCGTAAACGAGCCCCTGATCATCATTCTGCGCCAGGAGGATATTGCGGATCGCGCGCCCGCTTGCGGAACTGGGAGTCCATCCGACAATCACAAATTCCTGCCGACGGGTGCATTTGACCTTGAGCCAGTTCTTCGTTCGGGCGCCCCGATAAGGAGCATCCGCTCGTTTGCAGATTATGCCTTCCTGTCCAGCCTCGCACATCGTCCGGAACAGCTTTTCGCCAGCGCCGATAATATGATCAGAAAAATGCACATGTGCGCTCCCCTGACCTAGCAGTGCCGCTAGCTCTTCCTTACGGGCAATGTTGGGCTGCCATGTCAGATCCTCTCCTTCCAGTGAAAGAAGATCGAAGGCGAAGAGGTGGAGGGCGCCTTTACCCTCGCCCTTCAACACCTGCTGCAATGTGGAAAAGTCCGGATTTCCGTCCGCCCCCAGTGCGACGACTTCTCCATCGATCAGCATGGGCGGAAGGTTCATGCCGCCTATTTCCTTCGCCAGTGGCGCAAAACGGTCAGTCCAATCGAGGCCCGTGCGCGTGAACAGCCGAACGCGGCTGCCGGAAACACTGACCAAGGTGCGATAACCGTCATATTTGATTTCATGCAGCCAACCATTGCCCGTGGGGACGGCATCGACCAGCGTAGCGAGCTGCGGCGCCTGAAATGCCGGTGCTTTTTCCTGTCGACGGCGCTTGGTGGAAGGCTGAACTGGCGTCGCCCTCTTCGCTTGGTCCATGGCGGCATCGAAAGCTTTTCCGCGCTTGCCCTTTAGAGAGATCGCTGGCGCGTTTGCGGCAATCTCGCCCATGGTCCTGCCACTCTTGATGCTGGTCAATTCCCGCCCGACCAGATCCTCGGCGGGGCCAGCATAGGCATCATCGATCTTTCGGAGCAGCCAATTCTCCCTCTTTCCTTCGCCGGGCCGGGGTTTCAGGCGGATCAGAAGCCACTCGCCCTTCATCCGCTTGCCATGAAGAATGAAGTGAAGATGGCCTTTCGCCAGATCCTTCGCGCTTTTCCCGGGGACTGGTTCCCAGGTGCCCTCATCCCACAGCATCACGGTGCCGCCGCCATATTCGCCTTTTGGAATTGTGCCTTCAAAGCTCGCATAGGATAACGGATGATCTTCCGTGCGAACGGCAAGCCGCTTGTCGGCGGGGTCAAGGCTAGGGCCGCGTGTCACCGCCCAGCTTTTCAGGACACCGTCCACCTCCAGCCGGAAATCATAATGTAGACGCGTGGCATCATGCTTCTGCACGATGAAGCTGTTGCCGCTCTTGCGTGTCCGTTTTCCCGCCGGTTCCTTCGTTCGGGTGAAATCGCGCTTGCGATTATATTCCTTGAGGGGGTCGGCTTCGGCCATATGTCAGGCCCGCTTGCGCGTGGTAGCCTTGGTGCTGGCGGCGCGGCGCGCGGCCGGTTTCTTGGCGGGCGCGCGTTTCGCCCCGGTATCGACGGATTTCTTCAGCGCCGCCATCAAATCGATCACGTTGCCGCTGCGCTTGACCGGAGCCTCATCCTCGTCCTCGATGACGCGACGGCCCTTGGCCTTCTTCTTCTTTTCGATCAGCCGCTCAAGCGCATCGACATAACGGTCGTGGAAGCTGTCGGGTTTGAAAGGCGCAGTCTTCTTTTCGATGAGCGCTTCGGCAAGGTCGAGCAGTTCCGGATCGGGCTTCACATCCTCAATTTCGCGGAAGTAGGACTGGGCACGATTGACCTCATCGGCATAGCGAAGCGTCTCCAGCACCATGCCCCGCCCGCAAGGCTTTAGCGAAACAATATATTCCCGGCCGCGCATCGCGAGTTGGCCCAGTCCAACCTTCTTCGCGCGCCGCAATGCCTCGCGCAGGACGATAAACGCTTCTTCGGCAAGATCATCCGCGGGCACGACATAATAGGGCCGCTCATAATAGAGGACGTCGATCTCGTCAGCGTCCACAAATTGCGTCAGTTCGAGCGTTTTCTTGCTGTCCAGCTTGACCGCATCAATCTCCTCGGGCTGAAGCAGGACATAGTCGCCCTTGCTGACTTCATAGCCCTTCACAATGTCCTCTGGCTTGACTGGGCCAAGGCCGGGAACCGTTTTTTCGTAGCGCACGCGCTTGCCGCTTGGTTCGTGGATCTGATGGAAGGCTATCTGGGCGCCTGATTTGGTGGCCGCATAGATTTCGACGGGAATGGCCACGAGGGCCAGCCTGATTTGCCCCTGCCAATATGCGCGCGCCGCCATGTCCTGAACCTCCTTGCCGCAAGGAAAATGCGCAGGCGGGCACAAGGGTTCCGGCATGCAGTGAGGCGACTTTCTGTCCTCCCGACACCAGCAAATCCGACGAGGCGCTTCCGAACTACGCCGAAATGGCCTAAGCTGGTTCGATTATCAGCTAGAGGACATGCCGAATGCAATTCCTGCGGACTGCCTTCTGGGTTGTCTTGGCCGTCGCGATTGCCCTGTTCTGCAAGGCGAACAACCGGCCTACCGAAATCAAGATATGGGGCGATATCGTGTGGGAGACGCGTATCTGGTTTCCCATACTCATCGCCTTTCTGGTGGGTGCCGTTCCCTTCTGGATCATGGCCCGCACCACGCGTTGGCGGATGAAGAGGAAGCTGGAAAGCACGGAGCGGGCGCTGATCGCGGCAACCGCCACGGCTGCTCCCACCTTACCGCCTGCCAGCATCGCCGACGACCTTTCCATTTCTTCTCCTTCCCTTCCCGCTACAGGAACAGCATGAGCAGCCCAATTTACGTCGCCATTGATACGCCCGACCTCACCAAAGCCCAGGATCTGGCCCGGCGTGTGCGCGGACATGTAGGTGGGTTGAAACTGGGGCTCGAATTCTTCTGTGCACATGGCCACCACGGCGTGCGGGAAATGATGAAATTCGATCTGCCGATCTTTCTCGACCTGAAACTGCACGATATTCCGAATACGGTCGCAAAGGCCGTTCAGGCGCTCCATGGCCTCGAGCCAGCGATCCTGACCGTGCATGCAGCGGGCGGGCGCGCCATGTTGGAGGATGCCAAAGCAGCTGCGGGCGTCAATACAAAGGTCGTCGCGGTAACCGTGCTCACCAGCCTGGATAATAGCGACCTTGTGGATATCGGGGTGGGCGGCAAGGCTGAGGATCAGGTGACACGGCTTGCCGACCTGGCGCGGAGTGCTGGACTGGACGGCATCGTCTGTTCCGGGGAAGAAGTCGCGCTAGCCAAACGTGCCTGGCCCGATGGCTTTTTCGTTGTGCCTGGCGTCCGGCCACAAGGCGGCGCCCTGGGTGATCAGAAGCGCGCGGTCACACCTCGGGAAGCATTGGACCGGGGCGCATCCATCCTTGTCGTGGGACGGCCGATCAGCCTCGCGGAAAACCCTGATATGGCCGCACGGGAAATCGAAGCGACTTTATAGAGGGAAAGGCGTGACGGGAGGATCAGCAAAACCGATCCCCCCCGTCCCGTCAGAAGCGCCAGCCTACGCTGGCCACGACCTGATGACGATCCGTATCGATGTCGAATTCGCTGCTCGTCGCGCCATTCATGAAGTCGATGTGCGCGCTGTCATATTTTGAGTAGCGATACTCCAGCTTTCCGAACATATTTTGGTTGAAGGCGCGTTCAACGCCGCCACCAATCCTCCAGCCGTCGAGCTTGAAGGAGGTATCGGTCGTTTCGTCGGTGTCGCCTGCGAGCACGTTCAGCTTGGTGTTGGTGTAGCCACCCTTCACATAGACAAGGGTGTTGGGGCTGGCGAGTATGCCAGCACGGGCGCCGACGTATAGGTCACGGCCCTGGCTGACACGGCCGAAACCGAACTGGCTGGTGAAGGGGTTTCTGCTGCTCTTGGCGGTCGAATCCGTGAATTCGCCCTCGACACCTACGACAGCGCTGCCGAGATTGACATCGTAGCCTGCGCCTACGCCATACAGCAGCCCGTCGATCGACTGATCATCTCTGCTATTGTCATTGTCCACGCTGCTACCTGCGCCGGTATGATCATAGCCCAAAATGGCTTCGACCCTTGGACCGGTGAAAGTGGCGTCGGCATCCTGTGCCAGTGCGGGAGAGGCGACGGCCGATCCAGCCAGCAGGGTTGCGACCATTATTTTCCGCATAGGATACTCCATTGTCACTCACCTCCTTGAGGAGGAAGTGGTGGAAGTCCCACGGCAGGCAATGGTTTCATGAACCTAAGATAAACAGCTGAAATTGTGGCATTTCGGCAACGAACGGGAAGGCTAGTCGGTCAGTAATCTTTGGATATGCGGACGTTTGCGCTTTCCCGACCGAGAGTGGAAATCGACGCCAGCAGAGAAAGCCAACGGGTGATCTGATATTCCATGCGCGTCGCGGAATAGCCTTGGCCATCGGTTATGAGTTCAACATAGGTCTTGCGCGTCAGATATTTTCCGGCCGCAACTGAGGTTGCCTGCCCCTGCGTAGGATCGGCAGCGATAATGCGCAGCCGGTCAAGTCCGGCAGCCTTGCGCACGGCATTGATCGGATCAAGCCCTCCGCCACCCTGGAGCGATCCGACAGCAGAGGCGAGTTGCAACGCCTCCGGCGCGGAAAGATTGGTTATCGATGTTCCGAACAATATGCGGGAAAGCAGTTCATCCTGCGGCAGGGCGGGCACGCTGGTGAAGCTGATGTCGGGCCTGAGACCTGTACCACCCACATGGATCATCGCGGTGAGGTCGTTGACGTTGGCTTCCGCATCGATGTCGAGCGTGGGATTCGTTGGCGTGCGACCATCAAACTGAATCTTGCCTTCACGGAGTTCGAAACGACGCCCGGCGAAGGTGTAACCTCCACGAACGAGGTCTGCCGTTCCGGAGATTGCAGGACTGGTCACGGTGCCAGCGATATCCAGATTGGCACGCCACTCACTATCAAGGCCCAAACCTGTGACCGTCAGGCGATTACGCGCCCGCGTCTTGATAGCGAGAGCCCACGGCCCATTTTTGCGGGGCCGTTCGATCTCTTCGCCGTTACGGTTGACCTCTGTGACGCGAAGCTCCGGAATCTGGGCGATTGCGGCTGCACGACCCAAGGTGAAACGGCTGCGATTGAGCAGCAGGTCGCCACCAATGGTTCCGTTGACGCCGTCCGAACGCAAGGTGATCGGGCCGGTGACCGTAGCGGCTATGTCGTCGCGGTCCAGCAGGGCAGCGTCATCTGCCTGCAAACGCAAGTCCATGCCCACCCCGGCAATTCCTGCGAAGGTGAAGCTGCCCGTCCCGCTGACCGTTCCGCCATTCTTTGCATTGGCGGTGAAACTCGACATGACCAGTTGCGCGCCGGAAAACCGTCCACGCGCCTTCACATTATGCAGCCGCATACCGGTCACTGCGCTGTTGATTGATGCCGTGTCAGTCGCGAGCGCGCCGGAAATCACGGGATTACCAAGCGTACCGCGCGCGTCGGCGGAGACACTCACGGGGCCGGAGATATCGACTATCTCCACCCCGGTCAGGCGCCAGAGCGTATCCGCAGTCCCTCGGAATCGCAGCTGACCGAATAGAGGCGCCCGGTTCAGCCGCTCGATCAGGCTCCCTTGCGTGCCAAGCGGCGTCAGCAAGACCTGCGCCCGCCCAATAGTCTGGCCATCGGCGGCGAATAGCATGCGCGAAGCAAGCCGGTCATTGGTGAGAACCGCGTTCACCCCGGCATCGACGGGCCGGGAACTAAGCGATAATCCCGAACGCGACAGGCCGCGCACGCGTAGTTCCGCCTTCCCGGTGGGCATGCCGCCCCGACTATGCACGTAGCTGAGCGATCCTGTGGCGGTGCCGCCCAGGCCCAGATTATCATAAGCGATATCCAGAAGGGAAAGCGGCAGCTTCTGCACACGACCTTCGATTCGCGTCGTCTGGCCGCTTAGCTCTCCACCCAATTGCAGGGAGCCGCCAGCATAGCTGATGGTCGCCGGGGACAGTCGCCAACCGTCAGCACTGCGGGTCAAAAGCGCAGGCCGCGTCAGCCGGATCGCTCGCTTGTCCACCGTACCTCGCGCCGCAATGCGGATGCGATCGGGTTCGACCTGCGCTTCACCTTGCAAGTCGAAAAGACGGCCGCGCTGGCCCGAAAGACTGGCCTTCATCGTTCCGCGCCCGCCGGTCAGATCAGCATTAGCGGCCATCCTACCGATCAGGATGCCACCCACCCGCAAGCCTCTGGCCTGCGCCACGGCATTGATCGACGTCCCGACGGGATCGAGCAGAACCGTCGCATCCAGCTTGCCGCGACGCACCGCGATTGCCGTGGGACCATCAAAGCTGGCGTCCGTAGCGTCGAGCTTCAGGACCAGTTGCTGAATGTCATTCACGGGGACAAATGCGATGCTTCCATTGACAGGGCCAGCGACATTCAGCTGTCCTTCAAGGCCGCCCGTCACAGGACGCAGATCACCGCTGGCGGTTATTCCTGACACGGCGAGCTTCGCCACCCTCACCACCGCCTGAGCGCCGCGCGGTAACAGGATTTGGCCCTCACCATTGAAGGCGCCCAGCGTCGATCCACCTAGAGCTGTGAATTGATACCCGGCGTCGTCCGGGACCAGATGCACACGCATGTCGGCGACGCCCAATGCGTCAAGGGGTCGCTGAAGCAACAGGTCAATCGTCGGCTGTTCAATCCTGCCGTCAAGCGTCAGGCGTACCGGCCCATATCGCTTATGCGTGCCGCTGCCTTCAAAATGGAAACTTCGGTCGGGCCGACGATATCCATCGGCCGAAAGACTGAGCAGCGGCGCTTCAAGGCGCAGACCCGTGAACATCAGGCGTTTGTCAGCGCCAAGCGAAAGATTGCTCTTCACCACCGGGAGGCCACCGCCCAACCCCCGCAGGAAACTATTATCCAACCGGCGCATGCGCGCCATTGCCGTGCCGCTGAGGCTGAACGCGCCGCTTTTTCCCGGCACTGCCCGCAACTTGGACGTCAGATCCACGATGCCGAGACCACGAATTGCCAGGCCGCGTATCTGTCCATCCAGACCGAAATCATAACGACCGGTCCTGAGATCGGCGAGCATGACCAGCTTGCCGCTCAGCTTGTCCGACCGGATCGGCATGGGATTGGTAAGGAGCTGCTGCCCCTTAATCTGCAACACGCCATCCAGCACGAAATTGCGGATGATGCCTTCGACAAGGTCGCCCTGCCCATCCAGCCGCCGCGCACGCAGGCGCAGGGGGATCAGCAACGGCCCATTGCCGACCTTGCGTCCTTTACCCTCTGCGCGCACATCGCTGATCACGGTACGGTCGAACGCAAGCTGTCTGGCTCTCAGCAAATATTCGTAGCCGACGCTGGAAAAGGCGCCATCCAGCCGCACCCGCGCGGTGACGTTGCGTCCCCGCATCGACTTGAGCAAGGCTTGGGGCCGCGCAACCTTCACATCGATCAGCAGATTATCAAATGCGGAGTTACGCAGATCGAGGGCGCCATCAGCACTCAGCGCGATGGCTTCCGAACGCAGGGACAGTTTGCCGTCCAGCACGCGGTCCTTCAGCTCTCCGTGCGCTTCCAGCGAAAGGCGCGGCGAAGCTAGACGCTGTACCAGCCCTTTTCCTGCTATGGCCGATGCTTCGACCGATCCGGTCGCGGAATAGGTGCCACTGCGGGCTGCAAGCACCATGTCGACCGCAGGGTCACTGTCCAGCGTACCAGCCAGCCTGCCATCCCAGCGAGTCCAGCTGCCCTCCCCCCGAATCCGCAGGTTGCCGTCCTGCCGCAATCCGGCCATGGTCGCCAGGACGCCGCCAGCGGGCGCATTGACGGTTACATCCAGGTCGAACTGATCGTCATCCGGGCGACTGTCGAGCGCGAGGTTGATCGCATCCTCCTGCCCCAGAACCCGCGCGGAAAGGTCGATGACTGCTCTTCGGTCACGTATGTCGGCGTCACCGGAAATCGTCGCCTGCTGCACACGTCCGCTGATATTTTTGGCTATGACCAGTCGGCCTACCGAAAACTGCATCAAGCGGATGTCAAAGCCGGGAAGAATCGGCCCCTTCTGCTTGCCGGGGTTAAGGCGTGGCAGCTTGTGCAGCGTCGCCACGGGAATGTTCAGCCGGTCGATGTCCAGACGGTTTGAAAGCCAGGCCAGCGGCCACCAATCCAGTTCTATGCGCGGAGCCGTTAGAAAGGCGCCCTTGGGATCGGACAGCGTCACGCCATGAAGGATGGCGCGGCGGTAAATGCTGCCTTCGATCCTATCGACATGAATACGCAGGCCAGAGGGGGGGCTGATCTTTTCAACACGCGCAACCAGGAAGCGGTGCCCGGCCGAAGTGTCGAGCCACACCAGCGCCGCCGCCGCCGCAACCAGGAGAAGGGCAAGCATGCCCACTATCCACCGCTGCCATCGCCCATCCCAGGCCCGATGACGCCGCTGCGGCCTCTGCACCTCACCCTCGGCCATCAGAAGGCCTGCCCGAGAGAAACATATACGGCAACCCGCGGATCACCCTTCTGCGGGTTCAATGGCGTGCCGACGTCGATCCGGATCGGGCCGAAGCTGCTATAGTAGCGCAGCCCCATGCCCGCGCCGATGCGCATGTCTTTAAAACGTGGCAGGAAGCTGGTGGAGATATTGCCTGCATCCACAAATGGCACGACACCGAAGTTCCCGAAACGAACGCGGCTTTCCAGTGAGAATTCAGCAAGGCTTTTGCCGCCGATCGGATCATTGTTCGCGTCGCGCGGGCCGATGTCCTGATAGCCATAGCCCCTGACCGAAGCGCCGCCACCGGCATAGAAGCGCCGCGACGGCGCGATCTGATCCACCGTCGAGCCCAGGATCGTACCGAAGCGGGCGCGCGCCGCCAGCACGATCCGGTCGGTCACGGGCTGATAAACGCTGCCGTCCAACTGCACGCGGGAATAGCCGAAGGTCCCATTCTGGAAGGACAGTTCGGGACTGAAACGACCGCCCAGCCGGAAGCCCCGGCTCGGGTTCAAAAGGTCGTCGCTGCCATCATAAGTGAGGCTGAGCGGCACCGCGCCGATCAGGAAGGTTCGTCTGTTGCCGCCGCTGAAAGCATCCTTTTCATCCGACGCGATGAACTCCGTCCCAACCCGCCAGACCCATTTTTTCTGAAACAATATGTTCGTTTGTCGTTCCAGCGCCCCCGAAAGGGTAATCGTACGCGCGTCATAGGCATCGCGCTTGATATTGCTGATCGACACGAGCCCGGTCAGCACATGATCACGCTCCCGGAAATTGTTGCGCCGGTAGGTGAAGGACGCGGTTTGTTCCTGCGTTCCAAGCACCCCGCGCAATGTGACGGCGCCTTCTGGCGGAAACAGGTTGCGGTGCTGCCAGCTTACGGCGGCGCGATAGCCTTCGCCGGTGCCATAGCCCAACTCGCCAGCAATGGTCCGCAGTGGCGCGGGCCGGACATCGACGGCCAGATCGACATGCTTCCCGTCACCAGCATCCTTGGGTGTCAGCGTGACCGACGATACCAGACCGGTGGCAACGATCGCGCTTCGCAGGTCCTCGACATCCGACGCCTTGTAAGGATCGTCACGCTCGAAGCGGGCGATGCTCTCAACATGGCGCGCATTGAACAGCTTGTTGTCCTTAAGGATGACCGATCCGAACGTGCGGTAGGCACCCGGCGTCACGATGATATCCAGATCGCCCTTGCGTTCTTCATGGTCGATCCGCACCTCCGGCTCGCCAACCTGTGCGAACGGGAAGCCATTTTCACTCATGGCAAGCGAAAGAGAAGCCTGCCCCGCCAGAATCGCGTCGGCATCGATGGGATCGCCCGCATGGAGAGGGAAAGCTTCACGCAGCCTCGTCTGCTGTTCGCCCGTTTCGGCCAAACCCTGGAGATCGACCGAGGAAAGCAGATAGCGCGTCCCCGGCACTATCTCGAACCGCACGGCCAGCCGGCCTTCCTTTTCAGGCGAGACGGAAATGGCGCTACGAACGCGGGCCGCATAATAGCCCTTCGCACGCAGCAGCCGGTCTAGCAGCTCGCTATCTTCCTTGATCCGTCGGTTTATCTGCGCGAGATTTGCGGGCTTCCCTTCTCCTTCCCGCAACACGGATAATTGTTTGAAGCGACTATCGAACTGTGTGTCCGCTATCCCGTCCAAACCATTGAGCTGAACGGAATAACGCTTTTCCTCACCCGAATCCGCGAAGGCCGCAGCTTCATCAGGCAAATCGACATCGGAATCCTGAAGCGCGGGGCTTGTGGCATCATCAGCAAGGTCGGGCGTATCGGCCGGATCGGGAGGCAGGGAGGCAACCGCGTCGGGCTGCCCCAGGTCAGGCCATTCTACGCCCAGGTCAGGCATGGGGTCCAGGGGAAGCTCCTGGTCAGCCACATCCGCCGGCGGTTCCACGATTTGCGCATGCACGGCGGGAGCCGCCAAAAGCAGAGGCAGGATCAAAAGCCGGGAGGCTTGCGACATGGCTGATACGCGGCGAAAAGTCCGCAAGCCCGTGTTCATATCAACGGTCTAGCCCATTTGGGAAAGGAAGCGCCAGCCCGTACGATGATCCTCCGCAGGAAGAAGCGACGAAACGCCTTTCACAAGCCGACCTCAGAAGGCGGTGTTCAGGCGATCCATCAAGGCCCGAGCGGGGCTGCTGTCCACACGGCCGTGCGGACGAGCCATATGGTCCATCCTGTCTTGCAGGCGTGCGACGCGCCCGTACAGTTCCTGACTGGCCTCGATCAAGGCGCGGGCCGCGAAGGGGAAGGCTGCCGCGATATCCGGGTCTGTTTCGGTCGCACGGCCCAGCCGGTATTTCTCGTCCATCAGGTCGGCATCTGATAACTCGCCCCGCTGCCACGCCCGCTGGCTCAACAGCCAGGCGATGATGTGCATGAGCCGGGTCGTCACCTTGAGGGATTCGCAGGCGAACGAGACGCGGCGGAGGGGGTCTTCGATCTCGGCTTCCGTCATATCGCGGCGGTCGAAATAGGCGCGCGCCTCATCGGCCATAACCATGGCTTCAAGATAGAGGCCATCGACAAGACGTCGATGCAAGCCACGGTCCAAAGTGACAGCAGGAGACATAGGCCGAATCACTGACATAAAAGCGGCTGCTTGTCAGTCCCGATGCAGACATCGGAGGGCAGATTGTATCATTCAGGGCCGTTGTTAACCAACAATCGCCACGCAGGGGTGGTCAGGCGATGATGTCCGGCACCAACGCATCCTCCAAAAGCGCGATCTCGTCGCGGAGTCGGAGCTTGCGTTTCTTGAGGCGGGCGATCTGCATCTGGTCGCGCCCTCCCGCGTCCACGAGCGCCTCGATGGCGCCATCAAGATCACGATGTTCGATTCGCAGCAGTTCCAGCCGTCGCATGATGTCTTCCCGGCTCACCCACTACCCACTTTCTCGGCCATGTTGCGGACAGGCTCCTGATAACTCCCCGGACACTATCGGACCATCGCAAATTTGCACGCGCCCCATCGCAAAGCGCCGATTCCGGAAAGACAGGCGGGGCGAATCATGATCTACTCGTTCGTCCATCACCCTCATCAGGAGAATGTCATGGAAAACAGCCACGTTTCAGCTCTTTCAGCCAAACATGCCGGGCTTGAGGCACGGATCAAGGCAGAGACGAGTCGGCCCATGCCCGACGCGATCCTGGTTGCCTCGCTCAAGAAGCAGAAGTTGCGGGTGAAAGAGGAAATGTCGCGAAATTGATCCGGCATTGAGATTGAGGGCACGGGGCCGCGGGGAAACGCGGTTCCGCCCTTACTTCCCGGACAATCGGGATTGACGCGGCGCTGGGAGGCGGCGCGTTTTTCATGAAGGAAATGGCGAGAAGAACGCGTTTTGGTCAGCGGCCTATCTGGTGGAGGCGCAGATAGGAGGGGGCGCGGTGAGCGGCTCCGGAGGCTATGGGTTTGCGGGCGAGCTGGGGATCGATCTCATGATCGAATGCAATACCGATCTTGCCATCCTTGGCCCAGACGACCCGGCCGCTGACCCGCCCGACTCCGCGCAGTTCAAGGACGATCGCGGCATCGGCAGGCACCGGCCGTTCGCAGTCGGCCATGAGGCCGGTAGCCGACAGGTTGCGCACGCGAGCACGGCCGAGGGGCGTGCCTTCAATGCAAGTCAGGTTGGTAAGCAGGAACAGGCTGTCCCGCGGGCCTGACCGAGCAGGTCCCCGTTCCGCCATTTCCTGATCGCTATCCATGCCCAATCCCTTGCAATGACCCGTTTATTTGGCGGGACATTGCCAGCGACCAGTGGATAAAGCGTTAATCAATCGTCTCGCGATACCTTTTCCTGCCGCTCATGACGCTCCTGCGCCTCGACAGTCATGGTCGCGATCGGGCGGGCTTCGAGGCGGCCGAGCGAAATAGGTTCGCCCGTCACTTCGCAATAGCCATATTCGCCATCGTCGATGCGGCGGAGCGCGGCGTCGATCTTGGAAATGAGCTTGCGCTGGCGGTCGCGGGTGCGCAGCTCGATCGACCAGTCCGTCTCGCTCGACGCGCGGTCGTTGAGATCGGGTTCGCGCAAGGGTTCATTTTGCAGCACGGCCAGCGTGCCTTCCGCCTCCGTCAGGATCTGCTTTTTCCAGTCCCAGAGCCGCTGGCGGAAATATTCAAGCTGGAGGGGATTCATGAACTCTTCGTCGGGCGAAGGACGATAGTCGGGGGGAAGTGTAACAGCCGATTTCGGCGGATTATGGCCGTCTTTATCGGAATTCAGGACCGATGCCATCTGGCTCTCCGACTCGAGGGCTCCGGTTCAAAAGGTCCGGTAGCCCGTGACTTATGATTGACGGCGCCTAATAACGAGCAGCGCGGGGCGACACAAGCGCGCATTCAAGAGAGCGAGCCGGGCGGCGAGAATTTGCAACGGCTGACAGTGCCACGTCCCGACGATTTGCGCGCGCGATCGACGGCATCGACCACAAAGAATAACTCAAGCCCCGGCGTTAACTCCCTTTGTATCAAAACGAGACGTTAACCATGAAGATTGGCGCTGTTCTATATTCACCACCAACTTATAGCCTATATTCAAGGTTAATGGCGTTGAAGTTTAGCGGTTATCTTGTCTTGTTACAGGGCAGGAAACAGCTTCCGGGTCTCAGAAGGCAACTGACGCGGCCAGAAGCTTGAAGACGAACAAGAGTGGATAGCTATGTCGGTACGGATGGCACTGGCCAAATTATGCGCCTGCACATGCGGTGGCGCGATCATCGGCGGCGGCGCCGTCCATGTTGCCGAGAGCGCCCGGCCGGCAGGGGTCCACAGCAACAAGAGCGTGAAGGCCGCGCCCAAGCGCTATGCCGTGCGGACTGTAAAGCGCAAGGTGGTGAAGACCATGTCCTGCGCGCCGCAGATCGTGTCGGTGACGACGCATGCGGCGCCCATCCCCCTGCCCGCGCCGCTGGCTGCCGCTGAAATGCCGATCATGTCGGGCGGTGGCGGCGTTCCTGTGGTGATGGCGGGCGGCGGCGGCTTTGGCGGCGGCGGGTTCATCGGCGGCTTCTTCGGCGGCAGCGGTGGTGGCAGCAGCGGCGGCTCGGTGGTCATCTCATCGACCAGCAGCTCAACCGGGGGCATCAGCAGCTCGACCAGCTCCACGACGGGCGGCGTTTCGACTTCGACCGGCGGGGTATCGACCTCCACGGGCGGCGTGTCCACGTCCAGCGGGAATGTCTCTACCTCCAGCGGCAACGTGTCCACTTCGAGCGGGAATGTATCGACGTCGAGCGGCAACGTGACGAGCAGCTCGTCATCATCGACGTCCAGCTCAACCTCCTCTTCCACATCGTCCAGCACGTCCTCGTCCAGTTCGACGTCATCGAGCACTTCCTCGTCCACGTCGTCGAGCAGCTCGGGCGGTTCCACCAGCAGTGGCGGCCATGATGTGCCCGCCCCGCCGATGGTCCTGCTGTTCGGCGCGGGAGCGGTGGCGCTGATGGCGCGGCGGCGTTTTGCCGAGCGCAAGGCCAAGGTGGCTTGAAGGCTTTAGGGCTGGGATTTGGCCCGGACTGAATGATGGCGCATCAGGTTGCCCGATAGACCGACGGGCCGATGCAGCCTTTCACGCGGGGGCGTGAGAAGGGGCGGTTCGTGGGGGAGCCGCCCCTTTTTTTGCGGTCGATCGCGTCAGGCCTGCGCGATGATCTTCTCAATCTCCGGCACGGGGTGATTGGCGAGATCCTTGGCAATCTCGCCCACCAGGCGGCTTTGCACTTCCTTGTGATAATGTTTGCGCATGTGACCGAGCGCGGTCGGCGGGGCGACGACGATGAGTTTTTCAAAGTCGTTGGCGAGCGCGCGCCGCCTGAGCAGGTCGGCTGCCTCCACGGCGAAGCGCGCCTCTTCCTGTTCATGATAATCGGTGTTGCCCATGGTGGCCTGCGCGCCCATTATATAGGGCGCACGGCCCGATAGGTCGGTGGATTGATCCCGATCGGCGGGATTTTCCTGCACCTTCACCGTTTCTGCTTCCAGATTTGGCGCCATGCGGTCGCCCTTGTTTCGGAAGAACAGCATCTTGCGACCGTCGGCAACCAGCACCATCGCATCATGATCGATCCACATTCCCGGCTCCTTTCCTGTGACTTGCAGTCCCTAACGGACAGGGGCGCATAGGGTTGCGCGGCTGGTCGCGGAACGGCATAGGGCGGACCCATGCATGATATCCGTTTTATCCGCGAAAATCCCGCAGCTTTCGACGCTGGCCTTGCCCGCAGGGGCTTTGCGTCCTCGAGTGCGGACATATTGGCGCTGGATGAGCGAAGCCGGGCGATCAAGACGGAGTTGCAGCAGGGTCAGGCCCGCCGCAATGAAGCGAGCAAGGCGATCGGCGCGGCCATGGCGGCCAAGGACATGGAAAAGGCCGAGACGCTGAAGGCCGAAGTCGCGGCGCTCAAGGAAAGCATGCCCGCGCGGGAGGAGGAAGACCGGGAGGTGAGCGAGAAGCTGCACGCCCTGCTGTCCGCCATTCCCAACCTGCCCGCCGCCGATGTGCCCGAGGGTGCCGACGAAGCGGACAATGTCGAGGTGAGCCGGTGGGGCGAGCCCCGCGAATTTGGCTTCACGCCGCAGGATCATGCCGATTTCGGCCCGGCGCTGGGGCTGGACTTTGAGGGCGGCGCGGCTTTGTCGGGCGCGCGCTTTACGGCACTGCGTGGGCAGATGGCGCGGCTGCACCGGGCGCTGGCGCAGTTCATGCTGAATCGCCAGTCGGGCGAAAATGGCTATGAGGAAGTGAACCCACCGCTGCTGGTGCGGGACGAGGCGCTGTTCGGGACCGGGCAATTGCCGAAATTCGCCGAAGACCTGTTCCGAACCACCGACGGGCGCTGGCTGATCCCCACCGCCGAAGTCTCCCTCACCAATCTGGTGCGCGAGCAGATTGTCGACGTGGCGAGCCTACCGATGCGGTTGACGGCGCTGACCCCCTGTTTCCGGTCTGAGGCGGGATCGGCGGGGCGCGACACGCGCGGCTTCATTCGCCAGCATCAGTTCGAGAAAGTGGAGCTGGTCGCCATCTGCAAGCCGGAGGAGTCCGAGGCTGAGCATGAGCGCATGTGCGCGGCGGCCGAGGGTGTGTTGCAGGCGCTGGGTCTGCCCTATCGCAAGGTGCTGCTGTGCACCGGCGACATGGGCTTTGCGGCGGCGAAGACATTCGACCTGGAAGTGTGGTTGCCGAGCCAGCAGACCTATCGCGAGATCAGCTCCATTTCCAACTGCGGCGATTTTCAGGCGCGGCGGATGAATGCGCGGTTCAAGCCGGAGGGCGAGAAGCAGACGCGGTTCTTGCATACGCTGAACGGGTCCGGGCTGGCCGTGGGACGGACGCTGGTCGCGGTGCTGGAAAATTACCAGCAGGAGGATGGCAGCGTGATCGTGCCTGAGGCGTTGGCGCCTTATATGGGTGGGGTGACGCGGTTGGAGCCTCGGTGATTGTCAAACGCTAGCCTTGTATCTCGTCACCCCAGCGAACGCTGGGGTCTCGGGCGAGGTTGTGCGACATCTCTTGAGATCCCAGCGTTGGCGGACGCCGCCCTACGGGTCGCTGGGATGACGGTGATGGGTTGGGATTTGGAGGGCTAAACGCGCACCCCATGAGGATCAATCCTGCCCGCCTTCCCCTGGCGCAAACCGGATTTCTGCGGCGGCGATCGTCCATGCCGATTTGGGCCGATCTGGTCTGGCGGGTGGGGCTGGTTTTTGGGCTGATCGCGCTGGTACTGCTGATCCACTGGGTCGGGCGCGATGGGCTGAAGGACAATCTGGACGACCAGATCAGTTTCGTCGACGTGCTGTATTTCACGACCGTCACGGTAACGACGGTAGGCTATGGCGATATTGTGCCGGTCAGCCCGGAAGCGCGGCTGTTCGAGGCGCTGCTGGTGACGCCGATCCGGCTGTTCGTATGGCTGATCTTTCTGGGGACGGCCTATAATCTGTTTTTCCGCAACATCTTCTACAGGTGGCGCATGGCACGCATTCAGGCCGATCTGCATAATCATATCATCGTCACCGGATTTGGCACCAGCGGCGGCGAGGCGGTGCGCGAGCTGCTGGCGCGGGGTGTCGACCCGCGCGAGATCGTGGTGGTCGATCCGCAGGAAAAGCCGCTGGTGGAGGCGGAGGATCTGGGCTGCAACGTGATGTGCGGCGATTCGACGCGGGACAAGACGCTGAAAGATGTGGCGATCAGCCGTGCGCGGGCGATGATCGTGTCGGCTGGGCGGGACGATACGTCGATTTTGATAACGCTGACGGCGCGGCATCTGGCCCCTCGCCTGCCGATCAGCATCGTCGTGCGGAATGAGGATAATGAGTTGCCCGCGCGGCAAGCGGGGGCGACGACGGTGATCAATCCGGTGAGCTTTGCCGGGCTGCTGCTGGCGGGGAGCACGAGCGGGCGGCATATTGCGGACTATATGGCGGACCTGGCCGCGTCGGGTGGGCGGGTGAAGCTGCATGAGCGGCGGGTGCTGGCAGAGGAGATTGGCGGGCCTTTGTCGGCGATCGGGACGGGACTTGGCGTACGCATCTATCGGGGTGAGCGGGTCATCGGCTTTTGGGAAGAAGGCGCGCGGAAGCTGGAGCCGGGCGATCTTATTATCGAGATTGTTCACGGGGATGAGGTCGGGGAAACGGACGGATTCGCCTGATCTTTCGGGCGGGCGTGACATTTGGCGCGAAAATCCCTATGTGCGCGCCGATCATGGCAACCAAAATTCCTGAAGCGCCGAAGGTCGGCATGGTGTCGCTCGGCTGTCCCAAGAACCTGGTCGACAGCGAACGCATCCTGACCAAGCTGCGCTCCGACGGCTATCTGATGTCCGCCGACTATGCGGGCGCGGACGTGGTGCTGGTGAATACCTGCGGCTTCCTCGATTCGGCGAAGGAGGAATCGCTGGAGGCGATAGGCGAGGCGATCGCGGAAAATGGCCGTGTCATCGTGACGGGCTGCATGGGCGACGAGGCGGACGTCATCCGCGCCAAGTTCCCGCAGGTGCTGGCCGTTACGGGTGCGCATCAATATGAGCAGGTGGTGAATGCGGTGCATGACGCTTCGCCGCCGGTGCCCAATGCGTTCGTTGATCTGGTGCCCGAGGGTGGCCTGAAGCTGACGCCGCGGCATTATAGCTATTTGAAGATTTCGGAGGGCTGCAACCATCGCTGCTCTTTCTGCATCATCCCTTCGATCCGGGGCGATCTGGTGTCGCGCAGGATCGATGCGGTGCTGCGCGAGGCGGAAAAGCTGGTGCATGCCGGGACGAAGGAACTGCTGGTGATCAGCCAGGATACGTCGGCCTATGGCGTCGATACCCGGCATGAGCCGCGCAGCTGGAAGGGCCGCGAGGTGCGGGCGCATATGACTGACCTGGCGCGTGAGCTGGGGCAGTTGCGCACCAGTGAGGGCGTGGCGCCGTGGGTGCGGCTGCACTATGTCTATCCCTATCCGCATGTGGATCATGTCATTCCGCTGATGGCGGAGGGGCTGTTGACTCCCTATCTCGACATTCCGTTCCAGCATGCCTCGCCCAATGTGCTGAAGGCGATGAAGCGGCCGGCCAATGAAGCGAAGGTGCTGGACCGCATCCGCAAGTGGCGGGATATTTGCCCCGACATCGCGATCCGTTCGAGCTTTGTGGTCGGCTTCCCCGGTGAGACGGAGGCGGACTTCCAGTATCTGCTGGATTGGCTGGACGAGGCGCAGCTCGATCGCGTGGGCGCGTTCCGGTTCGAACCCGTGGAGGGCGCGGCGGCGAATGAGCTGCCCGGCGCGGTGCCGGAAGAGGTCAAGGAAGAACGCTACCAGCGGATCATGGAGAAGACGGCTGCGATTTCCGCTGCCAAGTTGCAAGCGAAGGTCGGGCGCGTGCTGCCGGTGATCATCGATGAAGTTGGCGAGGCTGACGAGGACGGCTCAATTGGCGCCACGGCGCGTAGCCAGGCGGACGCGCCGGAGATCGACGGCAATGTGTTCCTGCGCGATGTCGGCGAAGGGCGGAAGGCTGGCGACATCCTTGACGTGGTGATCGAGGATGCCGACGAGCATGATCTTTATGGCGCGCCGGTGGCGTAATGTGAATCAGCCCAGGAAGCATTACGCGTGGAAGAGAATACTCTAATCTAAATCTCCTGATCCGTTCGGGCTGAGCCTGTCGAAGCCCCTTTCCTTCTTGAGGAAGTAGAGCCCTTCGACAAGCTCAGGGCGAACGGAGGAGGGGTTGGGTTCTATGCAACAGCTATGACCGGTCAGCCTCCCGCAAACGCATCCTGATATTCGGTCTTGATCGTTTTCAGCATGGCGGCATCGACGGGCAACGGGACTTCATAGGTTCCTTCGGAATAGGGACCGGCGCTGTACGGGCCGACGACGACGACGATCCGGTCGATCAGCTTGCCGCCGCGTGAGGTGGGGATGAGGACTTCCTTCATCGGGTCGACGCATTGGGTGAAGGGATCGTCGCCGCGCATGATCGGCCCGCCCCGCTTTTTCGCGCGGGCCTTGTCGAGGCCATCGCAGAAGGCGTCGTGGGTCGCGGCGGCGAAGGCTGCGGGTGAGGTCATGAGCGCCTGCACGCTGGTTTCCCGCTTGCGCGCCTTGTCCCAGAGCAGCACGTCATAGCCGGTCATGCCATGCGCGCCGCCGGTGTAGGTGTAGCGGCTGGAGCGGAGCGACAGGAAGCGCGGCGTGTCGGCGGCGACGGTCCAGCGGGTTTCGAGACTATGGGCGTGGAAAGGAAAGTCAGACTGCTGCGCCGACTTGCGGTCGTCCGCCGCCATCTTGAGCGCGTCGGCCTTTCCGCTTTCCATGTCCTTGCGCAATTTTTCGGCGATCTGCGGCACGGCGGATGCCTGCGCGGGCCAGGCGTAGAGGAATTCCAGCAGGTCGGTCTTTTCAGCCTGTTGGAAAGGCTGGGACGGCGGCTTTGGCTGTTCCGCGCCCGCCATCCGGTTGACGAAATTGGCCGTCGCGACATCATTGCCGGTGTCAGCGACATTATCCGTTGCATGGTCGCCAGCCGAGGGAGAACAGGTACAGAGAAAGAGGGCCAGTCCTGCGACCGGCCCTGCCTTCATTCGCATCGGTAAGCGCTGCATCAGTGCGGCTTGGCCGCCAGACAACGCTCGCTGATCGCCTTGCGGGCATAGCTGCTTTGAAGAGCCGCGGCGGCGTTGGGCCAGCCTTCCGCAATCAAAGCTTGTTCGACCTGATGTGCGCCATCGAACCGCCCGCTTTCGGCGAGTTGATAGGCACGCGCACGGAGCGCCTGCTGCCGTGCATTGTCGCCATGCATTACCATGTCTCTCTCCTTGCCAGTTTGCGTTGACATCAATCTAGACCCTTTGCCGGTCAGGGGCAAATGCGGGATGGCCGGGTCGAGGGGGCGACATCGCAAAAATGGGGCTTTCCAACCCCCTCATCCTTGTCCAGAATCCCACTATGACCGATTATTCCGACCTGCTGAAAGCAGATAACAATCAGCCCGCGCATATGATCCAGATTGTCGATGCGGAAAGCTTCGAAAACTGGCTTTCCGCGCAGCCGCAGCGCGTCCGGACGATCGTTGCGGCGCAGAAGTTTGCGGGCAAAGGATATGAGCATGCGATCATTCCGGGAGATGATCCTTCGGACTGGTCGGTGGTCGCGGGGGTCGCGAACAAAGCGAAGCTCAGCAGCTGGTGCCTCGCCAAGCTGGGCGAAACATTGCCCGAGGGTCAATATCGGCTGGCGGATGGGACGGCCGGGCCAGCCATGCTCGGCTGGCTGACGGCGCAATATCGGTTCGACCGCTATCGCCGCGATGAAAATAGCGCAGGGCCGCGCGTGCTGCTGACCAGCGAGGTTGCGCAGATCGACCCGGCGGTCAGGCTGGCGGAAGCGGTGGCGCTGGTGCGCGACCTCATCAACATTCCCGCTGGCGACATGGGGCCTCAACAGTTGGAGGAGGAAGCGGCGAAGGTCGCCGAAGCCTTTGGCGCGCGCTTCACGGTGACGAAGGGCGATCCGCTGGAGCAGGGTTTCCCGATGATCCATGCCGTGGGCCGAGCAGCGGGCAAGGACTTTGCCCCGCGCCTGATCGAATTGCGGTGGGGCGATGCCAAGCATCCGCGCGTCGCCATCATCGGCAAGGGCATCTGTTTCGACAGCGGCGGGTTGGACATCAAGCCATCGTCGGCCATGCGCCTGATGAAGAAGGATATGGGCGGCGCGGCCCATGCGATCGCGCTCGCCCGGTTGATCATGGGCGCTCGCCTGCCGGTACAACTGCACCTGCTGATCCCGGCGGCAGAAAATGCGGTGGGGGGCAATGCCTTCCGCCCCGGCGACATATTGCGCAGCCGCAAGGGGCTGACGGTGGAGATTGGCAATACCGATGCGGAAGGTCGGCTGGTGCTGGCCGATGCCTTGGCGCTGGCGGGCGAGGATGAGCCTGAACTCGTCATCGACTATGCGACGTTGACCGGCGCGGCGCGGGTGGCGGTGGGTCCCGACCTCCCTGCCCTCTTCACCAATGATGACGCATTGGCCGCTCAGATGGACGCGGCGGGCAGCGAAGTGGACGACCCGAGTTGGCGCCTGCCATTATGGGATGGCTATGCCGACATGCTGAAGTCGGACATCGCCGATATCAATAATGCGGGCGAAGGCGGCTTTGCCGGCGCGATCACCGCTGCGCTGTTCCTGAAGCGGTTCGTGCCGGACAAGGCGAAGTGGCTGCATCTCGACACCTTCGCTTGGCGGCCGTCGCCAAAGCCGGGGCGGCCAAAGGGCGGCGAGGCATTGGGCCTGCGCGCCGTTTTCCGCATGCTGGAACAACGTTATGAAAAATCAGGGCAGAAATGACCTTTGGTACGGGGCCGTTACGCAACCGGATCGTGCATCGTGCGTTACGGGGGCATGGATGCCGCTTCTGCACAGGAACAGACTACTGAGCTGAACCGCCCAGGTCTGAAACAACTTGCCCAATGGATGCGCACGCTGGTCGATTATGTGCGATCCGGCAGGCCCGACCTTACCAACCGGCAAATGGCGTTGATGATGACCGTTTACATCAGCGCGGGGCCGCATACCGTGCGGGGACTCGCCGAGGCGCTGCATGTATCGAAGCCGGTTATTACCCGCGCGCTGAACAAGCTTTCGGCGCTCGGATATCTTCGCCGGGAGCGGGATGCGGCCGATCGGCGTAATATTTTCATCACTCGCACCCCCAAAGGGGCGGAATTCCTTGACGCGTTTCACCATTTCATCGCAGGAACCGGCCGCGATGAACGCCACGACTTTAACTCCGCGGAACGCACCGCCTGAACGTATCCGGTTCAAACTAGACGGCCGCTCCGTCAAGCTGGACAGCCGCATCCACGCCGCGCGCGGAGACCTGGCTGACCTGTCGCTGGCAGGGGTGCTGTTTTCCGCGCATTATGCCCGTTCGATTGAACTGACTTGCGTTGCGGCGGGGACGCCGCTGCTGTCCTCGCCCGCCGTCACGGCTACGGCCGTTAGCGAATTGCTGCGCGGCGAAAGCTTCCATGCGCTGGACATGACCACGGACTGGGCCTGGGGCTTTTGCGGGCATGACGGCTATGTCGGCTATGTGCGGCGCGAGGCGCTGGACACGCATGAAGAAACTAACCACCGGATTTTTGCTGGCACCGCGCCACTATTCAGCGCGGCCGACATCAAGTCGCCCATTCGCGATTACTGGCCCGGCGGCGCGCTGTTCACCGGGCAGGCGGCGGACGGATTCGTCGCTTGTGCCGAAGGGTATGTGCATGAACGGCATGCCGTCAGCGCCGATGTGCTGGAAAGCGATTGGGTCGCCGTGGCGCTGCGCTACCTTGGCCAGCCCTATGTGTGGGGCGGACGGGGCCATCGCGGTATCGACTGTTCGGGACTTGTGCAGGTCGCGCTGGGTCAGTGCGGGATCAAAGCACCGCGCGATACGGATTTGCAGCGGGAAGGCATCGGCAACCCCCTGCCCTCCGACGAGCCGTTGAAGCGTGGCGACTTCGTCTTTTTCCCCGGCCATGTCGGCATCATGACGGACAGCGAAAATCTGCTGCATGCCAATGCCCATTGGATGGCGGTGGTTGTTGAACCATTGGCGGACGTGGTCGCCCGGCTGGCAGCTGACCATGCGGAACCGATAATTTCGCGGCGGAGGATCGGCGCGTGACCCACAAGATTTTCATCGACGGCGGCGTCGGCACCACGGGGCTGGAGATTGTCGAGCGGTTGGCCGGAAGGCCCGAGCTGTCCTTCATCACGCTGGACGAGGACAAGCGGAAGGATGCGGCGGCGCGGCGGGAGGCGTTGAACGCCGCCGATATCGTCATCCTGTGCCTGCCCGACGATGCCGCGCGGGAAGCGGTGGCGTTGATCGACAATGACCGGACGCGCGTGATCGATGCGTCGACCGCGCATCGGGTTGCGGACGGTTGGACCTATGGCTTTGCCGAGCTGGAACCGGGGCACCGGGAAAAGCTGGCGAACGCGCGGTTCGTGTCCAATCCGGGGTGCTGGCCCACCGGCTTCCTGGCGCTGGTGCGGCCATTGGTGCTTGGCGGGCTGCTGCCTGCCGACTGGCCGGTGACGGTGTCGGGCGCGTCGGGCTATTCCGGCGGCGGCAAGGCGATGATCGCGGAGTTTGAAGGGACAAGCGGCGCGCCGAGTGCGTTCAGGCCCTATGGGCTCAGCATGACGCACAAGCATATCCCGGAGATGCTGCGCTATTCGGGGCTGTCGCATCCGCCGATCTTTGCGCCTGCGGTGGCCAATGCCTATCGCGGCATGATCGTCGAAGTGCCGTTGCAGTTGCGCGCGATGGCGGATGCGCCCAAGGTTGCGGACATTCATGCGGCGCTGGCTGATGCCTATGCGGGATCGCCGATCGTGAGCGTTGCTTCGCTTGAGGACAGCGCGGCGATGGGTCAGGTCGCGATCGAGCATGTCGGCGCGACGGATCGGCTGGCGCTGTTCGTCTTCGGCAATGAGGATGCGGGTCAGGTGCGGCTGGTGGCGGCGCTCGACAATCTGGGCAAGGGCGCGGCCGGGGCCGCGGTGCAGAATCTCAATATATTGGCCGGGTTGCCCGAGACGGCTGGGTTGCGGCTTTAGGGCGCGCTCGCTGATGGTTTAAGCGGATCGTCTTACAGCATGCGCATCTAGGCTCCTTTTCCGTCACCCCGGGCTTGACCCGGGTGTGGATTCACATTCGAAGTGCAAC